>JANXML010000185.1 GCA_025354645.1 Arcicella sp. | reverse complement strand
GCAGGGATGATACCCAAATTAGCAACCATCGCAGTAATGATTATCACCAACAGCCCCGTACCTAAATGATTGAAAAACTTTTTCCCATTCAGCCATTCTGCAATTACGATGTTTAGGAACAAAATGGTTAGGATAAAGATTGGATTTGTTGACATTTTAAGAGAAGATTAGGGTTTTTTCTATAAATATAATGATTAATTTCCTTTAAGATTTTATCTCATATTTTTAAAAAATAAAACAAAAATGCGAAACTTTTCAAAAGTTTCGCATTTTTATTAAGTAATTATTTGTTAATCACAATTGATAATCTCCATATTTTTTTAGGTAGTTAGCTAAACCTCCTTCATTCAAAATATCTATCATTACTTCGGGCATTGAAGATGAAAAATAAGATTTATTTTTTGTTAAATTCCTAACTTCTCCATAAGTCAAATCAACTTCAATTTTGTCTCCTGATTGTATATCATGGTTTTTTATTTCCAAAACGGGCAAACCAATATTAATTGAATTTCTAAAAAATATTCTGGCAAATGAACTTGCAATCACAACTGAAATACCCGCTAATTTTAAGGCAATGGGGGCTTGTTCACGAGAAGAACCACAACCAAAGTTTTCACCTCCAACTAAAAAATCCCCTTGTTTTACTTGCGTTTTAAAATTTGGGTCCAAATCCTCCAAAACGTGTTCTGCTAAGGAATTCATATCGAGGGTCTTCGTATATTTTCCTGCGATAATTCTGTCAGTATCAATATTATCTCCGTAAACGAAAGTCATTTTTTAATTAAAAATTATAAGTTAAAAATTATAAATAGTTTAAAATTCAAAAATTGCAATAGCATATCTTAGTGTTGTGAATTTTTAATTCTACATTTTTAATTTTTAATTATCCTCTATTTCCTGGTTAAGGCTTTCTGTTCTTCTTCTGCTAATTTAACTGCTTCATAAGCATTGACAATCCCACCACTTAACGACAACAAACTAAAATCAATTAATTCACCCGTTCCAGGTTGTGAAACTTTTTGTTTTGGTAATTTAATGGATGAATTAAGTATAATTTGTTTAATTTTTCTATAATCAAAATCAGGATAATACGACATTAATAATGCTGCTAAACCCGTCACTACGGGTGCAGCCATACTTGTTCCGCTTAAATCTTCGTATTGCGAACCTACAACCGTTGATTTCAAATCTACTCCTGGTGCAAATACATCAACCGTTTTGTGTCCATAATTTGAGAATTCCGCTACTGAACTTGGTGGTTGCATCCAAGAAGTTGCACCAATTTCTAACCAATTTTCTGCTTGTTTTCCGTCGGCAAATTTTTTGGATGGATAATTCTCATTTATATCAATATTTTCATTTTCATTACCAGCAGCATGAATTAACAAAACACCTTTTGACTGTGCGTATTTAACCGCTTCATCAACGGCTTGTTTTTGTGGAGAAACTGATTTCCCGAAACTCATATTGATGATTTTTGCTCCATTATCTACTGCATATCTAATAGCATTTGAAACGTCCTTATCACGTTCATCTCCTTCTGGGACTGCTCGGATTGTCATGATTTTTACATTTCCTGCAACCCCTAAAATACCTAAAGAATTATTGCGATTCGCTGCTACAATTCCAGCTACGTGCGTTCCATGACGTGCATCAGGTCCTTTTACTTCATTATTGCCATAATCTCTGTCGTTTACATTATCAACATCATCTCCAACAATTCCACGAGGATTAAAAGACAAATTGATACCATATTTGAATTGAGCATCATAATATTCATAAGCCTCTTTTAATTTCTCTTCATCTTGACCTATTTGTTCTAATAATTCAAATACTCTTTTGGCTTTCTTAACATCTTCTGGTTCTTTGTTCGTTACTTTACTTAATTCTTCTTTTGTAACATCTTTAACTTTCAAATAGGATGAAAGAACCAGTTTTGAATCTATGTATTTTTCGTATAATTTAATGACGAAAGGTCCTTGTTCTTGGAGTTCTTGAACTTTGGCTTCATATTTTGCTTTATATTTTTTGTATAAATCATACTCAATTTTCATGGCAGGAGATAAACTTGCGATGTCTTGAATATATTGGTATATACGTTTCAATCGTCCAAACTCACGAGTAACTTCCATGGTTTCACGAGCAATATCAGTTCCATCTTTTCCACCTAAAAAATCCCAACCATAAATGTCATCAATGTAACCATTTTTATCATCATCAATTCCATTGTCTGGAATTTCCTTATTATTTACCCAAATATTTCCCTTTAAATCTTCATGGTTGATATCAACGCCCGAGTCGATAATAGCCACAATGACAGTTTTGGATGTCTTTTTGTTTAGAAATTCACGATACGCCCTTTCAGTACTGATACCCCTGACACCGTTTTCAGCAAAATCAAGATTAAACCAATTTAAGGGAGCTTTATCAGGAGAAAATTCTAAGTATTGAGCGTTCGATGCACTCGTCTTTAATAAGAAGAAGAGAAGAAATTTATAAAATTTCATGTTTGTTTATATGGTATTAAAAGGATTATAATTATTGGCGGATGATAGTGGGAAAGATAAAAATCTTGAATTTAGACTAAAAATTCGTATGTTATCGAATATTTAACCAAAAAACCTCATACAAATCTAACGAGAAAAAACTGAAAAAATAGTATAATTCTAATAAATTATTCATTTGAAATTACGCCTTTTAAAGCAGATTTCGCCACTATCGAAGGAGAGCTTAAATATACTTGTGCATTTGGATTTCCCATTCTACCTTTAAAATTTCGGTTTCCTGAAGAAATTACAGTTTCACCATCGCCAGGGACACCTAAATGTGAGCCAACGCAAGGACCACAACCCGATGGCAGGAAAGTTGCACCCGCTTGCATTAGAATTTGTGCTGTCCCATCGTTCATGGCATCTATAAACACTTGTTTAGACGCAGGAGCAATTAAAAGTCTCACTCCTGTTGCAACATTTTTATTTTTTAAAATGTCTGCAACCTCATGCAAATCATCTAAACGACCGTTTGTACAAGTACCAATAAAAGCGTATTGAATTGGCGTACCTAATGCTTTTTGAACGTCATGCACGTTATCTGGTGAGTTTGGAAAAGCGATTTGTGATTGTAGATTTGTTACATCAATTTCAATGATTCGTATGTATTTCGCACCCTCATCTGCAAAAGTTGGAGTCCAAGCATACGGTAATTCTAAACCAATTGGCGTGAAAATTCCTGCCTTTGCACCCATTTCTATTGCCATATTTGCCATTGTCATTCGACTTGCCAAACTTAACTTTTCGACTATTTCTCCATGAAATTCAAGGGTTTGATAAGTTGCTCCATCAATGCCCAATATCTTTTCTAAGGCTAAAATTAAATCTTTTGCGACGATATTTTTGGGTAGAATCCCTGTATAAATTACCTTAATTGTTTCAGGTACTTTCAACCAAATTTTTCCAGTAAGCATTACAGCAGCCAAGTCCGATGAGCCAACGCCTGTTGCAAAGGCATTAAGTGAACCATAGGTACAAGTGTGAGAATCTGCCCCAATAAATATTTGCCCTGGACGAACTAAATCCCGTTCAACAATTAACTGATGGCAAATTCCTTCTCCTACGTCAAACAATCTAATGTTTTGTTCAACCGCAAAATCTCGCATAAATTTATGAAGATTTGCGATTCTTTCATTTGGAGCTGGTGAAGCATGGTCAATAACAAAAGTACATTTTTCTGAATCCCATAATTTTACGCCTCCCATTGCTTCAAATGCTTTAATTGCATAAGGTGCCGTGGTGTCAGATGCCATAATTCCATCAACTCGAACAACTGATAGTTCACCGGCATAAACTTTTTTGCCAGCATGGGTTGATAATATTTTTTCTGTTATTGTTTGCAAAATTAATTATTGTTTAATGGTAATTAAATATTGTAAAAATCGAGAAAACTAATTGCTAAGAAAGTCAGATTTCTTTTATTTTTCCAGGTAATTTTCTACCTAAAAATGATTCTACTTCTTTTGCCAATTTTATCATTTTCAAGTTATTAATTCCAGTTTCGTACCCCATTTGATGAAGACAATGGATAACATCTTCGGTAGCAATATTTCCAGTTGCTCCTTTAATGAATGGGCAACCACCTAAACCTCCAAAAGCAGTATCATAATGATTCACACCACTTTCAATGGCGGCAATCATATTTGCAATTCCTTTCCCTTCTGTATCGTGCAAGTGTAGGATTACTGGCAAATTCCCTGCCAATGGCACTATTTGAGACATAATCCTTTTCAACTGAACTGGATTTCCCATACCCGTAGAGTCTGCCAAAGATAATTCATCAATGCCTAAATCAAGGTGACGCTTGGATAAATCAATGACAAATTGTTCTGAAATTTTACCTTCATAACGACATCCAAAAGCACATTGAATTCCTCCTCTAACGGTCATTCCAGCAACTTTTGCAATCCTCGCCATTTCAGCAAATTCAGTCAATGATTCTTCAATGGATTTATTGGTATTTTTGCGACTATGGGTTTCGCTCGCCGACATCGAAATTGCTACATGATTTAAACCTGCTTTAATTGCCCTTTCAACGCCCTTAACATTCAAAACCAAACCGCTATAAATTACTCCTTCTTTTTTAGTAACCCCTGCACAAACAGCCTCAGCGTCAGCCAATTGAGGAACCAACTTCGGATGAACAAAAGACGACATTTGAATACGTTTCACCCCAGCTTCGACGGCTTGTTCAATCCATTTTATTTTCAAATCTGTTGGAATATGTACGGCTTCAACTTGAAATCCGTCCCTTGTTCCTTGTTCTTCTATATGAATCATGTGGATTAATAATGGCACGCAGATGACGCAGATGCTTCGCAACGCAGATTTACGCAGATTTTTAAGAAATAATTTTCTATGTTTATTACAAATATTTTAAATGAACGTCTTTCCAATAGTTTACCCAGCTAATGGATTAATTTACCGAAAAATCTGTGAAAATCTGCGTTGCCGAAGGCGTCGGAATCATCGGCGTTCTATCCTTACAATGTTTCACCCAAATATTTTCCAAAACTTAATGCTGGAGTCAGAACCATTCCTCCACAAAAAGCATTGCCGCTGGTTGAGGAAACACCCATAATTTCTCCAGCAGCGTACAAACCTTCAATTGGTAAATTATCCTCATTTAGGATTTGCAATTTGTTATTGGTCGCTAATCCGCCAAAAGTTATTAACGAATACGCATACGTCAATATGGCATAAAATGGTGCCTTTTCTATTGGGAAAACGACTTCTAAATTGGTTAAATTTCTGCCAAAATCTGAATCAATTTTATTTTTACAATTATCATTAAATTTAGTAACTGTATCATTCAATTTACCTGAATCTAAACCAATTTTTTGAGCTAATTCTGTTATTGAACTTGCCATCCACATTGCCTTTTCATTTTGGCATTCTGCTTTGATTTTTTCTTGAGTCCACTGTGGGATAATTGATGCACCTGCCATGAGGGCTATTTCATCAAAAATTAGCCAAAATCTGCGTCCAGTTTGTTTATGGACTAATTTTTCTCTAACATCGGGGTTTGATTCGTCTTCGTTAATGAATCTTTCTGCTTGTTCATTGACGTAAATTTCTCTTGGCTTTCTATCAATAGAATTTGAAACCCTTGCCCAATATTTCCAGAAATCCGTACGTCCAGACATTGGTTCAAGTTCAATTCCTCCCAAAGTTGAATTGTGCATTTCCGCCCCTTGAAATTTTGCTCCGATGGCTTGGGCAGCAATAATTCCATCGCCCGTTGAAGTTTCTCTTGCTGTTGAAATTAATCTTGGATGTTCTGGGGTAACTTTCTTAAAAAAATCAGGATTTGAAGCGTATCCTCCCGTTGTCAGCACAATATTTAACCCATGAAATATTTGTTCATTTCCTTGATGAAGAACTTTTACTCCGACAACTCTATTATCAATTTTAAGAAGATTGGTTAATTTATGCTCTAACAAAATTTTTATTTTTCCTTCTTCAACAAACTTATCCCAAATTGGTTTTAGGGTGTTGAAAATAGTAATTCCTGCCGTGGCAATACGACCTCCTGCATAGTCTTGGTTACCCCAATAAGTACGTGGAGTTGTGTATGGGGCGTGTCCGTAGATAATTGCGGGAGTTTCTGTGGCAAATTTAAAGCCATTGTCTTCTAACCAATCAACTGTTTTTGGAGCAAGTTCGGTTGCTAATTTAACGATTTCGGGATTGGCAGTATGTTGACTAATTTTCATCACTTCATCGTAATGATTTTGTGGAGAATCTTCTATGTCTTTGAATTTTTGTCGTCGAGTTCCACCTGCACTCAAATGCCCTGCAGTGAGGTGTAAAGTTCCTCCAACAAAAGTATCTTTTTCTATAACTAAAACATGAAGTCCACGTTCGGCAGCACGAATGGCACAGCACATTCCTGCACTGCCAGCTCCGACAATTATAATTTGGTATTGGGTTGTTTTCAAATTGGTATTTCTTTAATATACAAATCTACAAATTTCTTCTAAACAAAAAAGTGAACCACAAATTTGCTCTAACGTTTAGATTGAAATCAATGAGAATCTCTCGAAACAATACTTCCAGACTTCCCTTTTAAAAAGTCCATGTCCGCCCCCAAATGTGCCTGTTCAACGTGTTTGATGTACATACTGACATATCCCCGAGTAACCCCCAAATCAATTGCTTGCCAATTTTTACGTCTTTCAAATAACTCTTCATCAGAAACTTCTAAATTTAATGTTCGGTTTGGAACGTCTAAACTGATATAATCCCCATCTTGAACCAAAGCTAAATTTCCCCCATCTGCTGCTTCGGGTGATACATGAAGAACAACCGTTCCAAATCCTGTTCCAGACATTCTGCCGTCTGAAATTCTAACTAAATCATGAATACCTTTTTCTAATAATTTCTTCGGAATTCCCATGTTTCCAACTTCTGCCATTCCTGGATACCCTTTTGGTCCAACGTTTTTGAGAACCATGATTGAGTTTTCATCAATGTCTAAATCGGGGTCTTCCACTCTTGCATGATAATCTTCAATAGTTTCAAATACTACGGCTTTTCCACGATGTGTCATCAAAGCTGGTGTTGCAGCAGAAGGTTTTATCACTGCACCGTTTGGAGCAAGATTCCCTCTGACCACCGCAATTCCTGAATGTTCCTTAAAAGGTGCCTCCATTGTTGCCACAATATTTCTATCAAACACCTCAGCACTTTCAGAGTTCGCCCCAATTCCCTTTCCGTTTACAGTTAAAGCGTCGTTGTGAAGAACATTTTTCATCTCTTTAATTACTGCTGGTAATCCTCCTGCATAGTATAAATCTTCCATAAAAAATGAACCTGAAGGCTGCAAATTAGCCAAGAGAGGTATATTATCTGAAAATTTATCGAAGTCATCCATGTTTAATTCAACACCAATTCTACCCGCAATTGCCAAAAGATGAATCACAAAATTTGTTGAACCTCCGATGGCGGCATTAACCATAATAGCATTTTCAAAAGCCTCCCGAGTCAAGATTTTTGAGAGTTTCAAGTCTTCTTTCACCATCTCCACAATCCTACGACCTGACAATTGAGAAATTACTTTTCTACGCACATCAGCCGCAGGAATTGCCGCATTATTCGGTAATGAAAGTCCCAAGGCTTCAACCATCGTTGCCATCGTTGAGGCGGTTCCCATCACGGCACAATGCCCTTGTGTGCGAGCCATGCAACCTTCGGCTTCTGTGAATTGTTGTTCGTTAATTTCTCCCAATTTGAAGGCTTCATCAAAACGCCAAACGTCCGATGTGCCAATATCTTTCCCTCGCCAATGCCCTTTCAACATAGGTCCACCAGAAATTACCAGTGTAGGTATATCCACCGAACACGCACCCATGACGAGCGAAGGCGTTGTTTTATCACATCCACATAATAAAACTACCCCGTCAATTGGATTCGCACGAATGGATTCTTCAACATCCATACTTGCTAAATTGCGGTAGAGCATGGCTGTTGGTTTTATCAGAGTTTCACCCAACGACATCACAGGAAACTCAACAGGAAACCCCCCAGCCTCATAAACTCCACGTTTTACTGATTCTGCCAAATCTCTGAAGTGAGCATTGCAGGGTGTAAGTTCCGACCAAGTATTGCAAATACCGATGACAGGGCGACCATCAAACATATCATCTGGGATGCCCTGATTTTTCATCCATGCTCTATAAATAAAACCGTCTTTTCCAGTTTTTCCGAACCAATTTTGTGAACGCATTTTTTCCATTGTGAGGTAATTTATAATATTTTTTTCATTGTATTGATGGTTCTGAATTCTGATTTCAGTAATTCAAAAGGCAATAATTCTGAGTTAATTGTTTCAAATCCATTTTTTTCATAAAATTTAATTGTGCTGTTTCCTGAAGCCATTACTTTTAAATATACGGTTTTTCTATTCAATGTACGAGCAATTTCGACCCCAAAATTTAACAATTTGTTTCCCAAACCTTGTCCAGTATGCGTTTGATTTATGTATAAACGTTCAATTTCTAAACTATCGGTCTCATTTTTAAATGAATGATTTATTTTCAAATAACCAATTATGTCTTCGTTTAAGGTTAAAAAGTAAAATTCAGTATTTTTATCCTCCAATTCAATCAGCATTTTATCAGGATTGTACATCACTTCCATAAACCACTTTCCACTATCATACCACCAATTTGAATAGGTTTGTGGATAAATTTGGTAACATAAATCTGAAAGAATTTTATGGTCTGATGGAGTGGCTTTTATTATTTTGTGGGACATATATTTATTTGTTGAAGTTTGATTTATTGAATTAATTAAATTTGAATTCCTGTCAACAATTCAATAAATCAAACTTTAACAATTGTTTTATTCAGTATCTAATGTCCGAACCATTAAAAATTTCAAATCATGACTTAATGAATATTCACAGGTGCGAGTACCCGATGGGAAAGTTGAGAATTGAGCATTTCTAAATTGAAAACGCCTGAGCAGATTATTGTTTTCGACGAACAAAGTATCACGTCCTGCATACCCAAATGACTGTCTGCCCATCAAAGGGGGAAGCGTGAATTTTTGTAAGCCATTTTCAACTTCAAAACCAGTAAATTCGAGTTTATTCTTATTTTTCGTGTAAATCAAAATTTCGGGATAACCATCTGTATTTAAGTCACTTGTCTCGGCTTTTGAAATATTTACTAAACTTTTATCTCGGGTTTCACCCATAATCTTCGTACCAATCGAAACGACTAATTTAACACCTAATGAATCCCTGTAAAGTTGGAAATTATAGTCATCTTTTTTCTGTTCAAAAAATAATTCATTTTGCTTCATGACTTCACCCATTTTGGGAAGAGTGGCATTCAAGAAATTCGCTTTCTCTGTTGAATCTTTCTGGGCTAATTGTTGCACCAAACTATCTGGAAGGGCAATATATTGATTTTCTTCTGGATTTGCTTCTTGATTTTCAAACCAGTATAAAGATCCCGCTAAGGCAAGAATAAATAAGATTAGAATTGGGAAAAAGAGTTTCGATTTTTGCATTGAAAATAGTTTAAGGCTTGATTTGCTAAGATAATGGGTAGAACTGAATTTTTTAATTAAAATATCACCTTTTCAAGAATGGTGGTAACATTTTTTTTCGTTCGAATAAATTCATAAGTTCAATTTTATCATTCACAAAGGGATTTGTAATATCTTTAAAATCCACTTCATAGGTATCTCTTTGAAAACTAAAACTTCCACCATCATCCTTTATTCTTTTTGTACCACCTTTGTACAATATTCCAATCGTACTCTGTTCTATATCAATCTTAGAAACGAAGCCTAAAAATGATGCAATGTACTGATTATCAACTTGATGAATACTTATACAGAAATAGTAATCAGTAACAACATTCGTTCTTCGCATTTGGTAGGCTGGCAAGTTAAGCACATAATTTTCTCGAAAATTATTATTTTTTCTACTCATTGATTTCACATCAAATGATTTTAATTGGCCATCAATTTGCAACACAAAATCTTGTCCAAAATCTTGCCCATCAATAGCTCCAAATGAACGTGTCGGTCGTGGTAATCCGTAGGCATCCGCAAAAACTATTTCACCAAGAGATCCCGTGAATCTAAATTCTTTTTTCCTTTCTTTGCCATTTGGGTCATTTTTAAAAATATCTGTAATTGGATGATTTGCCAAAGAATAGTCAACTATTTGATTGGCAAATTCAATTTGTGCTTGGCTAATGGCTATTTGGAAGAAGAATTCGTTTTTCATGATAGTGGTTTTAATTTTTTATTGATATGCCTTCAGGATTTTAAACAGATTTTCTAATGTTCTAAATATTTGTATTAAAGGTAATAAAATCTTATGTTTTTTTTCTGTTTTGAATTTTTCTTCTAAAAGTATGTAATTTAGCAAAACCTTTTAATGAAAAAATTAGATCAACTTTAATGAAAAATTTACCACTACAAAATATTAAAGTACTTGAATTTACTCATGCCGTAATGGGTCCCGCTGCAGGACTAATTATGGCAGATTTAGGGGCAGAAGTCATCCATATTGAACCGCTTGAAGGTGATTCCACCCGTCGTTTGAAAGGCTTTGGCATTGGTTATCATTCTTTTTATAATCGAAATAAAAAAAGCCTTGCCATTGATATCAAATCAGAAAAAGGTCGTGAGATTATCCTCAAAATGATCAAAACTACCGATGTATTAATCGAAAATTTTGGACCAGGAACGATGGAGCGGTTGGGTTTTGGGTATGAAGCATTATCAAAAATTAACACATCATTAGTATATTGTTCCTTAAAAGGTTTTTTGTCTGGACCTTATGAAAAACGTCACGCCATGGATGAGGTCGTTCAAATGATGGGCGGACTTGCCTACATGACTGGACCCGTTGGGCAACCCCTGCGTGCAGGAACGTCAGTTGTTGACATTACGGGGGGTATGTTTGGCGTAATTGGCACATTGTCAGCCCTTTATGAACGAGAAATGACTGGTAAAGGGAAGTTTGTAAAATCTGCATTATTTGAAACTACTGCTTTTTTGATGGGACAACACATGGCAGTTTCTGCCCTTACTGGCGTACCAGTACCTCCAATGCCCGCCCGTGTAAGTGCGTGGAGTATTTATAAAACTTTTGAAAGTAAGGACGGAGAACAGGTTTTTGTGGGAATTATTTCCGAAAAACATTGGGAACGTTTTTGCGTAGCTTTTAAGAAAAATGATTGGTTTATGGATGAAAGGCTCAAAACCAACAACCGTAGAATTGATGAAAGAGGTTGGTTTTTGCCAGCCGTTGATGAATTAATGAAAGATTTTACAAAATCTGAAATCATCCAAAAATGTGAACAAGCAGAAATTCCCGTTGCCCCAATTGCTCGACCCGAAGATTTATTTGAAGATCCACAACTTAATCAAGGAGGAAGTTTATTTGAGACTACAATTCAAGGGGGAATTCAAACTAAATTTCCCAAAATACCGCTTGAAATGGAAGAAACGGAGTTTCTACTCAAACATAACCCACCTGAAATAGGGGAGAATACCTCCGAAATTTTGAGGGAATTTGGCTATTCGGAAGAGGAGATTGACGGATTTGTTTTGAATAAAATTATTGCATAAATTTAAAAAGAAATACCAACTCGAAATAATATGAAACTTGATTTACTTGTAAAAAATGTCAGAGTAGTACGCCCAAATAAGACTTCCGTTGATTTGCTTGATTTGGGAATTAAAGATGGAAAATTTGTTAAAATAGCTCCTGAAATAGATGAATCAGAGGCTTTGGAAGTATTTGATGGGTTAAATTTGCTATGTTTTCCTGGATTGGTTGATGCTCACATGCACACGGGGATTTATGCACCTTTGGGAGAAGATGCTGTTACGGAAAGTAAGGCGGCGGCTATGGGAGGTGTAACTTGTAGCCTTAACTATATGAGAACAGGGCAGTATTATTTGAACAAAACTGGACCCTACAAAGAATTTTTTCCAGAAGTTTTGTCGGTTTCTGAGGGTAATTTTTGGGTGGATTATGCCTACCACCTCGCCCCGATGATGAAAGAACACTTGAACGAAATTGAGATGCTTATTGAGGAGTTTGGCGTATCATCGTTTAAAATTTTTATGTTCTATGGTTCGCACGGATTACACGGACGTTCGGCTTCACAGAAAGATTTTTTGATGATTCCTGAAGATGAAAAATACGATATTGCTCATTTTGAATTCGTGATGCGAGCCGTCAAAAAAGCCATCGACCGTTTTCCAGCATTGAAGGAATATATTTCTGTAAGTTTGCATTGCGAAACCGCTGAAATCATGTCTGCCTACACCAAAATCGTAGAAGAAGAAGGCACTTTAACAGGTCTGCGAGCCTATTCTGCTTCTCGTCCTCCCCATTCAGAAGGTTTGGCAATTTTCATTGCTTCTTATTTGGCACATGAAACTAATATGCCTAATATCAACTTGTTACACTTAACTTCATACAAAGCCATTGAAGCGGCAATGTTGATGCAAGCGGCTTTCCCTCATATCAATTTCAAGCGAGAAGTTACGATTGGACACCTATTGTTGGATGTGGATGCCGAGTGTGGTTGCCATGCAAAAGTTAATCCACCCATTCGTCCACGGGAAGATGTGGAGGCATTGTGGCAAGCGGTTTTAGAGCGTAAAATTGATTGGGTTTGTTCAGATCATGCTTGTTGCAAAGAAGAATTTAAAACTGATAATCAACAACCCGACAATATTTTCTTGGCAAAATCAGGTTTTGGAGGAACAGAATATTTGTTGAGTGGATTGTTTACGGAAGGTTCAAAAAGAGGAATGTCCTTCAATCACATGGCTGAATTAGTTTGTTGGAATCCTGCAAAACGCTACGGAGTTTTAAACAAAGGAGATATTGCTTTGGGTTATGATGCTGATTTGGTTTTGATTGAGCCAAATGAAAATTTCACCGTAAGAGCTTCGGAATCAGAGTCAACTCAAGGATATTCGGTTTTTGAAGGAATGGAATTATCTGGAAAAGTGAAAACTACTTTCTTGAGAGGTAATAAAATTTATCATAATGACAAAATTGTGGGTGAGGCGAAAGGGAAGTTTGTGAAGCGACCAAGTTTACGTGAAATATAGCTGTAAATGGCTGTCATTGCGAGTGAAACGAAGCAATCTTTTTGATTGATGCTAACAATTTTAAACTCTTTCAATTTCTAAAATTAGCTTTAAAATTTTTAGCCAATTCCACAAGGATTGCTTCGTTT
>JANXML010000176.1 GCA_025354645.1 Arcicella sp. | reverse complement strand
GCGAGTTTGAAATACCATTCATTAAGGTTTCCGTAAGCGAACACGTACGCTCCCCAAAACACTACTGCCACTTGCACATACGTCCACACGTAGGTAGTGAAACGATAAAACCGTTCCTCTGAAAGGGCTGAAACCGTGTTTTCTTCTGGATTTACCGAATCTTTACCAATAATCCAATCCGCAATTGGAAGTCCGAGATAAGTAATAATGATGGAAGAAAAATTCCACCAACCACCTAAATAATAACCACCAATGGCAAATAACGGAATGGTGAAAGCGGAAAAGAAACCTAATTTTCTGAGGATGTTCATTTTTTAATTATTTTATCAAATATACTCAATCAGTTAATTCTTTTTTAATTTTTCCTTGGTAAATTCACTCAAAACCAATCGTCCACTAATCTCCGCTCTTTCTGTTAATAGCTCATCCCAATTGTCGGTATTTTTCCACAGGATTTTTTTAAGTTCAGACAAGGCTTCTGGGTTGTAGATTTTCAAGCGATTTGCCAAATTTTCTACGGCTTCGTCCATCAATTCAATGCTTTCAAACACTTCCATGAATAGCCCTTTTTCTTTCGCCCAATCTGCCGAAAAGAAATCGTCGGGATTTAAAGCCATTTGAGAAAACGCTGATAAACCAATTTTTCGCTCAACAGCTGGTTCTATAACGGCTGGTATAATGCCAATGTTTAATTCGGATAATTTTATGGAAGCAAATTTTGTTGCCATGCAGTAATCCATAGCAACGGCGAGTCCAACGCCTCCGCCAACTGCCTTTCCTTGCACCCTTCCGATGATGATTTTAGGACATTTTCGGATAGAATTAATAATTTTTGCGAATCCATTAAAAAATATTTTACCCGATTTTTCGTCCTTGATTTGTAATAATTGATCAAAATCGGCTCCCGAACAAAAAGTACGTTCCCCGCCACTTTGCAGAATAATCACTTGCAAGTCTGAGCGTTCGCCCAACGTTTCTATAGTGGTTGCCAATTCTTCCAATAATTTGATTGGCATAGAATTGGTTGGTGGATTACTAAAAATAACCTTCGCTACTCCTTTCTGACCCTCCTCAACAACAATTGACCCCGATGATATAGCTTGCATAATGAAAATATTTTAAGAAATTACATCATAAAATTAAGAAATAGTGCTGAATTTTGAGTTATAAATTATGAGTTTTGTTGCCACCAAGACACGGAGACAATAAATTTTCAAGAATATTTTACCCGAATTTTAAGGTTAAGCATCTCCGATGCTATTGAAGATTTGCTTAATTTTTCTACAAAGGTTGTACTTCTCCGAAGTAATATAAAATGACAACACTTCGGAGAAGTATAACCTTTGTAGATAGATAGTATAAAAAAGTGGACATAGCATCGGAGATGCTCAAACCTAAAACTTGCGTAACAAAAAACTTAGTGTCTCCGTGTCTTGGTGGCACATAATTACTATTTCATCAACAATCAATTAAAATGTATAAATCAGAACAATTAACATTAGTCCGCCAGTCTGCCAAAGATTTTGCTGAACGTTTTATCCGTCCACACGTAATGGAGTGGGACGAAGCTCAAATTTTCCCAATTGATTTAATGCGTCAATTGGGCGAACAAGGGTTCTTGGGAGTTCTTGTACCCGAACAATACGGTGGAGCGGGTTTAGGTTATCAAGAGTATGTGTCAGTTATTGATGAAATATCTCAGGTTTGTGGCTCAATTGGCTTATCAGTTGCGGCTCATAACTCGTTGTGTACCAATCACATACTTCAATTTGGATCGGAGGAACAAAAACAAATGTATCTACCCAAACTTGCCACGGGACAATCAATCGGTGCTTGGGCTTTAACGGAAGCCAACACAGGTTCAGATTCTGCCCGTATGATGTGTACTGCCGTAAAAGAAGACGATGAATACGTTTTGAACGGTTCAAAAAACTGGATTACACACGGACAATCGGGTGATGTGGTGGTTGTAATGACTCGCACGGGAGAGGTTGGAGCAAAAAATAATGCTACGGCTTTCATCGTAGAACGTTCAAATCCTGGCTTGAAATATGGCAAAAAAGAGAACAAATTAGGGATGAGAGCCTGTGAAACTGCCGAGGTAATTTTGGAAGATTGCCGAGTGCCAATCTCAGCCCGATTGGGTAATGAAGGCGATGGTTTCAAGCAAGCCATGAAAATTTTGGATGGCGGTAGAATCTCGATTGCTTCTTTGGCTCTGGGAATTGCGAAAGGTGCTATGTCAGCAGCCGCAAAATACGCCCAAGAACGCCATCAATTTGGACAACCGATTGCCAATTTTCAAGGAATTAGCTTCAAATTGGCAGAAATGGCAACGAAAGTGCACGCCGCAGAATTAATGACTCGTGAAGCCGCCGCTTTGAAAATGGAAGGAACCAACATGACAAAAGAAGCGGCAATGGCAAAGTTTTATGCTTCTGAAATCTGTGTAGAAGTTTCAACTGATGCCGTACAAATTTTTGGTGGATATGGTTACACGAAGGATTTTCCAGTAGAGAAATTTTATAGAGATTCAAAACTCTGCACAATTGGCGAAGGCACTTCCGAAATTCAGAAAATCGTGATTGCGAGAGAGGTTTTGAAGGATTATTAATTTTACGGAACGCAGATGACGCAGATGGCTTCGCCAACGCAGATTTAAGAGGATTTAAAAAAAGTGCTTACTTTTTTAATATTGAGTAATAAGTCAAATTAACTACAGCCCAATGAAAAAAAATCCTTTTAAATCTGCGTTGCCTAAGGCATCTGCGTTATCTGCGTGCCATTTTCACGCTATCAACGGAACGATTAATTTGAATTCGCTTCCCTCTCCAATTTTACTTTTCAGTTCAATTTTGCCTTTGTGTCCTTCCACCATTTCTTTGACGTAATATAAACCCAAACCAAAACCTTTTACGTCGTGTATGTCGCCCGTATGTACACGAAAAAACTTGTTAAACACCTGCTTTTGATCACGGTCTGCAATACCAATTCCATTGTCTTTTATGCTGATAATCAAGTCATTACCCGAATTTTCGGTTGTAATTATTATTACGGGAGAACGTTCGCAATATTTCATTCCATTATCAATCAGATTGTGAATTACGTTGGTAAAATGCAAACGGTCGGCTTTAATTAAGGTGTTTTTTGCGTTAAGATTTATGATTAATTCCCCATTTTTTTCCTTGAATAAAGGCTCACAACTGATGGATAAATCTTCTAAAAGTTCGTGAACTTCCACTTCTTCAAAATTCAATTTATCAATCTTTTGGGCGATGTTGGCGGTTTGTAAAACGGTATCCACATTCTTTTTCAAGCGAGCAGCTTCCTTTCTAATAATGGCAGCATAACTTAATAATCGTTCGGGCGTATTGATAATTTCAGGTTTCATCAAGACCTCACTGGATATGGAAATTGTTGAAATAGGCGTTTTAAATTCGTGTGTCATGTTGTTAATAAAGTCGTTCTGAATCTCTGAGAGGCGTTTTTGCTTGAAAATTAACATCAATGAATACACAAAAAATGCCATCACGACCAAAAGAATTGCCGATGAAACAAACCAGTTATTGAGGTCGCCCAATAGGAAAAGTCGTTTATCGGGAAAATGAACTCCGAAGTAGTAATTATGGATATTCAAATCGGGGAAACGATAATTTGCGGTTGAATCTGAACGGTCGCAGTTTTCAGAAAAACAGACAAAAGAAGAATACTGAATTCTATCTTTTAAGCAATCATAAATGCCATACTCAAAATTTAATCTGATGTCGGAATGTGCAAATTCTTGCTTTAAACTCCTCTAAAATTAAATGATTAATAGTGTCGTTTACTTGAACGGTGTAATAATTAGACTTGATTCTTTCAACGGGTTGCAGCAATTGACTGTTCGGATTTTTGTTGAATTCCAAAACTCTTTTACTCACCGTTCTTAACGCAGAAGTTGCACGTTGGTCAAAATCACGATCTTCGAGGTTATACGCCTGTCTGAACCAATAATATTGCACCACGACCACACTTCCCAATAATAAAATGGATAAGGCTACGAATATTCTAAGGGTTTTTGCATTCATTTTATGGTGGTTTCTACTATAGCTGGAAATGGTATTTCGAGAGAGGACGAATATTCGCACGTAATTACATCTAAGTCTTTATTTTAAAGAAAGCATTACAAAACTATATATCTATTTGTCCGTTCTCGAAATAACATTTCGAGCTACAGTAACTGTGATACAAATTTAACCGATTCTAAGACTTATTCATTTCTCAATTCAATCTTTTACCTATTTTTGGAATAGTTTTTGAAATATGTATTACTATAAATCCATAAAACTTAACCTGTTATGTCTAAGAAAAATAAGACTGTTATTCAATCGCCCTCTTCTGTAATTAAAAATCAATCTGCTGATATTCAAGAAGTTATTGTTGAAAGTGCTAATTCAAAGCAGTGGTTTAGTATGTGTATTGGCGTGTTAATTGTTCTGGTTTTCATCGCTTTCTCAGGAGGATTTAACAATGAGTTTGTTAATTGGGACGACCAAACGTACATAAAACTCAACTATCTCGTCACCAAACCCAACGGACATTGGGCGGAGGCTTGGAACAGTCATATTGCTTTGAATTACGCCCCTTTAACGATTACTTCTTTAATGATAAATTCAGTCCTTTTCGGGTTTGAATCCGCTCGTTCTTTTATCTTTACTAATGTTTTAATTCACTTACTGAACGTGCTTTTAGTGTTCTGGTTGGTGTTATTGTTACTAAAAAATAAATCTGAAATATTGCTTCCAAAGTCTGGAAAGCCACTTTTTGTAGCTTTTGTTACTGCTTTGTTATTTGCCATTCATCCTATGCGAGTGGAGTCTGTTATATGGGTTTCTGAGCGTAAGGATGTTTTATATGCTTTCTTTTTCTTGTCGGCTTGTATTAATTATCTGAAATATTTAGACTCAGAAAAAGAACGTAAATATTTGATTTTCAGTTTCTTGTTATTCTTAGCATCTTGCCTTTCCAAGGGTCAAGCGGTGGTTTTGCCGATTGTGCTTTTGTTGTTAGATTATTGGCGTGAACGCAAATTTGAGCGAGCTGTTTTTATGGAGAAAGTTCCGTTTTTAGCGTTGTCTCTACTCTTCGGATTGATTGCGACGAGCGTTCAAAGTGGAGGAAATTTCTACGGACTTTTGCATAATATTGGGCAAGCGGGTTACGCAACCGTTGATAGTGAAAAGGTTTCCATTGCCAAGAATTTCACTTTTGCGGGCTATGGTTTCATAATGTATTGTTACCACCTTTTCATTCCTTTCAAACTTTCCTCCTTTTATCTCTATGACCCCTTTGAAAATGTGCATATCGAATATTTTATAGGATTGCTTTTTATGATTGCAGTAATAGGTTTTGGCATTTATAATTACCGCAAAAACAAGGTCATATCGTTTGGAATAGGCTTTTTTGTGATTACGATTGTGTTGGTTCTTCAAATCATGCAGGTCGGTTTAGCCATCATGGCAGACCGTTATACGTATCTTCCATATCTCGGATTTTTCTTTATATTGAGTATGTTTTTATGGAATCTGTACGAGAAAAAAGACTTTCGTAAATACCTTTCCATGGGGTTAATTGGGGTTTTTGCAGTGATGTGCTTGGTCATTACTCGCCAGCAAGTGGAGACTTGGCAAGACACTATTTCACTTTTTAAGCACAGATTAACCCTAAATACCAATGATTATCGGGGACACTATAATTTGGGGGAAGCCTACGTGGAAAAGGACGACCCAGACGGAGCCATTGAACAATTTACGCTTGCCATTGAACAAGGTTGGAAGGAAAGTATATCACCTTGGGCGAACTTGGCAACGGCTTATGAAAAGAAGAAGGATTATGCAAAAGCCATTGAATATCACACCGAAATTATCAAGAAGGACTCTGCCACTGCCGAGACCTATATGAATCGTGGTAATGTATACTTAAACGCTCAAATGCCCGAAAAAGCCCTTCCAGACTTAGAAAAAGCCATGAGTATGCCCAAATTGAAAGACAAAAAATTAGCTCGTGGTTCGTTGGCAACAGCACAGTTGAATGTAGGAAAATTTAAGGAATCTCTGGATAATTATGACATTGTGATTGATAAAGAAAAAGTAAAAAACAATCCAGAATATTACTACAATCGAGGCGTGGCAAAAACAAAATTTGGGGATAATCAAGGGGCAATTGTGGATATCAAAGAATGTGTAAAACTGAAACCTGACCATGCAAAGGGGAGGGAGGCATTGGTTTTGTTGGGGGTAAAGTGATGATGTATTTTTATTGTAAATTGAACATTATTTTTTGTTAAGTTTTATTACTCATCTCCACCTCGAACCCCCGAAAGAATCGTTGAACCAAAGAAAATGGCGTTCAAAAACAGTTTGTTTGTGCCATACCAGAAGGCTCTAAAATTTGGGTTATCCGTCATCACAATTACCTTTCCCGAACCGTAACTTGTTGCCACAATCGAAGGCGTATTTCTCAATAATTTTTTATTTTTCTCCGTGATATAGCCACTCATCAAAGGTTCGTTAGTGTAAATCAATGGAGCGTTATAAGGATCTTTGCTCTTTTCTAAAAAGATAGAATTATCTCTAAAAACACTTAGTGTTTGGTCTTTGTAACCGTAGCCAATCGGATGCGTTGGATCAATTTTTACTTGGAAAATCGCCCCAGAAATTTGTTGAGTTCCTCTATATTTTTCTGCTAAAACATAAGGTTTTGGCGACGAAGTATCTGCTGGAATTGTCTTGATTTTCACGGGCGAAAGTCCTTTTGATGCGACCCAATTCACGGCATCAGTCATGGCAATTAATACGCCACCTGCTCGTACCCACGACTTAATTTTCTCTTCTTCCAATGTATTAAAATCTCCACTTGAAAGTATCAAGGTATTGTATTTTTCCAAATTCATGCGGTTAGCTTGTGTAATATCCGCCATCGTCAGCGGAATATTTACCCGAGTATCCAACAAATGCCAAATCTCTCCTGCATCGTTCGGATTGATATTTAATCCTGTAAGCACCAGCGGTTTAGGTTGTCTAATTGGCGAAAAAAGGCTACTGCCCAAATCAATTCCAAAGGGTGTTAAGCCCGTATTGATGGCATAAAAATCAACGCCATCTCGCTCTGCCAACGTCTGCAAAAGCACAGTGAGCGTTTCAAAATTCGCTTGTTGATTTGAGCCTGCCGTAATTTCGATGGTACCGTAACTAAATTCCTTTGTGCCACCCTCAATTATGCCCGTGAAAGGTTCCGTTGCCACTTTCAATTTGTACCCTTTTTTCTGTAATTCATACGCCGATCGTGGTGCAAAATAGCCATTCCATTCAAATACATATCCGTAATTACTTTTGCCAATAACGCTACCTTTGGGAAAGTCATTTTTCGTCAATTTTGCTCCTAAAGTCAAAGAAGTTTTCACTTCCGAATAAGGTACATTAAAACAATGGGGCATCGACCAAGCGGAAATATCGTAGAAAAGAGAGTCCTCGAAAGTAGTCCGTTTTTCAAAAATTCCGTGAATTAATCGGTGTTGAGGTTGGCTTAAAGGAACGATGTATGACGAACCTTTTTTGAACGTTTTTCCTTCCAAATTTTCATCTTTTGATACTTCAAAAACATCAATTTCGTGCTGACGGAGGATTCTTATCATTTCCGAAACCTTCACAGGGTCGTTTCCACCGCCAAAAACGTAAGATTGTGTGTAAGTAGCATTTTTTTCTTGGTAAAAATTACGTTGATAATCCAACAACTCCTGACGCATATTTCGAGCGGCTTTGAGGGTTGAAAGTGTGGTTGTGAATTGATTTCTAACGGTGAAAGCGAAGCTCAGATTCCCGTTTTGGGTTTCCTGCAAATGCCCTCTGGAACTGGCTTGTTCAAACAAAATTCCGATTGCACCTTGGGCATCTGGAAAGGTTGAACCTTTACCATAATAAAAATCGTCGTAACCTTCTTTGGTAAAATATAAAGATCCAATTTTATCCAACGCCTCAGCATGAAATTTCCCAATTTTTTCGGTTAATTCAATGTTCTTTTTGGGCGTAAGTGGATGCGTACGAGCTGGAATTCCAGGTTGAAAAAAGAAGGTAGAATTAGGTCCCATTTCGTGATGATCAGTCAAAATATTGGGTTTCCACTCGTGAAATTTCTGGATCCTGCCTTTGCTTTCTGGATGTTGCGTATAGAGCCAATCACGGTTTAAATCAAACCAGTAGTGATTATACCGTCCACCAGGCCACATTTCGTTGAGTTCACGACTGTTGGGGTCGGCAACTAAATTTTGGCTTTTATTGGTATTTACCCAACTCGCAAAACGTTCGCCCCCGTCGGGGTTAATTCTTGGGTCAATCAGAATGACTATTTCATTCAAAAGCGAATCAATTTCAGATCCTTGTGCCGCCGCCAAATAATAGGCTGTCAACACCGAAGCATTCGTTCCACTGGCTTTGTTTCCATGCACTGAATAACCCATCCAAACCACGGCAGGCATATTTTTAGTATCTAATTTCGTTGCTTTATCGGGTTCAATCAAGGCGTGATGATCCGCTTTAATTTGAGCAATATTGGCTAAATTTTTAGGCGAAGTAACCGTCATTAAAAACAGAGGACGATTCTCATACGTACGCCCATATTCAACCATACTCACCCGATTTGAGAGTTCGGTAATCTTCTTGAAATAACCAATTAAAGCATCATGCTGGATGTGCCAATCGCCCACCTGATAGCCCAAATATTGCTGTGGCGTAGGTATTTTGGGGTCGTAAGTAACATTTTGCGGTAAATAATAACCATCTTTTACTTGCCCAAAACTGAGTTGAGCCATCAATAAAAACAAAAAAGCGGCGAACCGCTTTATTTTAGGTAAATTG
>JANXML010000141.1 GCA_025354645.1 Arcicella sp. | reverse complement strand
GTATTTTGGGCTTTGTCAAAATCATTGGCAGGAATATCTCCGTCTGAACAAACAATTATTTTTGAGCCTCTACTATCGCTTTTAAAAGTAGCTGACCGAGGGTCGGAGGGCAAAATTCTATTTTTGAATAATGATTCAAATTTACCTTCCAACAATACGCCAACGGTCTGAATACCAGCTTTGTACTGATCGGCATTAAGGTCTTTACTGGCAAAATTATAACTCATAATGGCAGGTGCATTCAAGAGTTGGGTGTATTGCGAAGTCATCAATAAAGGCGTTTTTACGATTCCGTTTGCCCGAACGGTATCCAACGAACCTACATATTTAGTATAAACTGCATCTAAATTCCTAACAATGGGTGAATTTCCGAATGAATTTATCAATGGATAATATTGCCAATCTACCAATTTAATATTTGAATTATTCCCAAAGTTTCCCACATCTAAAGGGATTTTGGCACACATCTGAGCATCTTTTATCAAGTTGGGGTTTAGGCGAACGCCATATTTGAATAATAAATCTTCCAATCCCACGCTTTGCAATTGAGCCATATTCCCTTCACGAGCCACCGAATCCACTTTTACAGCATCTACAAAAAACAATGCCTTGCCACCATGCATGATAAATTGGTCGATTTTATATTTATCATCATCATTAAAAACTTGGTCAGGCTTCATCACTAAAACTGCATCTAAACCATCAAGCGTGGGCGATTGTCGTAAATCAACGGGATAAAGTTGGTAGTTTTTCTTTAGAGAACTAATTATATCCAATTGATTGACGGCGGGTAATCTGGAATAATTTACAAAAATTCCAATCTTCTTTTTTTGGGTAGCCGTCACGTTTTTAATGGCAGAAGCTAATTGATATTCAACGCCTTCATAAGATTGATTAAGTTTCTCTTGAGGTGACGACATTTTATTACCTTTCAACAAAAGCGTAACGATTTCTTTGTCTTTGTAGGTAATGATCGCCCCTGGAATAATTAAACTTTGCGTTTTCCTTCCGTCCTCTGTTGCCATCGCATTGGTGGGCGGAATGCCTTTCTGAGCCAATTGGACTATTTTTTCGTTACGAGTTCTTTCATCTTTATATTCAGAATTAAGGTCAATGAAGGCATATTTTATTTTTGTACCACCATAAATTTGAAATTCGTTTAAGGTTTCTCGCACCGCATTTTCCAAGCGTTTGAAACCCGCAGGAATGCCTTTGCCCGTCAAATATACTTTCACATACACCTCATTATCAAGGTTTTTGAGAAGGTTTTTTGTTGAATCGTTGATGGTGAAACGTTTTTCTTCGGTAAGATCTATTCTGAAAAAGAAGTAATTAGCCAAGACATTTATGCCAATCACAACGGAAAGTACGAGAAGAATTTGAAGGATTTTATTTTTCATGTGGTTGTAAAATCAGTATTTTAGTAGTTTCTTAAATAATTAATTTCATCAATTGTCAAACCAGTCAATGTTTTAATTATCGCATTATCTAATCCAAT
>JANXML010000230.1 GCA_025354645.1 Arcicella sp. | reverse complement strand
TCATTTGTTGCAACAATCAACGAGAACGAACAATTATTCTCTGTATAAAAAATATTCAAAACTCATTGACGATCAAGCTGAAAGAGCTTTGACGCTTCGAGGATTATTAAAATTTAAAAAAGGAAAATCAGTTGATATTTCGGAAGTTGAACCCATCGAAAGCATCTTTAAGCGTTTCGCAACAGGTGCCATGTCTTTTGGCTCAATTTCTTACGAAGCCCACACAACTTTGGCAATTGCGATGAACCGAATTGGTGGAAAATCAAATTCGGGCGAAGGTGGAGAAGATCCCATTCGTTTTGAGACTTTGCCCAATGGTGATTCATTAAATTCAGCCATTAAACAAGTTGCTTCTGGACGTTTTGGCGTTACAGCTCATTATTTAACCAATGCCACTGAATTACAAATCAAGATGGCTCAGGGTGCAAAACCAGGCGAAGGCGGACAATTACCAGGCTATAAAGTGGATGATTGGATTGGAAAAACTCGTCATTCAACCCCAGGCGTAGGGTTAATTTCACCGCCTCCACATCACGATATTTATTCGATCGAGGATTTAGCACAATTGATTTTTGATTTGAAAAATGCGAATCGTGAGGCTCGTATTTCGGTAAAATTAGTGTCAGAAGCGGGAGTAGGGACGGTTGCGGCGGGTGTAGCAAAAGCTCATGCGGATCATATTTTGATTGCAGGACACGACGGCGGAACGGGTGCTTCACCACTTTCATCAATTCGTCATGCAGGTTTGCCTTGGGAATTGGGTTTGGCGGAGGCTCATCAAACGTTGGTTCGTAACAAATTGCGTGGACGGGTAACAGTTCAAACGGACGGACAGATGAGAACTGGGAAAGACCTTGCGGTTGCGGCATTGTTAGGTGCGGAAGAATTTGGCGTTGCCACGGCGGCATTGGTCACGGCGGGTTGTATTATGATGCGTAAATGTCACATGAATACTTGCCCCGTTGGTGTGGCATCGCAAAATCCTGAATTGCGTGCCTTATATACTGGACAAGCTGAACACGTGGTAAATCTGTTCACTTTCTTGGCAATGGAATTGCGTGAAATCATGGCTGAATTAGGTTTCAGAACGATTAATGAAATGGTTGGACAAGCAGATAGATTAGAAAAGAAAGAAGTTCTAACGAATTGGAAATTGGCAAATTTAGATTTGTCTCCAATTCTTTACAAAGAACCCATTTCGTTGGATGTTTCCCTTTATAAACAAGAAGATCAAGACCACGGTTTGCAAGATCAATTGGATTGGAAGTTATTAGAAATTGCCAAGCCTGCCTTAGACAATAAAGAAAAAGTAACGGCTGAAATGAACGTTATCAACGTAAACAGGACGATTGGAACGATGCTTTCAAACGAAATTACGAAGAAATACGGAGCAAAAGGATTATCAAACGATACCATTCACGTGAAATTTACGGGTACGGCGGGACAATCTTTTGGAGCATTTGCAGTGAATGGAATTACGTTTGAAGTGGAAGGTGATACTAACGATTACATCGGAAAAGGGCTTTGCGGAGCGAAATTGATTGTTTATCCAAATAAAAAAGCTACTTTCAAACCTTCTGAAAACTCAATTGTTGGTAATGTTTCTTTCTACGGGGCAACTTCGGGCGAGGCTTACTTGCGAGGCATGGCTGGTGAACGTTTTTGTGTTCGTAATTCAGGGGCAAAAGTAGTGGTTGAAGGCATTGGTGATCATGGTTGTGAATACATGACGGGTGGATTAGTTGTAATTTTAGGAGATACAGGTCGTAATTTTGCCGCTGGAATGTCGGGAGGCGTAGCGTATGTTTGGGATAAAAATAAAGACTTTGCTCCAAAACTGAATACTGAAATGGTAGCCATCGAAGAATTAACAATTGAAGACGAAAATATCCTAAGAATGTACATTGAACAACATTTACAATATACTGATTCTGGAATTGCCAAGAAAATTTTGGATAATTGGACTGATACGTTACCTCAATTTGTAAAAGTTATGCCGCAAGATTTCAAAAAAGCCTTAGCAATGAGAGACATTTCTTACTCGGAAGTTTTGGAGGACAAAAATGTGGTGTATCGTGATATTCAGATTGAGGTTACTCTTTGATATGCTAACTGCAAGAGTAATAAGTCAATAGAGAAAAATTTAAATTAAAATAGAACATTAACCATAATGATATGGAAAGACGTTTTGAAGGTGATATAGAAACCCTGCGTCCTCCCGTATTTGAGGTAAATCAAAAATATAAAATGGGAAAATCAACAGGATTTTTAGAAGTATTGAGAGAAACTCCTAAAAAAAGACCCGTCGCCGAACGTGTACTTGATTATAAAGAAATAGATATTGATTTTACGGCTGATAAAGTCAAAGCCCAAGCCAGTCGTTGCATGGATTGTGGCGTACCGTTTTGTCATAATGGTTGTCCATTAGGAAACATTATTCCAGAATTTAATGATGCTGTTTATGACCAAAACTGGGCGTATGCGTATGAGATTTTATCCTCTACCAATAATTTTCCAGAATTCACGGGTCGAATTTGTCCAGCACCATGCGAGTCTTCGTGTGTTTTGGGTATTAACAAACCACCCGTAACGATTGAATACATTGAGAAGTCAATCATCGAATATGCCTTCGGAAATGGATTAGTAAAACCAAATATTCCTTCAAAACGTACTGGAAAAACGGTTGCGGTGGTGGGTTCTGGACCTGCGGGAATGGCTACGGCTGCTCAGTTAAACAAGGCTGGTCATACCGTTACAGTTTTTGAACGTGCCGACAAAATTGGAGGATTGTTGAGATACGGTATTCCCGATTTTAAATTAGAAAAATGGGTCGTCCAACGCCGTGTGGAGGTTATGGAGCAAGAAGGTATTGTTTTTAAAACAAATATAAACGTCGGAAAAGACATTAAAGCCAATGATTTATTAGAAGATTTTGATGCCGTTGTCCTAACGGGAGGTTCAACTATTCCAAGAACTTTACCCATTTTAGGATCTGATTTGAAGGGAATTTATCCAGCCATGGAATTTCTTTCTCAGCAAAACAAAAGAGTGGCTGGTATTGAACGGTTTGTGAATCATGCAGGAAGAGATTATCCGATGGGAGAACTTTATGCAACCGATAAAAACGTGGTCGTAATTGGTGGTGGAGATACGGGTTCGGATTGCGTGGGAACATCAAACCGACATAAAGCGAAGACCATTACCCAAGTTGAAGTTATGCCAATGCCGCCAACTTCAAGGGGAGAGCAAACGCCTTGGCCCAATTGGCCCATGATGTTGCGAACTTCCACTTCGCACGAAGAAGGAACTCAACGCTACTGGTCAATTGCCGTTCAAGAGTTTGTGGGTGATTTGGAAGGGAATTTGAAAGGAATCAAAATTGCTGATTTAGTGATGCAAGTGAAGGATGGAAAAGCATCGCAAATACATACAAACGAGCGTGAAATTCCAGCTGAATTAGCATTGATTGCCGCTGGATTTTTACATCCACAAAAAGAAGGTTTATTGGCTCAATTAGAAGAAAATGGTTTAGAATTTGATGAAAGAGGAAATGTAAAAACCAATAATTATCAAACAGCCATTGATAAAGTTTTTGCCGCTGGCGACATTCGCAGAGGACAATCATTAGTCGTTTGGGCAATTTCGGAAGGTCGTGAAGCAGCTCGTGCAACGGATATTTTCTTGATGGGTGAATCTACTTTGGAGGCAAAAACTGTTTCAAGTTTTGCTGTAGCGTAATATTTATTTTCATAAAAAAGTCGTCAATTCCTTAGAATTAACGACTTTTTTTATGAAATTACAATCAACCCATCCTGCATCACCAATTTCCTATCTGCCATATTGGCTAATTCTTCGTTGTGGGTAACAATCACAAAGGTTTGATTGAATTTATCTCTCAAATCAAAAAATAATTGATGCAACTCTTGTGCGTTCTTAGAATCTAAATTTCCTGAAGGTTCATCCGCAAAAATTATAGAAGGTGAATTTATCAAGGCACGAGCCACTGCAGTACGTTGTTGCTCTCCACCCGACATTTGCGAAGGTAAATTATGAATTCTATCTTTCAAGCCAAGCAAATTCATAATTTCCTCCGCCTTCTCTTTTACTCCTTTCTCCTTTCCTCCTATGAAAGCTGGCATACAGACATTTTCCAAAGCTGTAAATTCTCCTAACAAGTTATGAAATTGAAAGATAAAGCCTAATTTTTCGTTTCTGAACTTAGCTAAGTCATTGTTTTTCAGAGTAGTAACTTCTTGATTGGCAATAAAGACTTGTCCAATATCTGGTTTATCTAATGTGCCTGCAATGTGTAATAGCGTGCTTTTTCCTGCACCAGAAGCACCCACGATGGAAACAATTTCTCCCATTTGAATATGTAAATCAATACCTTTCAATACAGGCAAAGAACCGTAATTTTTATGTATGTTTTTTACTATGAGCATAATTATCTATTTCTATCTTCTTTAATTTTAATCTTCCCTGAACGTTACTTAGTTCATTAATACTTTCGCATACTTACCGAATATCAAACATCGAAAAGCAATTACTTACTTCTCAATACCAATCCTCCACATTATTATTTACTTCAATTTTTTGTTCCAAACTATCGGGTAATTTAGCAAAAAAATCAATGCCAGTCATAGCTTCTAATTCGTCAATACTAACGGTGAAAGACTTTACCAATTCTACTGAACCTTCATTGGGAAACAAAAAGGCAATGGCTTCTTCTTTGGATGGGTCGTAGATAATTTTATAAAATTTCTCTGGAACTGCAATCTGATTCATTCTGCCAATTGTTGGTAATCCCTTTTTTAAGATAGGTCCCGTCACAATAATTAATTCTCCCCTTTTCTTAACCCAAGAACGAACCTTATTTTCCAAATCACTCCAAATACCCCGATTAAAATCTGGCTTTTGTGGCGACATATTTGACATATAAAAAGTCTCATCTTCCAATGTTCTGTTATGCCTAAAATCTCCCGCTGGGCAAAGATGTCCACGATCATAGCCCGACCTTGAATAATCCTGCGTAACTGCTGAACCTGATTCTACCAAGGGGTCTGGTAAAAACTCATTAGAACGTCCCTCACGTCCATAAGCTGCTTCTTTTACTAAACGATGCAATACCCAAGAGGCTAATTCATATTCCTCCTGATAATTTAAAATAAATGCTTCGTGTCTAACAATTTCTTTATTCGTTTTTGATGAAGGAATATATTGGTCCAAATCGGTAGAAACTTTGCTTTCTTTCTTATCACCAAGCACTTCTTCTTTGAAAATATCCAAAATTGACCTCTTCTTTTCTTCAATTTGTTCATCAACTTTTGCTTTTATTTTCCCCTTAATATCCTCCGCAATATCGGTACCATCATCTTTCGCAACAGTATCTCCACGCCCTACACGAGTCCAAGGTTCGGATTCATTTTTAGAAGAATTACCAAGAATTTTACTGAAATCTGTTTTTAAAGAACTCATTGGATTAGGCTTGCCAAAATAATAAAGGAATATGCCTAAAATGAGAAGAAAAAATAAAAACTTTATTTTGCCCATGATGTTAAGGGTAAGGTTTAGAGTTTGACCGTCGCTCGGTTAAGTATATGTGATGACACGAAAAAACTTTGTGTCTTTGTGTTTTTCTGGCAGATATTTAAAATACTTTTGTAGTAATATGAATAAAAAACAAATAATCGTAATCGGTGGGGGAGCTGCGGGCTTTTTTGGAGCAATTTCTGCTGCTGAAAATAATCCAGATGCAAAGGTAATAATTCTGGAAAAGAATCGGACAGTTTTAAATAAAGTTCGTATATCGGGTGGTGGTCGATGTAACGTTACCCACGCTTGTTTTGATAATAAACAATTAGCCAAATTTTATCCGAGAGGAGGTTCTTTTTTGCGTCCGTTATTCAATAAATTCAATGTGCAAAACACAGTTCAATGGTTTGAAAATCAAGGCGTTGAATTAAAAAAAGAATCGGATGGAAGGATGTTTCCAGTTACGGATAATTCAGAAACGATTGCTCAGTGTTTAGAACAAAAAGCCAAGAAATTAGGCGTGTCGGTGATGACTTCTTTTTGTGTAAGAAAAATAAATTTTGAATCTAATAAAATTACATCTTTGGAAATTCTATCTGGTGAAACTTTACCCGCTGATTCAATATTAGTAACTACGGGTGGAAATCCCAATATTACTGGTTATCAATGGATTATGGATACAGGGCATTCAATTATATCACCAGTTCCTTCATTATTCACTTTTAATGTTCCAACTTCCCATTTTCATGACCTTGCGGGTGTAAGTGTACAAAAAGCCTCCGTGAAAGTGGCAGGTAAAAAACTCATTCAAGATGGTGCATTGTTGGTAACGCATTGGGGATTTTCTGCTCCTGCCGTTCTAAAATTATCGGCATGGGGAGCCAGAGAATTAGCAGAATTGTTGTATGATTTTACCGCTGTAATCAACTGGATTCCAGACGTTTCAGAGAATAAAATAAAACAAACTTTTGAAGAAATTAAAAAGACTAATCCAAAAAAACTAATTCAATCTAATCAGCAATTTGAATTACCGTCTCGACTTTGGAAACGTTTCTGTGAATTGTCAGAAATTGACGAAAATCTCCGTTGGATTGACTTGACAATTAAACATTCAAATAAACTAATTGAAAATTTGATAAATTCATCTCAAAAAGTACAAGGGAAAACCACTTTCAAAGAAGAATTTGTGACTTGTGGAGGAATAGATTTATCAGAAATTAATCCCGAAACTTTGGAGAGTAAATTTATTAAAGGTTTGTTTTTTGCAGGTGAAGTGCTTGATATTGATGCAGTTACGGGCGGTTATAACTTTCAAGCTGCTTGGACAACGGGATATGTGGCAGGTAGAAATATGTAACCTGATTCTCTTGAATCGGGTAAGATTGTAAGATGATACTAATACCTAATTTCAAATGCTTTTTTGTAATTTTTAATGCAACAATATTGCATTTATGAATTTGAGTTTTTATATTTGCAACGTTATTGCATTTAAAAAAACCTAAACATGAGAAATATTTTCATCAACCCGTTAATTTTTATTGGAGTAATCAACTTTGTCAAAGCTCAAAATTCTTTTTCTGGAACGGTTAAAGATGCCCAAACCAAAGAGCCAATTATTGGGGCATCTATTTATATTAGCGACTTGAAAAAAGGAGTTTCGACCGATACAAGTGGACATTTTAAAGTCGAAAATATTAAGATAGGAAACTACCTTTTGGAAATAAGTTCTGTCGGATATAAGTCTGTAATTGAGCGAGTTAACTTAATCAAAAATACTGGAATTAATTATTTATTAAACCCTTCTACAAAGGAATTGACGGAAGTAGTTGTTACAGGCGTTACTCGCTCAACTGAGTTGAAATTAAGTCCAATTATTATTAAAGTAATTGATAAAAATTCTCTCAATCAAAACAGTTCTACTAACCTCATTGATGCTCTCAAAAATGTACCAGGAATTAGTCAAATCACTACTGGTGCATCCATTTCTAAACCAGTTATCAGAGGTTTGGGATACAATCGTGTCATTTCTTTGTACAATGGTATTCGTCAGGAAGGACAACAATGGGGTGATGAACACGGCATTGAAATTGATGAAAACGATATTGACCGCATAGAAATAGTGAAAGGACCAGGAAGTTTGATGTACGGTTCGGATGGCATTGCAGGTGTATTAAACTTTATCTCTACCAAAGCACCGCCCAGTGGCAAAATTGCCACCTCATTTGTTTCAAACTATCAAACCAATAATAATTTATTTGCCTATTCATTCTCAAATGCAGGGAATAAAAATGACTTCCAGTGGTTGGCGAGATTAACCAGTAAAAATGCAGGAAATTATCAAAATGCTTACGATGGAAAAGTCTATAATTCTGGTTTTCAAGAAGTTGATGGTAGTTTATTTGTGGGAATTAATAAAAATTGGGGGCATTTGCATCTGCATTTTAATACCTTCAATACCACATTAAATCTCGTAGAAGGTGAAAGGGATAGTCTTGGAAGGTTCATTTTTATTACTCAAAATGGAACGGAAAAAGTCGCTACAAATCAAGATTTATCGGGTTATCAAATTGGATTTCCCCATCAACAAATTAATCATTTGCGGTTGTTAACAAATAATTACTTCCTCCTAAAAAATGGGACATTAAACGTTAATTTAGGATTTCAGAATAATAAACGAAGGGAATTTGGCGATGCAACAAAACCACAAGATGTAGCGCTTTTCTTTGATTTAAACACTTTTAATTACAATCTCCGTTATAATCTTGCTGATATGAATGGTTGGGAATCGTCGGTAGGATTGGGTGGAATGTATCAATACAATAAAAATAAAGGGGCAGAATTTATTATTCCAGAGTATAATTTATTTGATGTCGGTGGCTTTATTTTTACCCAAAAGACGTTCAATAAAAAACTCACATTAGCGGGTGGAGTTCGTTATGATAATCGAAATCTAAATAGCCATGCTTTGTATTTGGATGAAAACGAAAAGCCTACTGAATATCCAAATGCAAACAGTAATTTAAAATTTAAAGGATTCACAAAAACTTATCATGATTTCTCGGGAAGTTTGGGATTGTCTTTTCAATTGAGTGAAATTTCAACGCTGAAATTGAACCTTTCCAGAGGATTTAGAACCCCAAATATTGCTGAATTATCATCGAATGGACGACATGAAGGCACTTTCAGATTTGAAATTGGGAATCAGAATTTAAAATCTGAACTTAGTCATCAAATTGACCTCGCTTATTTTCTCAATTCTGACCACGTTTCATTTGAACTGACTCCGTTTGTTAATTTTATTTCTAATTTTATTTATGCCGCAAAATTAGAAAGTAGGGCAGGGGGAGATAGTATTCCCGATATTTCAGAACCTGCACCTGCGTATCAATTTGTGCAACGTAATGCAACACTTTTGGGTGGTGAATTATTCGTAGATTTACATCCTCATCCGCTTGATTGGCTACATATTGGTAATTCATTTTCGTACATACAGGCGACGCAAAACAACCAATCTGATAGCACAAAATATCTCCCATTTATTCCCGCTGCCAAATACAGAGGAGAATTAAAAGCTGAATTCAAGAAGTTTGGAACAGTTTTAACTAATATTTATGTAAAATTGGGTATCGACCATTTCTTCAAGCAAGCCCAAGTTTTTAGTGCCTACAACACCGAAACCGTAACTCCCGCCCACACATTGTTAGGCATTGGCGTAGGTGCAAATGTCAAAATGTTTAAGAAAAATGACTTCTTGAAAATTTACTTCAATGCGGATAATTTGATGGATGTAGCCTATCAAAATCATTTGAGTCGCCTAAAATATGCTCCACAAAACCCTTTGACGGGCAGAAATGGCGTTTATAATATGGGGAGGAATTTTAGTTTTAAGGTGGTTTTGACCATCTAAACTGTTAATACTGCATCAGATTTGACTTAATCCGATGCAGTAGTATATTAATCAATCCTCCATTTCATCCAAAAACATTTGATACGCTCCCTTCAACTCCTTCAAAGTTTTTTCATTGCCAATTTTTTGAGCTAATGCTATTCCTTCGATATATGTTTTTTTAGCTAATGAATACTCGCCTAATTCTACGTATAATGCTCCTAAATGATAATAGGTCGGTAAATAATCAGCATGGGTTTTTAGTAAATATTCAAAAATCTCTCTTGATTCGATTTTATTAAATTTTAACAATTCAGTTGCCAAACCATAGTGATTAAACGGGTCTTCTGGTTCTTCTGTCACAAATTGTTTGAGTACTTCTAATCTATTGTTCATCAAAATATTTATTTTACAAAAATTAGTATGCTTGCATACTAATTTTAAAACTTTTCGTTAATATTGCAGGAAAATATGTAATTTTAATTAAGGTTTAATTCTAATTCCACATTAAACAATGTGAAAAATAAATTATTATGAAAATTTTAGTTTGTGTAACGAGTGTCCCAGATACAACAGCGAAAATATCGTTTACTGACGGAGATACCAAATTTAATAAAGCTGGGGTAACTTTTATCACAGGTCCTTATGATGATTATGCACTTTCTCGTGCTGTTGAATTAAAGGAACAAACTGGTGGTACCGTTACTGTTTTGAATGTAGGAGAAGCTGATTCTGAACAAGTTATCCGTAAATGTCTCGCCATTGGTGCTGACGATGCAATTCGTGTAAATTGTGAACCGAAAGATTCTTATTTTACGGCTGTACAGATTGCTACAATTGCTTCCGAAGAGAAATACGACTTGATTTTGATGGGTCGTGAATCAATTGATTATAACAGTGGCGTTGTTCATGGATTGGTAGGAGAGATATTAGGAATCCCTTCATTATCACCCGTTATGAAATTGAATATTGAAGGAACAACCGCAAAAATGACTCGTGAAATTGAAGGTGGAAAGGAGGAAATTGAAGCCTCTTTACCCTTAGTTTTAGGTTGTCAAGAACCCATTGCCGAATGGAAAATTCCTAATATGCGAGGAATTATGACCGCAAGAACGAAGCCTTTAAGAGTTGTTGAACCTGTTGGAGAGGATATGACTTTTACTGAAAAATATATGCTACCCGCTCCAAAAGGTGCTTGTAAAATGATACCAGCCGAGAATGCAGAAGAATTAATTGCCCTTTTAAGAAGTGAAGCAAAAGTTTTGTAATAATCGGTGAAACAGTGAAGGGTGAACGGAGAACGGATTGTACGTCCAATTTTCCATTTACCGTTTTCCCTGAACCGTTTCCCGTTCACCTTTAACCAACAGAAATATGTCAGTCTTAATATTCACAGAATTAGATAATGGAGCGTTGAAAAAATCATCGCTCGAAGCCGTTTATTATGGTTCAGAAGTAGCCAAAATGAAAGGCACAATTGCCACAGTTTTAGCCATCGGAAACTCAACTGATGATGAATTGGCAAAGGCGGGTAATTTTGGAGCGTCAAAAGTGCTTCACGCTAATGACCCACGACTTGCGTTAGGAAACATTCAGGCGTATGCTGATGTACTTTCTATGGCTGTTTCACAAGAAGGAGCCACAACTATTATTTTGGCAATGTCTTCTTTGGGAAATGCAGTTGCTGCAAGAGTTGCGGCAAAATTGAAAGCCTCTATCGTTTCAAACGTAACTGAACTACCAGATTTTTCAAATGGATTTAAAGTTACTCGTAGTATTTATACGGGTAAAGCATTTGCAAAAGTTGAAATGAAAGGTGAAAAACAAATCCTTGCAGTAAAGAAAAATGCTATTTCCGTAGTAGAGTCAAGCAATTCTGCAACTGTTGAGACATTTACTCCAACGTTGAAAGATTCTGATTTTGTGGTTAAAGTTACTGGTACACATAAGGAATCGGGAACAATTTTATTACCAGAAGCTGATTTAGTGGTATCAGCTGGACGTGGTTTAAAAGGACCTGAAAATTGGGGAATTGTGGAAGATTTAGCCAATGCAATTGGTGCTGCTACTGCTTGTTCAAAACCAGTTTCAGATTTAGATTGGAGACCTCATAGCGAACACGTAGGACAAACTGGTATCAAAGTTTCTCCTAATTTATACATTGCAGCGGGTATATCAGGTGCAATTCAACACTTGGCTGGAGTGAATTCTTCAAAAGTTATTGTAGTAATCAATAAAGACCCAGAAGCTCCATTTTTCAAAGCCGCAGATTACGGAATCGTGGGTGACGTTTTCGATATTTTACCAAGATTAACAAAAGCTGTAAAAGCATTATAATTATAAATAATGGAACGCAGATAACGCAGATGCCTCTGTCAACGCAGATTAACGAAGATTTTCAAAAGAAACAGATTTAACAAAGTTCCTTTAAAAAAAATTATTTTCTTCCTTAAAACCTCTTAAATCTGCGTTGCCGAAGGTATCTGCGTCATCAGCGTTCTATTTTATAATTGAGAAAACTTTTTTAAAAAATTTAAGGTTTATATCTTTGTAAGCATATTTATAAATCAGAGAATAACCAAAAGTGGAGAAAATTAAATTAGAAATATTAGGACTATCACCAAGCTCATCACAAACGGGTTCATTTGCGTTAGTCCTTGGCGAAGAATACGGACCAAGACGTTTACCTATAATCATCGGAATGTTTGAAGCACAGGCAATCGCTATTGAGATTGAGAAAATTGAGCCAAATCGACCAATGACCCACGATTTATTCAAATCCTTTGCTCGTACTTTTCATTATTCAGTTAGCGAAATTTCAATTACAGACATAAAAGAAGGCGTGTTTTTTGCAAAGATTCATTGTTCAGATGGCATTAAGGATACGTTTGTAGATGCAAGACCATCTGATGCTATTGCGATTGGTTTACGATTCAATGTGCCAATTTATACGTATGAGAACGTTTTGTCAGAAGCTGGTATATCAATTAATGAATCTTCAAAAGATGAATTGATGGAAGATTTTGATGATGAAGTGAAACCACAAAAATCTTTTGGTGAATTATTAAAAGAAAATCCCGTCGAAGTTCTCAATACCATGCTCAAAGAAGCGTTAGCAAATGAGGAGTATGAAAAAGCTGCGAAAATTAGGGACGAATTAGACAGAAGAAATTAAGAAATAAATTGAAAAGTCAGCCTTTGAGGTTGGCTTTTTTTGTTAAAAAGCGTTAAGAAAAATTTACCAAGAATAAAAAACACTATTTTTGTTCAGTCGAATAAGTGTTTTGGGTATTTTAAATTTATCTTTATGTTTTTAAAAACCTAAATTCACAAATAACTTATTGGCGATGTCAAAAATAAAAAAATTAGGAAGTACCCCAAATGCAATGGTTATTATAAGTTTAACAATTGCATTATTCTTGATTGGACTTTGTGGATTATTAACACTTAATGCTCGTAAATTAGCGGAGTTAGTAAAACAAAATGTGGAGGTGCAGGTTTATTTAGATAATGATTTGACTTCCAGTAAGTTAGATTCAATTTTTAAGTTAATTGCTAAAAAAGAATTTGTTTTAAGAAAAGACAACTCACCTCAAATTAATTTTATTTCAAAAGAAGTTGCTGCCAAACAATTTATTCAAGAATCTGGTGAAGATTACCGTAAATTGTTGGGGAATAATAATCCACTGTATAATCTGTATTCCGTTAAAATTAAAGAAGAATTTTTCAATGAAGTCAAATTAAAGGAAATTAAAATTAATTTAGAAACTTTATCGGGAGTACATGAGGCTTCTTATGTTGAAAATTTTGTGGATGAAGTGAACCGTAATATTTCTAAAATATATTTGATTCTTTCGATTTTCGTCATTTTATTATTAGCCATCATCGTAATCTTAGTAAATAACACCATCAAATTATCACTTTATTCTCAACGGTTTCTCATTAGAAGTATGCAATTAGTTGGGGCAACAAATGCCTTTATTAGGAAGCCATTCGTGATTAAAGGAGCTTTGCAAGGACTTATCAGTGGTTTAGTTGCTTGCACATTGCTTATCATTTTACAACAATTAGCCGTTCAACAAATTGAAGGATTAGGAATTTTGCAAGAAACCAGTAAATTGATAATGTTGATTTTGTTCATTCTGATAATCGGAACATTAATTGGCATTTTGAGTACATTTCAGTCAGTGGAACGATATTTGAAGTTATCACTCGATGAACTATATTGATTAATCATATTCGAGGTTTCTCGGAAATAAATTCATAAAATAATATGTCAATTAAAGAAAAATCTGTCCTTAATAATAAAGAGGCATTTCCTTTTGGAAAAACAAATTATACATTAATGTTGGCAGGTATTGCTACAATTTTGATTGGATTCTTCGTGATGAGTTTGGATAAATCAGAATTTGGGTTTGGATTTTTGGGTATTACGCTCGGTCCAATCATCGTATTATCAGGGTTTGCCATAGAATTCTTTGCAATTTTGAAGAGAAAGTAATTTTACAAATCAATCAAAAAGGCTTTCCAATTAATCTGGAAAGCCTTTTTTGTTTACAATTGAATTTCTTTTCGACAATGTAATGGAATATAATTGTGTTGATTATCCTTTTCAATAACCCATATTTCATATTTATCAGATGGAAATTTTGCTTTCCAGTTTTCATAATTAAACTCTGAACTTTTTAAGGATTGCAACAGCAAACAATCTTTAAAAGAGTTAGTCTTTGATACTGCAGGAAATATAAAAACATTTTTCTGAGACTTTAAAGCAAAATACTGAATGATTTGCTTTCCAGAGTTAATCCCTTTAAAAATAATTCTTTCTTTATTTTCTCTTGCAATTGTATTTCCAAATGAACTTTCCGTGATAATTTTTCCTTCAAATATTTTTGAATTGTTAGAATTTGCATTTTTTATTAACATTGCTAAAGGTAAAAATTCAGATTGAGAGAGCCGATAAATACCCGAAGAATCTAAATTGTTAATAAGATTAATCATATAAGTTGGATGATTATACCCAATTTTTTCACCATATTTTTCTCCAAAGGAAAGTAGCATTTGATGATTTTTCCAATAATAACCATCTAATCTAAGTTCTTGCTGTTGCTTGTAAACATCAATTAGCGAAGTATAGTAACTACTGATGTTTATAAATAATCCAATCAATATAAAACAGACTAACGCTATTTTTTGTTGGATTTTTTTATTTACTTTCAAATACAAATACCCCAAGTATCCTAAGCACAAAAAGACTGAACCAAAAATCATATACCTTCGAGATAAAATTTCTCCTCCATAAATTATTCTTATTTCCACAGGACGGCTCAGCACTAACATTAAGCCTGTGCATGCTAAAAATGCCATTCCTCCAAACAACGTTAAAGAATTGTACGTTAAATTCTGGAATTTACTTTTTAACATTTTCCAAAGAATAATCACAATAATACATAACAAGAATATCCCCGTCAAAATGCAAACAATAATATCTAAATAACGATGTCCAGAATTTGAATGAGGTATATTTTGAAAAAAGACATTACCCCAAAAAGCTAAAAGAAATTGCAGATTCAGAAATGGATGATTTAGTAAATTGGCTCTATCCGTTAATATAAATTGATAGTCATATATAAAATAAAATGCAAGAAGAATTGACATAGTTAAAACCCAAAAACTCAATTTTTTCCACTGCTTTTTAAGACTCAATAATAAAATTCCAACGAACCAAATTGATATTCCATTTCCTGAGGTGAAAAGCGTAATTGTGGCAAATACAATTGCTAAATAATAATCACTATTATTTTTTGAATTTAAAAAGTGAACAGTCAAAAGTGCGAAGAAAATAATTGGAGTATTTTGAATTGCTGCAATTCCCCAGGTAGCGTTTTCAAAGTAAGTTAGATTGAATAGAAGTAAAGGAACAGGCGTAAAATAAACAATTGATAAATTGATATTTTTGAATATTTTAATTAGCGAATAAAGAATTCCGATTAAGAATCCGTTACCAATAATTATTTGAACTTTAATATTTTCATTACCTAATATCTTGTAAATCAACCACATAACACTTCTTTCAAATCCAAAACGGTGCTGATTTACTTGTTTTAAAAATGCTTTAACTAAGTCAGGGAAGGTGGAAGAAATTTTCATTTGATAAATAGATTCCAATAAAGAATAATCGTCTTTAAAGGGAATATTATCAGTATGAGAAAAAACAATAAAGTAAAAATAAAGAATAGGAATAGCCATAAAGGCAAACCAAAGATGAGAATTATATTTAGTTGAAAGTTTAGTTAAATTAATAATTGTAATTATTCCAAATATCAATATTATTTCAGCATAAATTACGAAGAAATTTTGACTCATGAGTGTCAGTTAAGTTAAATACAAAAAAGACCTGACAATCAATTAGATGTCAGGTCTCGAAGTACCCGAAGCCGTTGTCGAACCTGCCTAATTTTAGGGTTTCTTGAAATGACTAAAAAGGTACTAAAAACCGTCTATTTAATGAATGAAGGCACTTTTTGAATGAAAGTAGTATTAAGTTTTATTAAGTTATATTAAGATAAATTAACTAAAATGCGTAACCGATTGCGTAACTTGTTTTGAAAACTCTATATTTGTAGTGTCGAATTACAGAAATAAAGTTTAATCAAATACGCAATGGCTAACGCATTTTTTAGACTACGTAAAGTTAAGGCGAAAACGCCACAAATAATTTACGTAGGTTATAAGTTTGGACACGATCAACTAATCTATCCAACAGGCATAAAAGTTTCACCTGACTATTGGAACTTCAAAAGTAAACGGGTGAAACATATTGTTTCTAATCCGCACCCGAACCGTGATTTAATAAACGGTAAATTGGAGAACATTGAGAAATTTATCAATTACACCGCTCAACGTTTCCAACTCCACGAACCGCCCACGGAATTAACCAAGAACATTTTAAAATCTGAATTAGATAATTACCTCAACCCTCCAAAGGTTGTAACGGTAACTTTCTTTGACTTTATCCAAAATTTCATTGAAGACTGCAAAACAGGCAAGAAATTGAACGATGGAATGAGAATGGCAGTACGCACCATTAAAAACTATGGAACGGGTTTTAGTGGACTGAAAGAGTATGAAAGCTACACAGCGGAGGTAATAACCTTTAAGAGCATTAACCGCAAGTTCTGGCAGGAATACGTCCATTACCTCACAATGGTTAAGAAATACAAAATCAATACCATAGGTTCGTACCAAAAATATTTAATCGTGTTTCTGCGTGAATGTAAGAAAGCCAAATTGTGGGAGGATAAAGACAACCTTTTGGACGATGCCAAAATATTGACGGAAAACCCTATTGATGTGTACCTGAATAAAATTGAGATTGGTAAAATTGAGCTGCTGGATTTATCCAATAATGCAAGACTTGAAAAAGTTAGGGACTTGTTTTTGATTGGACTCAATACAGGGTTTAGGGTTTCGGATTGGTATCAAGTTAAACCCGAAAACATTAAATCTACTGATAAAAATAACAGCTACATAGAAATTACCCAAACTAAGACCAAACAAACCGCCACAACGCCATTACGCCCCGTTGTATTGGAAATATTGAGAAAGTATAACAACGAATTACCGATTATTTCAGAGCAAAAAATTAATAGCTACTTGAAAGAGTTGTGTAAGCTGGCAGGAATAAACCAACGGGTTAAAACCTCCTCGACCATTGAGGGAGGGCAACAAATTGAATATTCTGAAAAGTGGGAGCAAGTAAGTACGCATACCGCAAGGCGTTCATTTGCTACGAATATGTTTAGAGATGGCGTACCGCCCAATATCATTATGAAAGCCACGGGACACGGCACGGAGAAAAATTTTAGAAAATATTTGAAGCTGGATAATTCAGAGTTTATGGATATGCTGGCAGAACAAGAAAATTAATCCTAAAACAAAAGCCCTATCCATACCGACCAAGATATTAGGACAGGGCGTAAATTTTAATTCGATGCAAAAACTTCTTCCACTCATTACATTTCAAGAAATAAATAAACCGTCTTTTTGGGATTACAATAACTTTTCAACTGTTTTAAATGCCCATTTAAGAGAATTTGGAAACTACCTTAACATACATTATTTTTTTGGAAATAGCGAAAAAGGCTTTTCTTGTCCTTACTACATGGATGCTTCTGAATACTCAAATTACATAAATGATTTTGAACAAAAACAAAAATTTAAAAATTACATTTTATGGAAATACAATCATTTTGCGTTGGATATTCTTTTAGCAAAGTACAAAGGTATTGACAATAGGATTGAAAATATTGAACTATCTGAAAGTGAAAGTGGGAACAGCAAGAAAGGGATTTATCCTAATCCAACTCAACTTGATTTAGTTGTAAAAGACCGTTTGAGGGAAATTAAGCCTGATTTTACGGTAGATGATTTGAATGATAAAGCCCTACAATTATTAAAATGTGAAAATAATGTAGATGCCTTTTTTACATTCCACTTCAAAAAATATGAAGGCGAAGACCCTGACGATTTTGCAAATCATACTATTGAAATAACAAATGAAATTTGGAGCGATAGAAAGACAGCGAACATTGATAGAAAAAAATATTTTAATGAATGGATTGAACGTAAAATTAATGAGGGATATTTAGACCGCTCAAAGCTGAATTTAGAACAATCCATAGCACCCAACCCACAGGCGGAGGAAGGGGAAAAGAAACAACCAAGAGCCAAAGTTATCATGGCGTTTATCTATAAAATTGATGATAGAGCCAAGATGATACCCAAAGACTGTATCAATAATGATATGAAATTTGCTACGTTATCCGTTAAAATTAAAGAAACATTTGGTTATGAATATACAGGGGGGACATTAGAAAAAGAACAATACACATTAGAGGGATATTCATTAGAAGTATATAATTTACTGACAGAATGGAAGTACAACACCGAAGCTGTAAAGTATAAGAATGAACATAATTTATAGAGCCTTTTTTGAGTAACCGTAACCGTTGAGTAACTAATTTCAAGAAAATAAATTTTTAAAACCCTAATTACTAAGTAGTTAGGGTTTTTATTTTGTGTAGTAACCGTAACCGCACCGTAACCGCAGGATAGATTGCGTTCGATTTTAAAACTTAAACAACAAATCGAAATTATGGACAATCCATTTGAAAAAATCAATCAACGGCTTTCAAATATTGAGGGCGTGTTAGTCAAATTTGACAAACAAGAAAAACCAATTACAACACCCGAAGCACCCGACCGCTACATATCCACAGACGAAGCGAGAAAGCTATTGGGCGGAGTTAGTTCTCCTACGTTGTGGGAATGGCGTAAGAAGAAAATTATTGAGGGTTACAGAATCTGTAACAAGGTGATGTATAAGTACAGCGAGTTGATGAAATGTGGAAAGAAAATCATTGAAAACTAAAAAAGGCTAACACCATGCAGGACAACACAGGATTAGCCAATGGTTCGGGAGTGAACGAAGGCAAAAGTAACAGATTTTACAATACGGTGGGAGCAACGTGAACGGATTTAAAGAAGTTTCAGAAACAAAACCAATCACAAGAAATGAAGATTTTAGATTTTTTGACAGCCAATCCCCAGGGAGAATTTACGAAACATGAAATTAAAACTCAATTGGTGAACATGGATAAAATTCATGAAAAAACGCCCGAAAGTTCTATTTCAAGGGCTTTAACGGATTTGCTGAACGATGGTAAAATAATGAAACTTGACAAAATGCGTATGGGAGAATTTGATAAACCAAACCACCTTTGGAAACTCAAAACGGATAATGATTGATGGAATAAAGACATACGATTTGAAAGTAAACCCCGACCATTTGGAGCGTAACCCCTATTTAGTGGAATCGTGGGAGACAACGGTACACAATGCGGATGCCGTCATAAAGTATGGGTTAGCTGAATATTTCGGGTTACAGTTTCAGCTAAAACATGGAAAGGTTAGGTACAAGGTTCATTGCATAAGTACCGCAATGCAGGGCGACACAATTACGATGATTTTACAGCCGTGGACGTTGCGAAGGTTGTACGGGAATTATCAGAACGGTTTGAGATTGACACCGCCACAACCTTACTAAATAACGTAGAATTTGGCGTAAATGTAGTATTGCCGTTTGGGGTTAGTGTTGTATTGGATAATTTGATTGCGTACAAGGGAACGCCCTTTTTGAAAGTCATTGATGATGGAATGAGTTATTATCAATCGGTAAAATCTCACTTCATTATCAAGATTTACGATAAAGGAAAACAGTAAAATCTACCTGAAAACGTTTTGAGGTTTGAAATTAAGGTTATCAAAATGCAGTATTTGAAGACAAAGAACGTGCCGTTACGGTATTTGTCCGACCTCCTCAATATGTCTATTTACGAACCTTTGGGTAATATCCTGACAGAAGTATTTGAGGGTATCTTGTTTGGGGATAATACACTCGATGAAAAACGATTGACTGCAAAAGAACTTGAAACGTATTTACGTGGGAGCAACCCGAAGACGTGGGAAGTAAGTAACGCCCAGCATAGCGAATGGAAAAAACTTCAAAGGTTAGAATTTTCTTTCAAAGACATTTTGGAGCAACACCGTACAGGCGTAAATTTTAGGAGTGTAGTATCTGAATTAATCAGAGCGAAGAGTTTAGAAATGTCCACTTTTTACCAAGTGGAGGAGAGCGTTTTGAAGTTGGAAAATGTCCACTTTTTACCGACTGAAAACCAAGATGAAAAAATGCAAAATGTCCACTTTTTACATTTTAGTTATAGTGTAAATAGTGGACAAACGGATAATTCAATTACAACCTCCTCAACTCCTGTAATTAAACCAAAGATTAAACTTTGTTCGGGTTGTGGAAAACCGATTGAAAGAGATAGAAAATATCACAGCATTGAATGTGAACAAAGGAGAATTGAACGCAATGATAGGAGCAACACACAGCATAATTTTAGAAAAAAGTATTTTAACAATTTGGATAAAATTAAACTTATGCCACCTACTTTATTTGGTGCTATTGAACCGCCCAAACTGACTGAACAGCAAAATGAATGGATTAACAAAGAGTTGAAAAAGAATTACAGAAAAAATCAAATTTAATCAAAATCAAGAAAATGAGAAATTCAACAATAAAAATCGAAAGTGAAATTGCAACCTTAGAAAATATCAAATTTCCGCCTTACCTCTTGGATATGACCGAAGGAATAAGAAACTTCATGGAATTGAAAGAAACGCTCACAAGGGTATTTCTTGAATATTACAACGGTGAAGACTGCAAAGGTTATGACAATACCGAAGATGTAAAGATGTTACATTTGAGTTTGAATGAATTGTTTGATGCCTTGCACATTGGGAATATACAACACCGAAGAGATGAAGGGTTTTTAAAAACAGGTGATGAATTAGGTATGTCCATTGAAGAAGTCCAATCAAAGGTAAATTTCAAATTAGACATTCAGAGTAAAAAGACAAATACACCCGTAGAGAAAAAAGAAGTATTTTAGTGGTTAGGTGATTTAGAAAGGTAGTCAGGTTTACTGATTGCCTTTTTTTGTTCTACAATAGACTAAAATAGAATTTTCTACTATCTGTTACGCACGTGTAAGAAAGTCGATTTAACGGCATTTATCGAATTAAAGGGAATCAATACACGCATATAGGGAAAAGTTGATTTAATGAGTGTTATATGAATTTCTCACTATCTGTTTACGCACATAGTAAAAGTTGCTATTAAGAAAGTTATATGACTTTTCTAATATCTGTTACACACGTAGTAAAATATTCTTTTGATTATGGATTTTGTAAACAATTAATCTAAAAAAAATAACTATTTCAGTAAAATTGAATGATTATTAAAAAAATCATAATTGAAATAAGGTTTTATTGAAATATTGGAAATTTTGAGAGCGAAAACCTAAGAAAACCTTATATTTCCAACGCTATTTCTAAAAAATTGTCAGAATTGAAAAACCCAACAAAACCCAATATTTTGAGGGTGTAAAGTTTTTAACACCCGACATTTTAATAAGTCGTGAAGGTGAAATTTAGTGAGTGGATTTAGCTGAATTATTGAGAAATAAATAAGATGGAAATAAGATAAAATGGAAAAAATAAATGGTGCATAAATGGTGCAATGGCTAAAAATAACAGGTGCATAACAGGTGCAAACTTCGCTATGATGCTGAATAAATAACATCGTGATAACATCGTGAGATAGAGAAAATAACAACGATAAAACAACGATGAATGGCTGAAAATGCAACGAATGAAACGACCTAAAAGAAGGGCAGTAAAAACGCCAAAATCAAACGAAATAAACGACCTAAAAGAAAAGGTAAAAACAGCATAGAAATAAGTATTGTTTAATAACTAAACATCTACTACATTTGTTGAGTAGAACTAATCAAAAACGAATGAATCAAACGGCATTTCATTTCAGAATGCAATTAGCATCTTTAAGACAATATTTGAGGGATAACAGCGAAAACATGGAACAAGAACAAATTATGCGAATTACGGGTTAAATTTTTCTAAAAGAAAGACAGAGTGAGGTATAAAAATGTTTGAGAATTATGGAAAAATCTCTCAAACTTATCAAATTATACACTCACATCTGTGATTTGTATGAATCAGACCTTCAATGGG
>JANXML010000114.1 GCA_025354645.1 Arcicella sp. | reverse complement strand
AATAATGTCAATATTATCAGCATCGACTTCCATTTCAACATAGTGATTATTAGGCAAATCTATTCCCTTTTGATTATTAATTATCAGTTCAACTTTTCCACCCCAAAAGGCTCTTTCATGTAGAAAAACTAATTTGGCTTTGCCTTTGTTCTCCTCTGGCGATTCAGTAAAAGCCATTAAAAAACCTCCTAATATTACCAGAATGAAAGTTTTTGTAAGATTTATCTTCTTTTTCATCTTTAATTATTGGTTAATTTTTGAGCAAAGATTCTCTTCTATAACTTCTCCGACCAGGAATATTGACCGTAAATTGCAAGTAAAAACTACTCATTCTATCAGAAGGTACTCCAGAGAAATTCTTATATTCACTATTCCAAGGCGTTTCTTCTAATCCATAGCGGTATCCTATTTTTGTGGATTTTCCGATTGATTGCCCTTTTTTATTCCGAAGCATTAGTTCAAGACCAAAATCTACAAAAGCACTGTTATTTTTTAAGACGACACTCTGCCCAAATCCTGATTGCAAAGCTGTTGATAAAGCGGTCGTTTGCCCATTATTTAACTCAACGCTTTGATAACTCTCCATCACACCGAAACCCAGATTAAAATAGATAAACTTATTACGATCAGCAAAAATTGCATATCCAGCAGAGATACCCGCCAAATTATTTAACAACGTGTTTTTATTTTGGAAATATGACGGCGTTGATGATGAAATTCCGTAATACAAATCCAGATTAAATTTCAACCGATTAACTTGATAGTTCAAACTCAATGGAAGTGTGAAGGAAAAGAATTTAGACGGAACATTATTAGCATCAAGAAAACGATTAAGATTTGGATTAAGAGTCCAAATAAATCCCGACACGGGCAAACCAAATCCAATACTAAACCGCTTCGGGCTATTTTTTGAATACTCTACATTAACCGTATCACTAAGGTTTTGGCAGAAAGAATTTTGGACAAAAATTGTCACCAGTACAAATAAGATTGCTTTTTTCATGATTAATTGTTTGTTTTTTTGACAAAGCAAGCATGATTTTGAAAAAGAAAAAATAGATTGTGGGGAAATAGAGGGAATTTGTGGGGAAGTAGGGATTTTGTGTGGGTAGAGGTGAAATAACTGAACTTCCCGAAAGTAAAAAAACTTTCGGGAAGTTATTGAAACTAAATTTTTACTGATAAATGTTTAATGATAACTGAAAAATCTACGCCACCGTAGCAATCACTTTCATCGCTCCCATCGCTGCCCGTAATTTATCACCCACAATCTCAATCGAGTGCGTGCGTAACGCCTTATTCACCGCATTTAATGCTCTGTTATCAACACCCATATCTTTGCCTTCGTTGAAATTTTTACCGATAATATCAGTCTCTACTTTACTCATAAAATCCGCCAAAAGTGGCTTACAAGCATGGTCGAATAAATAACAACCGTATTCAGCCGTATCAGAGATTACTGAGTTCATTTCGTACAATTTTCTACGAGCAATTGTGTTAGCAATCAATGGCGTTTCGTGCAATGATTCGTAATAAGCCGACTCCTCGATGATGCCCGCCTCAACCATGGTTTCGTAAGCCAATTCCACACCCGCACGAACCATTGCCACCATCAAAAGACCGTTGTCAAAATATTCTTGTTCTGCAATTTTCACGGCTCCCGCTGGTGTTTTTTCAAAGGCTGTTTCGCCCGTTGCGGCTCTCCAAGTCAATAAGTTTTTGTCATCATTTGCCCAATCTTCCATCATCGTTTTCGAGAAAAATCCGCTCATAATGTCGTCTTGATGCTTTTGGAATAGTGGACGCATGATATTTTTCAATTCTTCCGAAATTTCAAATGCTCTCACTTTCGCAGGATTTGATAATCTGTCCATCATTCCCGTGATTCCGCCTTGTTTCAGAGCTTCGGTGATGGTTTCCCAACCGTATTGAATGAATTTTGAAGCATATCCAGCCTCAATTCCTTTCTCAATCATTTTGTCGTAACAAAGGATTGAACCCGTTTGCAAAAGTCCACAAAGAATGGTTTGCTCGCCCATTAAATCAGATTTTACTTCCGCCACAAACGATGATTTCAACACGCCCGCACGGTGTCCGCCCGTTCCAGCACAATAGGCTTTTGCGTACGCCCAACCTTTTCCTTCGGGGTCATTTTCTGGGTGAACCGCAATCAATGTTGGCACGCCAAAACCACGCACATATTCCGCACGCACTTCCGTTCCTGGGCATTTTGGAGCCACCATAATTACGGTAATATCTTTACGGATTTGCATTCCTTCTTCCACGATGTTAAACCCGTGAGAATACGAAAGTGTAGCACCGTGCTTCATCAGAGGCATAACCGCCGAAACTACCGAAGTATGTTGTTTGTCGGGCGTAAGATTAATAACCAAATCAGCCGAAGGAATTAAGGCTTCGTATGTACCAATATTAAAGTTGTTTTCAGAAGCACTTTTCCATGATTGACGTTTGCCATTAATGGCTTCCTGACGAAGTGCGTAAGAAACATCCAGACCAGAATCACGAAGGTTCAAGCCTTGATTTAAGCCCTGAGCACCGCATCCCACGATTACGATTTTCTTACCGATTAATGCTTGAACGCCATCGCCAAAAGCACTAATATCCATGAATTCACAAACTCCAAGTTGATTGAGTTTTTCTCTGAGAGGAAGCGTATTGAAATAATTTGCCATTGTTTTTATTATTGGTTATCAGTTTCGAGAACTGGATTTAATTCATGTTACAAAGTTCATGAAAGACAGCCAATTTTTATAGTAAATTATCATGAATTTTAGGTATTTTTGATGGGTACGTAAAATAAATATTTTTACATTATTTATTAACTTGCTGTAAATGAATGATTTATGAAAAATTGCAAAGGTATAATTTGAAATTTAACAATTAAAGAGAACCACGAATAATTAACCGACAATCACTCGCTGTTTTCCCTTTTTGTCGGTTATGAACCAATCTCCCTGCCAATTTACCCATTTGAACAAAATCATTAGAAATGGTCGTTATGCCGCTATCATCCAAAATCTCTTTGATTGGAGTATCATCATACGATAATAGTCCAACATCTTTCCCCAATTTTAAGCCTTTTCGATTGGCATAATTCACAAAACGAACTAAGTCATTTTCTAAGAATAAAAAATAGGCATGACCCTCTTCTAAATGATCAAATTCGAGATTATTTACTACTTCATTTTTAATATTATAATCTTCGCAAAAACGCTTGAAACCTCTTAAAATACCTTTTGGTGTATATTGAAATTGGTTTTTACTCAAAAATAAAGTCAAACTCTCATACTTTTGAATCTTGGGTAGAGCGTGGCTTAATCCATGATAAAAATTCTCTTCAAAATCTTGATAAAGCACGGCATAGCTATCGTCTAATTTCTCCACATCAATGTCCAAAATCAACAACTTTTCTTTGGGAACTTGCTTGATAATTTCAGTAATATCTTTATTAAAATGAGGCATGATAATATAAAAATTGTAGTTGCCGAGGTTATTAACTATTACATTCTCAAAAACCGTAATGTCGTGATAATGAAAGAAAAGATGGATTGAAACTTGGTCGCCCAAGGATTCTTTTAAGGATTGGAAAAGAATTTCTTTGTAAGCATTCATGGCATCGAATAACACAAAAACGTGCATCGTTGCTTGTATGTCGGTGGAAGTAATGAAGTATCCTTTGCCGTGTTGCGAAGCCACAATTCCCCGTTCACGCAATTCTTCATACGCCCGAATAACGGTCATGCGAGCTACGTTTAATTGACCTGTAATTTCATTAATGGTGGGTAATTGGTCACCTCTTTTCAGAACTCCCTGTTGGATTCGTTCAATAATCTCATCCACAATCTGCTGATACTTAGGCGTTTGGGCATTGGGTTTTATGTTTAATGCTTTTTTATTCATGGTTATTTTAAAAAACCTTCTTCATCCTCTTTCGGCTTGGTGGCTTGTTGTTGAACACCCGTTGAATCTGTAACGATATACGAACTATTACAACCCAAATCTGCTCCATTTGGCTTTCTGAATGGTTCTTTTTTGAATCCTGAGATGGCTAAGGATTTATCGGCATAAACCATGTCCATGAATTTTCCGTAGGCGGGCATTGCCATTTTTGAACCTTGTCCGAGGGCAAGACTACGATAGTGAATACTTCTATCATCACCACCAACCCAAACGCCAGCTACCAAATTTTGGGTTACGCCCATAAACCAACCATCTGAATAATTGGAAGTGGTACCTGTTTTTGCTCCGATGTCGTTGCCTTTTGCACAATTATATCGGTTCAGACCTTGTGCCGTTCCGCCTGGTTCTTGAATTGCTCCTTTCAACATATAGGTCATTTTGTAGGCAGTTTCAGAACTTATCACTTTCTTAGATGTTGTTTCAAAGCGTTTTAACTCGTTTCCGTTTTTATCTTCAATTCTCAAAATCAGGATTGGGTCAATTCTTTCGCCTTCGTTCATAAACGTGCAATACGCCGCAACTTGCTCATATACAGATACTTCACTCGCTCCCAAACATAGAGAAGGGGTTTCATTTAATTTACTTTGAATGCCCGCACGATTTGCAAATTCAGCTACGGCATGAGGTCTTAAACGCTTCATTAATTTTGCCGAAATCGAATTTATGGATAGTCCCATCGCATGGCGGAGGCTCATACTTGCGTAAGAATAATGTCCTTCGGCATTTTGTGGAGTCCACGATTTACCTACTAAACCGTCTTCAATTCCAAATGTTACGGGTTCATCCACCACATTATCACACAAATCTGCCACACCATTTTCCAATGCCGCTGCATACACAAAAGGCTTGAAAGTTGAACCTGGTTGACGTTTTGATTGACGAACGTGGTCGAATTTGAAGTATTTGAAATTAATTCCCCCAATCCAAGCCTTCACATGACCGTCGTTTGGATTCATCGCCATAAAACCACAATTCAGAATTCTTTTATAGTAATTCATTGAATCTAAGGGAGATAACGTGGTATCTTTATCGCCCTGATATGAAAAAACTGTCATTCTCACGGGCGTTTTCAAGATTTTCCAAACGGCATCTTCATCACCGTTTAATTCGACCAAAAGCGATTTATACCGTTGCGTTCTTCGCATGGCATCCTTCAAAAATCCCTTTATTTCGTGCATACGTTCGTCCACCCAAGGATTGCGACCTCGCCAATGAGCATAAAATTTTTGCTGTTGGTCTCTCATGTGATTATCTATTGATACTTGGGCATATTCTTGCATTCTGGAATCTATGGAGGTATAAATCCGCAAACCACTCGTAAAGAGATTTAATTGATTAGCCTCATCACGGGTTGAATTAATGTCGGCAATGTAGGCTTGCAATTGTTTTTTAAGTGATTCACGTAAGTAAGGAGCATCGCCTGTATTCTGATTTTCTACTTT
>JANXML010000111.1 GCA_025354645.1 Arcicella sp. | reverse complement strand
ATTTTAATATTCCCAAAGGTTATGTTCCATCTCCATCAATTTATATTCTAATTGTTGAGATTGCACTAAACCTTGTTTTGAACCTCCATAAATCGTATCCAAATCATCATCTTTTGAGTTACCTTTTTTGGTTAAACGAGCATGAAATAAACGCAAATCAAAGGCATCAGCCATGTTTTTGTGTTGAGCCTCATTTTGTTCGTTATACCAAACACAATTTGGATTACTACGGAACAATTTATCTAAATCTTTATATCTGAAAGAACCTACGTTTCTATCAAATCCTGCCGTTGTCATATTTGCAGGAATAATAATTGTGATAGATTGAATATCATAATACAAACGTGAACGTTGTTTGTCAAAAATAGCATCTTCACGAAGCTCTAAAATTGATAACTGTTTTGCATAATATAAATTATTCAAATCAGTTCCAACTGGTACTGGATTACTAAATCCATCATTCTTTGGGGGCGTTGTACCGCCAGTTGTACCCGTTGCTGGTGTTTTTGGTTTAGGATCTCCCCAACCATCATCTGAGCCTGCGGTTGTGCCACCCGCAGATTCAGTACCAAATCCAGCCGCTTTTTCAGCATCAGATAAAGCATTTTCGTTACCAATATTCTCCATTACCAAATTTTTCAAAAAGTCTTCTTTGGTAATTTTGGTTTTCAAAGAATCGTTTTTGTATGGTTGCAAAACACCACTTTGCACCCATTCCATCAGGTATTTTGTAATTTCATTACCTTTTGAAAAAAACGGTTGATTTTGCTTTTCTTTCAAATCCATTCGTCTCCACAAACGTTGTTTCCACATAATGTTCGATTCGTCAATTGGACGAACTGAATCTGGATTTTTACCTTTATTGTCTTTTTCTTGGGCTGAAACCCATGTGCTGGTCGTCAATGACAAAAGAGCGATACCTGCAATTTTACTAAGATTTTTCATACAATTATGGAATAAAAAGTTTTACAATTAATTGATTTTCAAAGACTTGTAAACTTATATTTTCATATTTTGAATAACGAAATGTTTTAATTTTTAGTATTAAGTTTCAGGTCTCAAGTATTAAGACTACTATATTATACTTAAGACTTAGGACTTAATACTGATTAATTCAACGGAATGTTCTTAACAATCGTTATTGGTGTTGTCTCCACGGTTCCACGGAAGTTTTGTCTTTGGAAAGAACGTACTTCAATATAATAACGATCTCCTGCTTGTGCATTTTGAGATAATGAACCAATACCTCCACCACCTTGCAAGGTCACTTCTCCAACTCTCTTACTTCCCCTCACTAAAGAAACCGAAACTTCTCCTGAACGGTATTTAGCATCATCTGGATTAGTAGCTTTGAACGATTCTTCTGCAATAACACGTGCTTCAATGGTTCTTAAACCTGCTGCACTTGCTCCACGTTTTTCATCCAACTCACCACCATTTCCAAATATTTTAACCTCTGGTTTTGGAATCCTACGAACTCTAAATTTCTCAACACCCAATAAAATACCGCCGTTATTAATATTTAACTCAACCGATGTTCCACTTGGTACAACCGTAATTTTTCCAGCACCACCTCCGTTAATAACCTCTCCACCATTAGCCGTAATATTTGGTTGCCATAAAGCTCCTAAACCTGGGCTTACAATACTCAATTTGTTTGCACAAGCTAAATACAAAGGGGGTAAACTCCCTGACTCAATGTTGTAAGTAGGCTTTAAAACGAAATATTCTTGATCAACATTTCTGGTTTCGGCACCGTTTGGTCCGTTGAAAGAGATAGTTGCGGTGTATGTTTTTCTCGAAAGTCCACGACCGTCATATTGACCTCCTTGTGCTTTAAACTTAATTTGTCCCTTACCATCTTTCACTGGAACCGACGAACCGTTGAAACTCATCCTTGGTGAAATTCCAGATGAATATGCAGCAATAAACATTTCAGCTTCGTAATCCATACCTGCAACAACTGTATTAGACTTTGCTGATACCATCGCCAAGATTTTATCAAACTTGATATCTTTCAAACCAATCTTAGCTGCTAAAGCCGCCAAAATCGTACTTTCATGACGACGAACTTCTGATTGTTTTTGACTTAAAGTTGCCAAAGCCGCTGGAACGGGGGTTTCTGCAAAGTTTAATTCTGCAAAATCCTTATTCTTGTTATTCGCATCTTTTGAAACCGCTGGGTCTTCGCTTCCTGATAATGCTAAAGGCTCAATTTTCATACCTTTATCACCGTACTTAGAAATTTTAGCTACATAATCATCTAATTTCGTTTTCAAACCGTATGCCAAACCTTGTTTCTTCCCTCCAATCATGAGTTCATAAACTGGTTCAGTTTCTTTCATACCTACTAATGCTCCTGTTTCTTTATCATAACCACCCGTTTTGGTAATGATTTGACTTTTTAAATTATCAAGTTCACCAACCATTCCATCTGCTAATTTGTGAACTTCTTGAGCTTGAGTGATATATTGAGCATCATTACCTTTATTTGCGGAACGCTCTAACATGTCCTTCATTCCTTCAATAGTGGCAATATTTTTTTGAACCGACGACGTATTTGCCGTCTCTAAACTATTATTCAATAATACAAATTTTTGTAAAAGTGCATCGCTTACTTGTAACGCAAGTAATGCGGTTAGCACCAAATACATCATCCCAATCATCTTCTGACGGGGCGTTTCTTTCATTCCTGCCATGTTATTATGTGCTTATAGGATTTTTAATTAGTTTAAGTTTTTTTTATAAGTATTAAGTACCAAGTATTATGTAGTCAAGAAAAATTTGAAACCGTTTTTATGCTTAAATACATAATACTTAATACTTGGTACTTTGTTTACCCTTTCATTGCCGATAACATACTTCCATAAACATTGTTTAATGAAGTTAAATTGGTCGTCAATTTAGATAATTCTTGCTTAAACTGTTGAGTGTCCTTGCTTGCATCTGACATATTTTCCATGGCAGTTGTTAAGTTACCATAAAAAGAATTCATGGCTTTCAAGTGCTTGTTAGTATCTTGTAATTCTAATTCATAAACGGCATTCAATGCTCCCATATTCTGTGTAACCTTTTGAAACTGAGTACGGTATTCTTTTGTATCAGATGACGCACTTGCCATATCAGCCATTGCATTCATCGTTACACCATAAGATTTATTCATCTCTGTCATCGTTCCTGCGGCAGTTCTTACGTTCTTTGCGTAGTCGTTTGTAGCAACGGTAGCATCAGTAATATCACCAATTTTAGAAACAGTATCAGTTAATGATTTCATACCTCTTCCTAAATTATCAAAAATGTCTGGCGTAACTTTCGCATTTGCTAACATTTCATCCATTTTAGCGGTTAAACCTAATCCTGAAGTTGAAGTTGTACTTCTTTTTGGTAATTCTCCCGTAAAATCTTTTGATAATTCTGGGTACACTCTTTCCCAATTGTAGTCTTGACCTGGTTTCATGGTCAAATATAAAAACCCATACATAGCGAAAATACCAACCTCGGTAAGCATACCAAGCATTAACCATTCGTTTGCATTATTCCAATGAAGGATTTTAGCTAAGGCTCCAAAAATTACTACTGCGGCTGCAAAACTTGCAATTACATTTACGATTTTTTCCATTGTGATTTAAAAAGATAATTTTGTTTTAAGACTGATACCTGAAAGTTATTTGTTATTGGTTACTGAAAATTAGTTGCAATTCTAATAACTAATTTCCAGTAACCAATCTCTAAAAATAAGCGAGGGAACTTTGTCGTATATCACGATTGGATTCCCTCGCTTGTATTATTATTAAAATGTGTTTTTGATGTTTACAAGATTTATTTAATTTTCAAATGAACACACTTTCAAATTAATTATTTGAATTCTTTTCCAGATGAACGTCCTAAGTGGTTCATGGCACAGCGGAATCCAATGTATGAACGCTTTTTGTTTTCATATTCATACGAGCGTGTACCAGTTTCCAAGTAATAGGCAACGTCTTTCCAAGAACCTCCACGGATAACTTTACGTGGTTCATCTTTGTCGTCGTTCATGGTGTTCAAATCCCAAGTAATCGCTACTGAATTATCTGCATAAGCATCTAATGTCCATTCAGCAACATTTCCTGCCATGTTATATAAACCGTAATCATTTGGATTAAACATATTAGCTGGGGCTGTGTAAGCATATCCGTCAGCATCGTAATTTCCCCTGTGGGGTTTAAAATTGGCTAATAAACAACCTTTTCCGTTCGCTACGTAAGGATTTCCCCAAGGATATTTTGCTGATGCTTTTCCGCCTCTTGCTGCCCATTCCCATTCTGCCTCTGATGGTAACCTAAATCGTGGTGAAATATATTGACCTTCGGATGTACGATAATCATTGTATGCTTTTGTTCTCCACTCACAAAAATATCTTGCGGCTGTCCAACTTACACCAACCACTGGATACATATCAAATGCTGGACTTGAAAAATAATATTCAGTCATTGGGTCACCATTATGATAAGTAAAGTCTTTACTCCATACCGCAGTATCAGGATAATATTCAGCAATGATTTTTTCTTCTCCTATTACAGAAATAGAATCTTTCATCATTACGTCCGTAAATTGGCGATATTCGTTGTTGGTAATTTCAGTATCATCCATGTAAAATTGAGCAACCGTTACACGCTTATTAAAACTCACAGAAGAAGCTGTAACGTCTTCATCGGCTTGCCCCATCATGTATGAACCAGAAGGAACCAGCACCATACCAAGTGGAGTGCTTTGCTTCCAACCCTTGCGGGCAGTTGCTGCAACTTCACCATTGACCATACCAATGTCTTCTTTTTTGGAACTTTTGCTATTTTTACCTTTGCCTTTTCCTTTGGAGGCTACCTCACCTTTGCCTTTACTACTTCTTCCTTTTGTACTTGCAGTTTTCCCTTTGCTCTTGCTTCCTCCGCCCGAACAACCCTCCAAGAACAACACAGGAATTACTATTAATAATAGCAAAAATGATTTCCTGAAAATTCCACCGTGATTCATAGTGTTATAAACTTTTTTGAATGATACCTGAAAAAATATTTAGGTAATGATATTTCAAATGTGATTGTATTAATAATTAATTGAGAAAAATCCTTACGTTTTGTTATTTAACCAAATTCTGATACGTTAAATCTTCTTAAAAACGTGAGGTCTTATCTATTTAGTATATAAACAGAACAACAAAGATAAATATTTTTTTGTGTTGTCTGTCAATGATTTACTGTTTTTCACAATAAAACTCAATGCCTAAATCTTGGGGTACGCACGGGTGTTTTTTTTCCTGCTAAGAGCCTCGGGGCGGGAATGGCGTAACTTAACATAATTTCGTGCGATAATGGTGCTTTGGCGGTTGCTCCTACGGTGGTTAAGTCTAAGGAATATCCTAACCGTAATGCGTTGTTTTTCAACATCGAAATTCCTGCAATAATAATGCCAGCATCGTTTAAACGATATGAACCACCGAGCCAATATCTGTCGGTATAAGTAAAAATTGCTCCTCCTTCCAAAACATTTGTATTAAAATCGGTTTTCCACAATGCCATTGGACTCACTTTGATGTCATCATTTAAGTAATAATCATAACTTGCCGTTAAGTTCAACACTTGTTTAATGGTGTATGCTCCTGTTTTATCAGTGCCAAAACCATAAACAGGAGAATTAACGTGATTAAGACTCGCTCCAATTTGATAATTGGCTGTTTTATAAATTGCACCTAATGAAAAGTCAGCTTTTGTTTGGTTTACGCTTCCTGTGAGTGCGTCCACAATGGGATCGCCTGTTTCACGGGGGCGAAATTTTGAGTCGAAAGATTTAGTATGAAAACCCCCTTTAGCTCCAACCGAAATTACAGCTCCGTTAGCTAAACCAATTTGATAAGAATACGATAACAACATATTTTGATAACCTGCTCCAGATGGTGTTTTATCATTAACAAATTGTATGCCGATTCCACTGTGTAATCCATTTAAAGGCATTGAAGCTGTAAAAATTTGTGTCCCCAAAGACCCGTTTCCATCAAAAGTAGTCTGATAATCAGACCATTGATTGCGATAATGCAATTGAAACTTTGCCACACCGTCTAAACCTGCAGCAGCGGGATTGACATACAAAGGGTTGAACATGTATTGACTCAATTGAGCGTCTTGTTGAGCAAAGGTTGTAGCGCTTGAAAGAATAAATATTGTTAAGAATATATAAAGTAATTTCTTTTGCATAATGATTCAGAAAACGAAAGAATGAAAATCAAAAATAAGTTCAATTCAAAAATAGTAAAGAATTCTAAGATTCACTAAAATTATGGCTTGGATAATTTTAACGATAATTATTATGTTTTTGTTGTGATGATTTTTATAAATTAAAAGAAGGTTTTTAAAGAATTATTTGCTAAAACAAAATCTAACAAAAAATCCTGCAAAACATCGACGCTTTGCAGGATTTTTTGTTAATCTAATAATTATCAAAAGCTATTTGCTTTCTTAATATAAAGCTCCAAAGCACCTGTCATAGAGGGAGCATTTGGGAGTGGTGCCTGAATATCAAGAATTAAATCTGCTTCGGTTACTGCCTTTGCGGTTGTTGGTCCGAAGGCAGCAATTCTTGTTTTGTTTTGCTTGAAATCTGGAAAGTTATGCATCAATGATGTTATTCCTGATGGACTAAAAAATGCCAGAATATCATACATTACTTCTTCTAAATCAGACAAATCTGAGGATACAGTTTCATACATCACAGCTTCGGCAAGGTGCAAATCATTGATGCCCATAAAGCCAGGAATATCGTTTGTACGTTTATCAGAACAAGGAAATAAGAATTTTTCAGTCTTATGTTTCTTGATTAATTCTAATAATTCAGCTGCCGTTTTTGTGCCTGTAAAGATTTTTCGCTTACGAATAACGATGTACTTCTGTAAGTAATTTGAAGTCTGTTCAGTAATACAAAAATATTTCATGTCCGCTGGCATTTCAATACGAGCTTCTTTACAAATTCTAAAAAAATGGTCTATCGCATTTCGGCTTGTAAAAATAATAGCTGTATGTTCAAGAATATTAATTTTTTGCTTACGAAATTCTTTGTAGGGTACTCCTTGAATCTCAATGAATGGGCGGAAATCAACCTTAATATCGTATTTTCGTCCCAACTCAAAATAAGGTGACTTTTCGTCTGTTGGGCGGCTCTGCGTAACTAAAATACTGGTTACTTTGGTTAATCTGTCTGGATGTGCGGTTAATGTGATTTCGCTCATACTCAATTCAGTTAAACTGGGATTATAATTGTGGGGCTAAATTTTATTAAGGTAAAGTGTTTTGGTCTGCATCTCTACTTAATAGACTAAAGTGTTGAATTATTTAACACTATAAAGCAAAACGTATGCCTACAATTAAAGGGATTAATTCAACGATGCAAAGGTACGAAAATAAATACAAATTTTTTAGTGTAGTCATCTTATTTATCGTAAAGTATAATAAGGCTAACCTTGCAATAAAGAACAATGAAATGGGAATAGACAAGTATTTCTCTGCATTCTTCACAATTGATGGGCTTGAAACTGAACTAAACGTTAGAATAATTAAGATTATTAAAAAGAACAAACTTGACGCTTGAATAATTTTAAAATAGTGAATGTTGGTAATATTATCAAGACGATAAAGGTTAGACAATACTCGAAGGGCAAAGTATTTGAGCATTAACGAAGCAAAAACGATAATGGATATTTCTACAAAATTAAGCAGTAATGTTCCCAGCGTTTCTCCTTCACGAAGGATATTACTGGCAGAAAATAAGTCTGTTTTTTCATTCGTAATTAACATAAAAATAAAACCTAATGTCAGACTTAAACTTACTACGAACAAAATATTCCCTAAATCGAATGGTTTATTTACTACGAAAGAGTCATCTCTTTTACTGATGGTTAATAAATCTCTTGGACTAAAAAAACGTTCAAAAGATTTTGGTTGGAAGTTATAAAGAAAGGCATAAAAACAAACTAAAATAATTAATCCAAGCACAAAAAAGTTTTGAAAAGGGGAAATGTCTCTTGGCAAAATAGTTAATAATGACTCGTTCATTTCAATAGCTTTTTGAGCCTTCGAAATTTTATTACCGATTTGAACTGATAAATCTTCGACATTTGTATTTGTGCCATAAATAGTGAGGAATAATTTAGCTTTACCGAATACGTTTTGTAAGCTATCGATGTCCAAAACTACCAATGTTGAAATAGGTAATTTTTTTTGTAAGGATGCGTCTATAAATAAATAATTTTCTTTTTCTGAACGATACAGAATTTTATAACCCTTATAATTTTCTATATCAAAAAATAGGCTGAAAGAGTTGTAGCCCTTATGTTGCTCTCTTACATAAGGAACATACGCTTTATAACGCTCATCAAAAACTTGCCAATCGTCTTGATAATCATGAACAATATAAAAGGAATTATCAGGACTTAAACCGCCCTTTGCGAATGATTTAGTTGGAAGTAAACAGTAGGCAGTAAGCAGTAAAATATTCACAGTAAACAGTAAACAGTTCGGAAATCTCAGTGACGATAAAACACGAAGCTGGTAAGAATTTATGAACTCTGTTATATTCTTGTAATTAATATGAAATTTTGTAATGTTCAAAGATTTGGGTTGTTTGATACAAAATTACAAAAATTCGTTTTAATATACGATACTGACCTCTTTAAAGTCCAATTAGCGGTAAAAAAAGGAAGGCTTCGTTCAAAAACGGAGCCTTCCTTGGCAACTTATCATTTAAAAAACTTGAAACTTCTTACATTCCCAACGCTTTCAACATCGTTGCCCCAATATCGGCTGGCGAGTGAACCACATGGATTCCACAAGCTTCCATGATTTTCATTTTAGCGGCGGCGGTATCATCTGCACCACCGATAATTGCTCCTGCATGACCCATTCTACGCCCTTTTGGAGCTGTTTGTCCAGCAATAAATCCAACCACTGGCTTACGATTTCCATCTGCTTTGATCCAGTTTGCGGCTTCCGCTTCCATACCTCCACCGATTTCTCCAATCATAACGATTCCTTCCGTTTCTGGATCGTTCATCAATAATTCAACGGCTTCTTTTGTGGTTGTTCCAATGATTGGGTCGCCACCTATTCCGATGGCAGTTGTTTGTCCTAAACCTGCTTTGGTTAATTGGTCAACGGCTTCATACGTCAAAGTTCCTGATTTTGAAACGATTCCGATTTTTCCTTTTGTGAAAATAAACCCTGGCATAATCCCAACTTTACATTCTCCTGCGGTCATTACGCCTGGACAATTTGGTCCAATTAATGTGGTATTTTTTCCTTTAATGTACTCTTTTACTTGAATCATATCCTTGGTTGGGATACCTTCAGTAATACATATAATCACTTTGATTCCTGCATCAGCGGCTTCCATAATGGCATCGGCTGCGAATGCGGGTGGCACGAAGATGATTGAAGTATTAGCTCCAGCCTTTTCAACTGCCTCAGTAACCGTATTGAAAACAGGACGGTCGAGGTGCGTTGAACCACCTTTACCAGGGGTTACTCCGCCAACTACGTCTGTTCCGTATTCAATCATTTGTTGGGCGTGAAAAGAACCTTCCGAACCCGTAAAGCCTTGTACGATTACTTTTGAGTTTTTGTTTACAAGTACACTCATTTTTTTGTATGAATTGTTATTTAATGAAAATCAAAACGCAATTTTGGGCTTTTGCCTAAAACTTATCGTAAAGGTATAGTCTGAAAAGCAAAGCACAAAAGTTAATTAAAACAAAAACTCTTTGAATTGTAGAACATTGAGATTAGTTAAGTTTCTAAATTTATTAACAAAACCTACATCATATCCTTCAAAACGCCTCTTTTCTCCTTAGAAACCGTCAGAATTAACTCCGCAATTAAGCCTGTCCAACCCGTTTGATGAGCCGCTCCGAGTCCTTTTCCAGTGTCTCCATCAAAATATTCATTAAACAAAATCAAATCCTTGAAAAATGGGTCAGTTTGCATTTTTTCATACTTTTCATACATGGGTCGTCTGCCTTTATCATCTTGCGTAAAGATTTTTATTAGGCGTTCAGAAAGACTCATGGCTGCCTCTTTTATACTTACCATTTCGCCCGAATCTGTGGGGTATTCTACTTCATAATCATTACCATAATAAGTCTGAAATTTCAATAATGAATCTACCAATAGGAAATTCATTGGAAACCAAATGGGTCCTCGCCAATTGGAGTTACCGCCAAACATATTGCCTGTGGACTCTGCAGGCGTATAATCTACCTTTAAAACATCGCCATTAATACGGAATTGATAGGGATTTTCGAGATGATATTTTGATAATGAACGAATGCCAAAATCAGAAAGAAATTCCTTTTCGTCAAACATTCGTTTCATAATCATTTTCATTCGATGTCCCCGCAAAATAGCGAGCAGACGGTTTTCTCCTTTTCCAGATTCATACCATCGAGAAATTAATCCTGCCAAATCAGGACGATTATTTAATACCCATTCAACACGACGCTTAAAATCTGGTAGTTTTTCCAATAATTCGGGCGTAAGAATCTCAACGGCAAAAAGGGGAATTAAACCGACCATCGACCTGATTTTCAACAACTTACTGTCATTATTTGGCAGATGAAGCATGTCGTAATAAAATTGGTCTTCTTCATCCCAGAGGCTAATATCATCGCCGCCTAATGATTGCATTGCACCTGCAATGTGCAGAAAATGTTCAAAGAATTTGGAAGCCATATCCTGATAAACGGGGCGTTCCAAGGCAATTTCGCAGGCAATTCTGAGCATATTTAAACTATACATTGCCATCCAACCCGTGCCATCGGCTTGTTCCAAACGTCCTCCCGTTGGTAGGGTTGAAGAACGGTCAAAAACACCGATATTATCCATTCCCAAGAAACCTCCCCCGAAGACATTGTTGCCTCCTTCATCTTTCAAATTGACCCACCACGTAAAATTGAGCAGTAATTTATGGAAAATCCTTTCTAAAAAAGCAATGTCACCTTTACCATTTATTTCTTTATCAATTTCGTAAACCTTCCAAGTTGCCCAAGCGTGAACGGGAGGATTTACATCCGAAAATGACCATTCGTAAGCAGGTATTTGCCCGTTTGGGTGCATATAATATTCACGCAAAACGACAGCTAATTGACGTTTGGCAAAGTTGGGGTCTAATCGGGCGAGAGGAATGGTATGAAAAGCTAAATCCCAAGCGGCAAACCACGGATATTCCCACTTGTCGGGCATTGAAAGAATATTGGCGGCGTATAAATGTCGCCAACCTGCATTTCGCCCAAATTTGCGATATCCAGAAGGCTCAGGCATGGCGGGATCACCTTTTATCCATTCATTTACGTTGTAATAATACCACTGTTTTGTCCACAACATTCCTGCATAAGCCTGCCGTTGAATTTTTAATAATTCCTCATCTTTAACATCCTGCTGAACTTCTTCGTAGAAAATATTCCCTTCTCGAATTCGCTTTTCCATGATGTCTTCAAAACCACCAAACGGTTCAACAATGGAGTGATCTACCAAACGCAAACGTATGGTAATTGAATCGCCAGCTTTTACAATTCTCTTATATTGAGCGGAGGCTTTTGTGCCTATATCATTTGGATTAACGGCTTTTTCGTCTCCATCAACAATATAATCATTGATGCCATCTTTTGTATAGGGTGAAAAATTAGCTACGCTGTATAACTTCTCGAAATTGCTTTCGTTCTCACAAAAAAGTAGTTCATCAGCATCTTCGCAGTAGAGTTTAAAAAGTCCAACATTTCTATTATCAATCTCGATAGCTTTGTTCGAGATTCCTCGCATCATAGGTTTATATTTGAAATTCTCATAGCCCCAACTCCACGTATTTCTGAACCAAACTGTTGGTAAAATTGACAAAGGAGCATCTTTTTTACTTCGATTATGAGCTGTTATTTTAATAAGAATGTCTTCTTCATCAGCTTTTGCATATTCAATGAACACATCAAAATATTCATTTTTGTCAAATATTCCCGTGTCAAGTATTTCATATTCAGGCTCTAAGCGAGACCGCTTACGACTTTCATCTACCAATTTATCGTAGGGATATGCTTTGATGGGATACTTATAAAGCATTTTCATATAGGAGTGGGTGGGTGTAGAATCGAGGTAATAATAGAGTTCTTTTACATCTTCTCCGTGATTAGAATCAGTGCCAGTTAACCCAAAGAAACGTTCTTTTAGAATATGGTCGTTATGATTCCAGAGTGATAAAGCAAAACATATATGTGATTTATTATCAGAAATTCCTGCAATTCCTTCTTCTCCCCAACGATAAGCAATTGAGCGAGCCATGTCGTGTGAAATTGCATTCCAAGCATCTTGATTGGGCGAATAGTCTTCTCTTACTGTTCCCCATTGTCGTTCAGAAAGATAGGGACCCCATTTTTTCCAGCCTTTATTATCTACACGTGTGTTTAGTCGTAATTTTTCTGCATTGATGTTTTTACTCATATTTTTATTTTATATAAATGCCTTTTTAAAAATTATTAGAGGTCATTGTGAATCCATTGCAAATATGTGCAAATTTTTCTGAAAGTTTGCACGCATTTGCAAAGCTCCCTTTCAAATTTAATCAAAAGTCTTTTTACGTTCAAAAAAAAGTGCATAATAAGTTTTAGATATTTTAGGAATGTCTAAAATTTATTATGCACGGATTAATAATGAATAAACAGGTTCTTTGATGAGTAATTGAAAAATTCTGATTTTTTTAAAATTTAATAGTTTTATATTCCTTTATCTCGCATCAATTTAAACTCTCGATAGCGTCTAATGATTGCCATAATAAAGCCTAATATCAACACCAAAGTACCAATCCACAATAAATTAATTAAAGGTTTTTCAATGGCTTTTAATACTACGTAATCTCGTTGCGTAGTGTTAAAAGCAAAGCCAAATTTGCCCGTTTTTGGGTCGATATTTGTGAATTTTGCCCGAATTCCTACTTCGTCGTTTTCAACGGGAGGCATCGCTACCATTCCATCACGAATGACAAAAGTGGGTTTTATTTCATATTGAATAAACTCTTTTCCCATCACCTTTATCGTGGCTTGAACTGCCGCATTGTTGGGTCCCAACGGCTTACCTTCAAATGTATCCACCCGTGCTACATTATCCAAAACCGCCACGTAATCATTCAAAAAGAAGGTATCTTTTACGGCAATGGTATAGTTTTCTGTTTTGCTCCATTCTCGCTGGTCTAAGTCGGGAGCTTGGGCAACGTAAGTATATAAGTCTTTGCCAAGATTGCGTTTGAGGGCAGGAGACACCGAATTACCCATTTTTTTATTAATTTGAAACCTTGGATAAAGCGTAGTTATTCGCCCTTCTTTATCTCTAAAATCAATTTCATAATATTTATTTTCTGGAAAAACGGGTAGGGTATCGCCTTTTGAATAATACTTTTTACCTTTCTGTTCAATGTCCTGCAAAGCGATGGCATGAAAGTCATTTTCAATGATTTCCACTTGTTCTGGACGTAAATATTCGGGCAACTCACGACCTTCAACTCGCACGCCTTTGTAAGTAAGCGTGTAGTTATCCATAGGCGTGGCTTTGTTCAACCACAAGGCAATGTGTTCTTTATTGGCATTGGCATTTTTTGCGTCCAAATCTTTCACGTTAAACAATTTCAAATCACTCTCATTCATCGAAACAATTTTGGAATATCCCGATGAAAACAAGATTCCTAACAACATCATCGCTACGCCAATGTGCGTAACTGCACCGCCCGAAAGTTTGTAATTTCCTCTGAAAATATTCATCAAAATTGAGCCATTCGTCAAGATGGAAAAGATGCCAGCAAATAACAAAACAATGTATGTAGGAGATTCAAAGAAGTCGCCCGTTTGGGTTTTGGTGGTAAAGAAAATAACAACAAATGTCAAAATTAGACTTACCAAAAGAGGCGTAAGAAAGAATTTAGTAAAATTTTCTTGCTTGATTTTTTTCCACCAAAACGATTGCCCAATGCCTGAAAATACAGCTATTCCTACGCCAAACCAGAGTTGAAACTTAGAATAATAAGTAGCAGCATCGGCAGGAGGGGCAAGTTTTGAGACAAAACCCATGGCTTCAACTATTTTATTGTAAACGGGCAAAGAAGTAGCGGCAATTATTAGAAAAGCAGATAAACAGAGCGTTGTTGCCCCCATAAAAATCCAAAATTCACGACTGTAAGTAGATACTTCTTTCTCGTCTTTGGGAATTTCTTTCCATCTGAAAATCAACAAAGCAATGGCTGAAATTAAGAAGAAAAATAAGTAAATCAAAAGTTGTCCCGAAAGTCCTAAATCCGTAAATGAGTGAACCGAAGCATCGCCTAAAACGCCACTTCTATTTAAAAAAGTAGAATATAAAACCAAGATGAAAGTAGCAATTACCAAAATAAACGAAGTCCCCAAAGCGGTTTGATTCGTTTTGTAAATAATCATGCAGTGATAAGCCGCTACCAAAACTAACCAAGGTACAAATGAGGCATTTTCAACAGGATCCCAGTTCCAATATCCGCCAAAATTCAGGGTTTCATACGCCCAATAGCCCCCCATGATAATTCCTACGCCCAAAACTAATCCTGAAAACAAAGCCCACGGCAAGGCGGGACGAATCCATGCGGTAAACTCACGTCGCCATAACCCCGCCATAGCGTAGGCAAAAGGAATCAAAGTAGTAGCAAATCCCAAGAAAAGCGTTGGCGGATGAATTACCATCCAATAGTTTTGAAGCAAAGGGTTTAATCCGTTTCCGTCTTCGGCGACAAAATCAGGTTTCATTTGCCAAACGGGTAAATTAGGCATGGCTTCTTGCAACATCAAGAAGGGCGAGGAACCAATTTTGATGTTGATAACGGGTAAAACAACGCCCAAAATCATGGAACAAAGGAAAGTTTGTACGACAGCAAAAATTGCCATTACGGGTGCTTCCCAGTGTTTATTAGTATTGATAAGGACAATTCCTAAAACAGCGTGCCAAAATATCCAAAGCAAAAAACTGCCTTCTTGTCCTTCCCAAAAACAGGAAATAATATAATAAACTGGTAAAGCCCGTGAAGAGTGCGACCATGCGTAATGATACTCAAAATAATGGTTGTAAATAATTGAAAATAAGGCAATTATCACGCCTACAACTGCAATCCCGTGCGTATAAAAAGCAAAACGAGAAAAGCGTTTCCAAGATTCTTGTTGGACTAAATCAATGGTTTGTACAGATTTGAAATAGCCAAAAGTTGCTATCACCGATGCCACAAACGACAAGATGATGCACAAATGACCAATATTTCCGATGGTTGTATGAAGCATTTTATTTGGGGTTAGGTATATTGAAATACCTTAAAAAACTCTATTTACATGATATTTGTCAAGAATTTCGTCAATGCTGATAACTGTGATGTTTTCCTCTAAACATTGGGCGGCAATAATTCTATCGAAAGGGTCTTTGTGATGAAACGGGAGTGTTTCAACTTTCAGAACGTACGAAGGATTAATAGGTAAGATTTCAATGTTTCTTAATGTAATATCTTCAATTAATTCATTCAAGCTAACTGATAAATCTAATTTTCCATTGCTTATTTTGATAGCTATTTCCCATAAACTGGCAATACTCACTATGATTTCATTTTGAGTATCATCAATAATATTTTTCATTTTCTGAGGCAATTTTGTATTGTTCTCAAATGACCAAATTAAGGTATGAGTATCTACTAAATATCTATTTTTCATTTACATATAATCTTTAAAATCCTCCAAAGGCTCATCAAAATCATCCGACATATAAACCACAAGATTAGGAATACTCCCAACAATGCCACGAGTCTTAGGTTTTGGGTTACTTGTATGTGACATTACGTCAATTATTACATCAAGTTTTTGAAGTTTGGCATCGTCCAAATTATCAATTTGACGATACATTTTGAGTTTTAATTCTGCTACGCTCATAATTTTTTAAGTTTAAGACTGTTTCGCAGGTTTTTCCACTTCTTTAAATTCCACTTTACCTTCCTGATATTTTGAGGGGCATTTCAAAAGGATTTTATCACATTTGAAAACCTGTCCTTCCATGCTTCCGATAATTACAATTTGCTCTGCTTTGCCTAAATCTTGTGGTTTGGGAGCATTGTAAACCACTTTCTGTGAACGTCCTTTATTATCAGTCAACGTAAATTCCAAATGATTTGCGTCAATGGCGGGGTTATAAATCAAGTCCTCAATATCGCCAGAAGCACTTTTCTTCAATTTACCTACTACGTGAACTTGGCTGATATCACCATCCTTCGCCTTGCTTTCGGCATCAGTAAAATCTGTGTAAGTACTCGCCTCAGTGCCCGTTGAAACCAAAATGGCAACGGCAATGGCAATGATAATAAGTCCAAAAATATGCGTCTTTTTCATGTTTTTAATAGCCCCCCAACCCCCGAAGGGGGAGTTTAAAATAGTAGTGAAAGTTCCCCCTTCGGGGGCGGAGGGGGCTATTTCTCTAACTTAGAAATTCTATTGTCCAAGTTTATTAAGTAAACAATTATACCTGCAAAAATGGTTGCAACAACTGCCACAACTACGTAAATTCTACCATCGGCATACAATTTATCTGCCATTTCTGGTTCGTTGGCGGTTGTATTTTGGGCGAACATTGTTGCTGATATTAATAACAATGTGATTAGGGAAAATAGTTTTTTCATTTTCTAAAATATAATAAAATCTTCAAAATTGTTTTGATATTCGGTTAAGTCAATATTTTTATTGGTTGCTTTCCCATTTTTGAAAGTTAGGCGAAGCGTAAGATTGTCATTATATTCAGAACCTAATGATTGATTCTCATATAATCCAAGAAGTATTTCTTGGTCAATTATAATTGGTCGATTCCAATTTTCAGTTTCTCGAACTACAAAAACATAGCTCACTTCTTTTATTGAATCTCTCAATTGTTTCAACGACAATTTAAACTGTGCTGTATAACCGCCATTTTTGAGATAAACTGCCTTGGAGGTTTTAACTTGTACTCTCACAAGTTCTCCGTTGAAATCTTTTACTACGAAAATATCATCTCCAACATCTACTTCTGGAATTGCCACATTCCAACCTCTCAAAAGAAACTCAGACATCACAAATAAATGCCCTGCTTTACCAAAATATAAATGCTCGTTAGGAAATGGGTTGTTCATATAAATCTAAATCTTCTATTTTTGTATCTGATTCTGGGTCGTAGAAAGAGACTGTTTTGATTTTTTTCAAATCATCTTGATTATACATTCCTAAAAGTAAGGGAAGCACAGCTGTTTCCAACCAACCTAACATAGATTGAAAATTACTTTTTCGTCCGTAATTGACAACAATAAAACTTGCTGGATTAGCTCTATCTCCAAATTCTTCTATGATTTTTAATTTCTGATTTGGCAGAATTGAAAAACCATATCCACTTGACTGTTTTGTTAGATAAACTCTTAAATTTTCCATAATCTCAATTAATTTCTTGATGAATTTGCTCTAAATTTCTCAAACGTAATCTTAAATTCGTAATCCAAAAACCCAAACAAATCCAACCGATACAAGCTGGATAAAAAACGATTCGCATGGTGTGTTCAGTATCCATGGGTTTAAAGCCTGGATTTCCGCCGTTGCCTGGGTGTAATGAATCGGTCATTCTTGGGAGAATAATTAATAATGGAATCAATAACGCCACGGCAAAAATGTTGTAGATAGCTGATATTCTGGCTCTTTGCTGTTCGTCATTGAATGAGCCACGCAAAATAATGTAGGCAAAATAAATCAACAATCCGATGGCGGCACCATTGAGTTTTACATCGCTCGTCCACCAAGTTCCCCACGTATATCTCGCCCAAACACTGCCCGTTATGATTCCAACAATGCCGTATAAAATGCCTGTGTTGGCATATTCCGCTGATTTTGTATCGTGCAACATATCAGAAGTACGCAAATATTGAATAGAATTCCATACGGAAACCGAAAGCACCGCAAACATTCCAAACCACATTGGCACGTGAAAATACAAGTTTCTTGCGGTTTCATGCAAGACGGGCTGGCGGGGAATTGGTCCCATAATTCCCCAAATCATTACGTAACCAAGTAAAATTACGGATAGATATTTATACCAATTTTTCATTTTTTGTTTTGTGTTAGAATTGTCATCCCGACGTAGGAGAGACCTTAGTTCCAATATTAAAGCGTATCATTTAAAAAATCCCAAGTAGGATTTAAAGTCGCAATTAAATCTACTTTCTTTTCTCTACGCCAACCTTTTATTTCTTTTTCTCGGGCAATTGCATCTTTTATGTATTGAAATCGCTCCCAATAAATTAAGTTATAACAAAAGAACTTACCAGCAAATGTTTTCTTATCATTTAAATTATCTTCTGCGTGTTGTTGCATACGTGCGTAAAGATCTCTTGTAACGCCTACGTAAAGAACGGTTCTTCCTGGATTAGTGGTTATGTAAATAAAATAGTTGTGGTTTTTCATATTTACTTTGTGATTATCATTTAATGCGACTTTGTTGTCCCGACGAAGGAAGGAACTGAGCTTTACAATCCCTCACTTAACTCAGTTCCCTCCTTCGTCGGGATGACAGGCTAATCAACTCCGCCACAAATAAGGAAATAAAATCACACTCAACACCAATACAATTCCATCAATCGCCAAAAGGGTTAATATTTCATCCATACTACTTCCTCTGTCTAATCCATCCAACGCATTTTTTGAGATTTTTAACAACATTATTAACATCGGAATGATGATAGGAAAACTCAAAATTGCCATCAACGTTGAACTATTTTCAGCTTTTGAGGCAATGCCCGCCACCATCGTAAGCGTACTTGAAAATCCGACTGCTCCCAAGACAATACTCAATAAATATAAACCAATATCCTCCACGGGATTGCCCATTACAATCGCATAAACTCCAAAACCAACTAAAGCTAACACCAACATTAATAGCGTGTTGTAAACAATTTTTGAAAGAATTATGCCTACGGGACTTGCCAAGGTGTAATAATATAACAATCTTCCAAAACGCTCTTGTGTGAAACTCTTAGCAATGGCATTCATGGCGGTAAACAAAAGAATAATCCAAAAGAGCGTATTCCACGTAATTTTATCAATCTGATTTGACTTTAATCTGAACGATAAATAACACACATAAATCGTACTGACAACGTATAAAATCATACCATTTAAGGCATATTTTTGACGAAGTTCTAATCGTATCTCTTTGTCTATCAGGGATTTAATTTCTTTTAACATATTTTGGGGGTTAGGATTTGGGGGTTAGGATTTATGCTACGAAAAGCACGATTACTACCACGAGAATATTTAATTGCCAACCCCTAAAACCTAACTCCTAAACTCTCACAAAGTTACGACACAAATAAACCTTACGTACACAAACAAATCAATATTTTGAGAAACCAAAATGTTTATGAATGATTACTTTATAATCAAGGAACTCTTTACTAATTTTACGTTGTTTTGAATAAATCTAAATAAGGGGTTTTAGGTATGAGGTAGTAGGTATGAAGTATGAGGTAATAGGTGTAAAATGACGTAGATGAAATTACTTGATTTTAAAAATTTCAATGAATTTCTGTAATTTCATTATGGTCTATCCATTGCATACCTCATACCTCATATCTCATATCTCATACCTATTCCACATGAAAACCATTGCAGATTTGAAAGTAGGAGAAAGAGGAATCATCGTTAATTTTACGGATGAAGAATTTTCTCTAAAATTGTTGGAAATGGGCTGTTTACCTGGCACGCAAGTGACCATGACGCACATCGCACCCTTCGGCGACCCAATCGCTGTGAAGGTTTCGGGCTATGTGTTGTCGATGCGTAAGGAAGAAGCCGCAACCATTGTAATTGCTTAATTTATATCGACCATATTGAAAAAATCACCCAAAATAGCCCTCATCGGCAATCCAAACGCTGGAAAATCATCGTTGTTCAATTCGCTTACGGGATTGCGTCAGAAAACGGGCAATTTTCCTGGCGTAACGATGGATAAACTTATTGGTAAATGGAAGTTGGAAAAAGGAGATGATGCCGAAATTCTTGATTTACCTGGAATATACAGTATCTACCCAAAATCGGTGGACGAACAAGTGGTTATCAATATTTTAGCCAATCCTCAACATCCTGATTATCCCGATTTGGCAATTGTTGTTGCTGATGCTTCCAATCTCAAACGTAATCTTTTGCTTTTTAGTCAAGTTCGAGATTTGGGTATTCCTACGGTTTTGGCATTGAATATGATTGACGTTGCCGAGAGTCAGGGCATTGTGATTAACTCCGTAAAATTAGCCCGTGAGTTGAATGTTGAAGTGGCAGAAGTTAATGCCAAAAAAGGCATTGGTTTGAACGGGTTAAGATTGTCGGTAAATAAAACGCTTGAAACAAATTATAATTCAAACGACTCATTACCAATGGATTATGACCGTGAAATGGTCGAAGAAATTAAAGAAAAATATGGAGATACCGATGATTATCACGCTCTTTTATGGCTTTCGGAACATGATAATTTGATTCAATTTGATGAGAAACAGCGAATAGAGTTTGATAATATTCAGGAAAAATATGGTTGGAAAACGCAAAATGCTCAATCAAAAGAGACCATGGCGAGGTACTCACAATTGAACGAAATTGTTGATAATTGCCTTCACGAAGTTCCCGCCGAGGAAGAAGAAATCAATACTTGGACAGATCGTTTAGATAAGATTTTCTTACATCGTTTTTGGGGATATTTTATTTTCTTGGGAATTCTCTTTATTGTTTTTCAAGCCATTTTCACGTGGGCAACTTATCCAATGGACTTGATTGATGGTGGAATTGCGAACTTAAATGATTTTTTGAAAACCAATCTTCCGCCCACAAAACTGACCGATTTATTAACCGATGGATTGATTGCGGGTATTGGCGGCGTGTTGATTTTTATTCCCCAAATTGCCTTTTTGTTCCTATTTATTTCAATGTTGGAAGAAACGGGATATATGTCCAGAGTAATGTTTATCATGGATAAATTGATGCGACGATTCGGACTGAATGGAAAATCGGTTGTACCCTTAATTTCGGGCGTTGCCTGTGCCGTACCTGCCATTATGAGTACCAGAAGTATTGGCTCGTGGAAAGACCGCCTCATCACAATCATGGTTACGCCCTTAATGTCGTGTTCCGCTCGTTTGCCCATCTATACCGTTTTGATTGCCTTGGTTGTACCCGAAAAAAGTACGCTTTTCGGTATTTTTAACCTGCAAGGAGTGGTACTTTTTGCGATGTATTTATTAGGTTTTTTCATGGCATTATTTTCAGCCTATGTCATGAAATTGCTGTTGAAAGTGAAGGAAAGAAGTTATTTCATTATGGAATTGCCTTCTTATAAAAGTCCAAGATTTTCACACGTTATGATTACCATCTTAAACTCCACAAAAGCCTTTGTTTTTGAAGCGGGAAAAGTGATTGTGGCAATTTCAATTGTGCTTTGGGTATTGGCAAGTTATGGTCCAGGAGATGCCATTGAACAAGCTGAAATTTATGTGAAAACTCAAAATCCAACGCTTTCTGGTACTGAATTACAAAATAAAATTTCATCCCAAAAATTAGAAAACTCTTATGCAGGTCGCTTTGGAAAAGTGATTGAACCCGTCATAAAACCGCTTGGATATGATTGGAAGATAGGAATTGCGTTAATAACGTCTTTTGCTGCTCGTGAAGTTTTTGTGGGAACGATGTCCACAATTTACAGTTTGGGAGGAGAAGCCAATGAGGAAAACTCAACGGTGATGAAAAGAATGAGAGCCGAAATAAATCCTGAAACTGGCAAACCAATGTACGACATGGCTTTAGGCTTTTCACTACTCATTTTCTATGCTTTCGCCATGCAATGTATGAGTACTTTGGCGGTGACTTACCGAGAAACCAAATCTTGGAAATATCCAACCATTCAGTTTGTTTATATGACTGCCTTGGCGTACATATCGGCGTTTGTTGTTTATCAGGTTTTGAAATGATGGGTAGGTTTCAGAACTTAGGTTTTGGGTTTTAGTTATTCGTTAAAAATAGAATATAAAATAAATCTGAATTGAATAGAATATAGATTCTATAAAAATTACTGACTATTTTTGAGGATTAAAATTGAAACTTACAATCACAAAACCATGAACAAAGCATTTATAATCAGCACATTAGCTCTTTCAATAGCTCTTTCCTCTTGCGATAGATTAAGTAATTCAACCGAAAAAATTGGTGAAACAGCGGGAGATATGGTGAAAGGCATTGAGTCAGGTGTTAAAAAAGCTCGTGCCATCAACGTAACTTACACAGAATCGTTGTCTGAAAAAGGAATTACAAATGGAAAAGTGTCTCTCAAAAATGATAAAGAAGGCACGGATAATCTTTTGAGTATTTATCTAATTTTTTCAAAAAGATTTAAGGGTAAAGTTTCTGCAAAAGCCTACGATAATCAAGGTTTAGAAATGGGACGTAGTACCGTAAAAATTGATGTCCAAGACGGTGATGCAAGTTTTTATGACTTTCATTTTGATAAAAGAACTAATATTGACCGTGACGGAAGAATCGTTTTGGACTAAAATGGCAGTAATTCATATTTACTGGTAAATATAATTATTTTAATCATTTCTAACTTTTTAACACACTATATTAAATTTTACTATCGTAATACAGAGTTTTAGAGAATCGGAATTTTCTTATAAAGTAAACACTAAATTGCTCATTTCTATAAATCCTACTTATCATTTAAGTCCTATCTTTTTACACAACACGATAAATTACATATCCATATTCTTCAAAATATACTATTTTTTTAAAATAGTTTAGAAAAAATATTCTCGTATAATTTTTCAATAAATTAGACTATAATTCTAAATTTAATTATTTAAAAAGAATATTTGTATAAAATAGTAACCAATTAAAAGAATTTTTAGATTTTAATTCTATTGATGGCTTTTTTAAAATTTGGTTTTTAGTTAAGACAAATGTATTTTTGACTTAGAAAAAAACAAATTAAAATAAAACCATGAGTCAGAAAATTCAAGTATTCGATACAACTTTACGTGACGGCGAACAAGTGCCAGGATGTCAATTAAACACCGAAGAGAAATTGCAAGTTGCCGAACAACTCGAACTATTGGGCGTGGACATTATTGAGGCAGGTTTTCCGATTTCTTCGCCAGGCGATTTTCGTTCGGTTGAAGAGATTTCTAAATTAGTAAAAAATATCACGGTTTGCGGTTTGACTCGTGCTAAAAAGGAAGATATTGATGCGGCGGCGGCGGCTTTAAAACACGCTAAATATCCAAGAATTCATACGGGTTTAGGAGCTTCGGATTCGCACATTGTCCATAAATTCAATTCAACTCGTCAGGAGATGTTGGAACGGGGCGTTTGGGCGGTAAAATATGCCAAATCATTCGTGGAAGATGTTGAATTTTTTGCCGAAGATGCAGGTCGTGCAGATTTGGAATATTTAGCACAATTGATTGAAGCCGTAATCAAAGCGGGTGCAACGGTCGTAAATTTGCCCGATACTACGGGTTATTTGTTGCCCAATCAAATGTTTCAACGCATTAATTATTTGTATGAAAATGTGCCAAATATCCACAAAGCGACCATTTCGATGCACAATCATAATGACTTGGGGCTTGCCACTGCCAACACCATCGCAGGGATTCAAGCGGGAGCCAGACAGGTGGAAGTAACGATAAATGGGATAGGGGAACGGGCAGGAAATACTTCATTGGAAGAAGTAGCGATGATTTTAAACATTCATAAAGATTTAGGTTTTCATACTGATATTAACGCCCAAATGTTATATCCATTCTCAACGATGGTTTCAAATATGATGGGAATGCCCGTGCAAGCCAACAAGGCAATCGTGGGTGCAAATGCCTTCGCACACTCATCAGGCATTCACCAAGATGGTTTTTTGAAGCATACAGAAACTTATGAAATCATGCGTCCAGAAGACGTTGGCGTTCCTTCATCGGCAATTGTGCTAACTTCTCGTTCGGGTCGTGCCGCTCTCCGTCACCGTTTGCAATTGATTGGTTTTGATTTTGAAAAACCTGAATTAGACAAACTCTATACTCGCTTTTTATTGATGGCAGATGTACGAAAACAGTTAAATGATGAGGATTTGAAGGAGTTGGTGGGGTAATTGTTCGGTTCACGGTGAACGAAAAACGGCAAACGGAATTGACCCTAACTTTAAGGCTTATTTTTTCGAGTAGGTCTTTTTTTGATTAATTGTTTTAGCAAAATTATTCTTTGCAGTTGAAACCCAACAAAAAAGCCGTCCCCAGATATTCTGAGACGGCTTTTTTATAAACCCTAAACCAAACTAAATTTATTGTTTTCTATTTCTTTTTCTCTTCAACTTTCTTCTTAGCCACTAATTCTCCTTCTTTTAATTTCTTGGAAACCGTGATATATGGACCCGAAATGATGGTTTCTCCTTCCTTCAATCCCGATAAAATTTCGATGTTCTCAAAGTCTGAGATTCCCGTTTTTACTTCTCTCAGTTTCGCCTTGCTGTCTTTGTCCATTACAAACACCACTTCCTTAATTTTATCTTTCTTGATAACTTTTTCTGGCTCTTGGTTATTGTCTTCGCCCTCTTTTTTGTCGCCTTCGGGTTTCATCGTTGGGTCACGGGTCGTCACGGTTGCCAATGGAACTGATAAAACGCCCATTTTGCGGTTGGTAATAATTTCTACTGATGCAGTCATTCCTGGTTTCAAAGGATATGAACGTTTACCCACAATTAAATCCGAATAAGAAGAACGTAAAACTCTAATTTTTACCTCAAATTCTGTCACGGCATCACTCGAAACGGCGGCAGCAGCGGCGGAATTTCCTAAGCCATTAGCAGAACTCGCAATTTCATAGACAATTCCTTTAAATTTTCGTCCCGAAGCACTGTACGAATCCACGTCAATAATTACGGTGTCATTCATGGAAACCCGAGTAATATCGTTCTCATTTACGTTTACTCGAACTTCCATTTTATTCAAATTGGCAATTCTAAGTAATTCAGTACCAGCCATTTGTGATGTTCCTACCACACGTTCACCCAACTCTACATTCAATTTAGAAACCGTTCCACTTTGTGGTGCGTAAATCGTAGTCTTCGTTAAATTGGCACGGGCTTCTTTCAATGCCGCTTGCGAACTTTTTACATTAAACTCTGCCGCCAAGACATTTGCTTTTGCTGATTCAACATCTTGTTTCGCCACTAAATATTGAGAATTAAATTGGTCAAAATCAGCATCTGAAATCACTTTATCATCATGCAATTTTTTATTACGATCATAATCAATTTTGGCTTTCAACAAACGAGATTCCGATTGCGATTGTCCCGATTTCGATTGTTCAACGGATGCTCTTGCCGAATTCACTTGTGCTTCTGCCCGAGCAAATAAAGACTCATAATTATCAGGTTTAATCTTCAATAAAAGTTGCCCCGCACGTACAGAATCGCCCTCTGTTACATACAGACCCACGATTTCTCCCGATACGTCTGGCGAAAGTTTTACTTCAACCTCGGGCTGAATTTTTCCAGAAGCCGATACTCTTTCGATGATATCCGCTTTCTTGGCTTTTGTAAATTCGACTTCCGTTGACGGTTCTTTACCGATGAGTCCTTGTTGCTTAGCAATTGCCAAGCCACCACCCAAAAGGAGAACTACGCCCCCCAATATCCACCAGATTTTATTTGAAGATTTCTTTGCCATAATTTAATTGTGATTTGTGATTGAGTGATTTGTGATTAAGTGTGTGGATAATCACAAATCACTCAATCACAAATCACCAATTACTAAAAAGTGAGCGGTTTATTTTGATAATAATCTAAGATTTTTGTTCTAAAAATAAAGTCATATTTTGCGGCTACCAAGTTGCCTTTTGCTTTATCAAGATTAGTTTTCTGTAAGCTATAACTCACAAAATCTATCGCTCCTGCATTGAAACGGCTTTCTGCGGCTCTGAATGACTCTTCCAAAGCGGAAACTTGTACTAAAAAAGAATCGTATCTTTTTGCTGAATTTGTGAGGTTTGTATAGGCAGTTTCAATATTTTGTCTTAAAGTCAAACGTGCTTGTTGGGCGTTTAAATTAGTATTTTCTTTTTGAATTTTTGCTCTCGTTACATTACTTTTATTTGCATATCTA
>JANXML010000044.1 GCA_025354645.1 Arcicella sp. | reverse complement strand
AACTAATGCAGGTTTGGCAGCGGCACGTGCCAGAGGTAGAAAAGGAGGTCGAAGGCAAGGAATGACCAAAGAAGCCGAGAAAAAGGCAATTTTGGCAGAATCTTACTACAAACAAGGAGAAATGGGCGTTAATGAGATAGCCTTGGAAATAGGCGTTTCAAAAATGACACTTTACAAATATCTCAGGTCTCGAAATGTTGCGATAGGTAGTTATGTTCGTCAAAATGAATCCCAAAAGTCAAGTGATTGATAATCAACAGGTTACACTTTGGGGAGTCTTAAAAATTGAGAACGTAAGTTGCTGATTATTAGTGAGTTATGCTATGCTATGTAATTTTTGGCCTAATAAGGGACTTACAACCAATGTTAAAGACCCAATAAATCAATATTCTTGACAAACAGCACCACTTGTGGATAAGTATTTTGCCAAAAAATAAAAATTAAACGATATGACATACGGAGAAAAAATAGACGAAATGAAAAAAACAATTGCCACTCTTTATGATGATTCTGAATGGCTCAGAGATATGGCAACAATAGAAGAAAAAAAGTTTTGGAATGAATTTAGGGAGTTAGCTTTTGAAGTTGATGGACCACTAAGAAGGTTACTAAATCAAATGTCTCAAAATAGAGAGAATACAGAAATTTAAGTTAGAAAATTAAATTCATACCCAATATGACAGCAACTATTGCCCCCAATACTGATAACGCATTGTCAACAGTTGATAGTTTTATCCAAAATATTCAAACTAAATTTTTAGGAGTTATTACGGATAAGGATAAAGTTCAAGATATATTCCCTTTGATTTTTAAAAAGAATGCCAAGCATTTAATGGATAAATATGTAGGTCATAACGATTTTGCACCATTTTTCCTAAATTTAGATAATGATTGTAAAGCTGATTTATTAGCCTATCTTGGCATAAAAGGAGCAAAAGATTATCCAAGCATTGATGAAAAACATATCCAAAGATTAGAAGCCCAGCACCCTGATATAGTCGCTTATGGTAAGAAAGAAGCGTTGTATTATTGGCGACAGTTTTTAATTATGGATGGTACGCTAAACCGTTTTCAATTGTACCCAATGGTTATAAATATCCTTCAAAAAACGCTTTTGTTTTTCAATAATCATGGAATTGTAAAAAATGTTGATGGATTTGACAATGAAGATTTCAAAGAATATTTACTAACCTATTTAGGGAATACTTTTGGAAATTATACCAATTGGACAGCATTTTGGAAAGGTTTAAATGAAGATACCAAAAAGGCATTATTGTATCATATTTTACACGTATATCGAGGTTGAAAATCTTTACATGAAATTTGTCAAAATAATTTCCCCTAACTCAAAATTAAATGATAAGAACTGCCACATTCGTATTATTTGTATTCTTTTCGACAATACTATTAGGACAAACCCCAATTGATATTGCTGAAAACACTTTGAAAATTTCGCCTTCAGGCGAAGAAACATTTTTCTATGGTTTTCGGGAAGGCGACCAACTAATTTTCAATTTTGAGGAAGTGAATGGAAAAATATTGAATGAGTTAGACATTAAATTAATGCCAACAAAATCAATATTTATGGATTACAAGACCTATAAAATTGAAAACAAGACCCTAAGCATTGCAGAAACTGGAATTTATCAGTTTCGTTTTGCCAATTCAAATATCATTTCGGGGCGAATATGTAAGTTTAAAATTCAAAGAATTCCTGGCGATGAAAATTCAAAGAGATTTAATACAAATGTCTATGAACGAACGATTTATGATACCACCTATGCTTATGAACAAGAAAAATATATCGTAAAATCAGATACAATAATTAGCGAAATACTCAATCAAACTGCAAAAGTACATTCCTCTTTAAATATGAATGGGAATAAGACAAGTACCAGTTTTACTTTACCCCAAAATACAGTTGCATGGAGCTATTATATTGGAGTTGATCAAGAAGGACAAAAATCTTATGAAGATGCAACAAAAGAACTTGTTGCTAAAACTCCGTTAAACATTCTTAAACTCATTAATAGTAATCCATTAACCGCCTTAGCGTTGGGAATTACCCCTTATTTATCGCAAATACAAAGAGGGGAAGACGTAGATTATGCCCTTGTTGAAGAAGTAAATGCCAATTCTTTTACCTTCGGAAGACCTACTAATCGTGCTTTTAAAAGTGGTAAAATAATAAACGAGTTTTCAAAAATGAACGTAAAAGAAGGAAGTAATAATTTAGCTTTCTGTTTTTCAAACGATAATGCTATTATCCCTGTTTCGGTTATGGTTAAAGTTATGGCAGTTCAAGCCAATACTATTTACGCAACAAGACAGGTAAAAAAAATGACAATAGTAGCCAAACAAGAAAAGTATTTAAAGAACTGATATGGCTAAACCTTGACTGTGAAAAGGGTTATTCAACAAAAAAGCAAGCCTTTTGAGCTTGCGTTTTAGTCTATAAAATCTGGTAAATTCTTGCGTTTTACTTTGAAGATTCTTTGATTTTTAGAATCATATCTTGCACTTTTTTGACAGGCAGTTTAAAGGCTTGTGCTATTTTGTCTGCATTTAAACCCACTTCCAACAATCCTTTGATATGCTCAAAAGTTGTTTCTTCTTTGATTTCGTCTGCAATTGTCATGGCAATATTATTTATATTGGTTGAAACTTGTGTAAAGATAGGAGATAATTTATTTCTTGTCAAGCTAATATCTTTTTGAATGTAACGTAAAGAAGTTTTAATAAATTCCACCTGATTATCAATATCCAAAGCATTAAGCCTTTTAACTAAGAACGATTCTAATTTCATAAAATCATCCGCCGAATCTCTACAATGTTTCATTAACATTGCGGTTAAACTGAATAAATCATTTTTAAAAAGCTCGATTTGGTGGTCTTCTACCTCATTCAAATCAAATAACAAATAATCAAATTGCGGAATGAAAGAATGTAAACTTTGATGGGGATTACCAAAATAGGCAAGCATAGACTTTTTTTCCCATTTAGTCTCTCCATGATAAATCACAATTGAAATAACCACCGACAAATCTTTATTTTGTTTTTGCTCTTCATACCAAATATTGTTCATATACCTGATTAACTGCAAATGAGGGTACTTTTCAGGGTAAGATTTATGTTCAAATAAGACCGAAACAAAGGCATCCTGTCCAGCGTACTTAGTTCGATAAACAACATCCGCTAAATGTTCTCTTAGCATTGCATCAATAAATGAAGAATTAATTTTTTCTAAGGTTGAGATATTGATTTTGTTACGAATATCAAAAGGGAAAGTTTCTTCGATGAAGCTCTTAGCAACCTCTAATCGTGAGAAAGTTTCTTTGAAAAATTTATCGTGGACTTTTCTTTTATTTTGGCTCATGGGATAAGGAATAATTTCTCAAAATTACGCAAAAAACCTTCAAATAAATTCATAGAAACATGACACTTTCTTAAAGGCTATACCTACTTTTTTGAAAATTGTATTTCCATTTTAGTAGAAATACTTTCCGATTTTGCCCTATTTTTGAAAACAAAAATCAACCCTAAAATAATCAGTAAATAAGCAACAGTTTTCATTCCCATTTCAAGTACTCTACTACCAACAGAATGTTCAAAAGATTTGAACTCTTCCACACCTGCCACATTTCGGCGGTTAAATTTATTACGCCTTCTGAAATAGAGCAAGGCAGCCCCAAGCAAAATTAAAATATATCCCATCGTTTTTAAGGTTATTCCAAGACTCAAAGAGTTATGGAGAAGTTTAATAAAGAGCTATAAAAATACAAAATTTTAGTTATTTTTTTGAGTGAAAATTAAAATAAATATCGGCACTTTCCTTCCAGTAATTTACCCACCGCACGTTTTTCTACACAGTGAAATCGAAATTTACGAATCCTTGGTTTGACGATTACAAGTCTAAACTTAGGATTTTTCTATTTAGCCTCTCTCCGACCCTTTCACCGTAAAACGAAAAATGACTTGCAATAAATGGGTTGCACCCCGTCAAAGTCGGTTCGTGTGGTGAGAGGCGATTGCCTGTTGCGAGTGCAGGGCTTCTTAATATTACAAATCAAAAAAATCATGGCTACTTCACGTACACCCCGAATCTATGTTGGTATTTACAAAAAGTATAACAATCTTTCCACCGAAGGGGCTTATCTCGACCTAACAGATTATTCAAGTAAAGAAGAATTTTATAAGGCTTGCAAAGAATTACATAAAGACGAAACCGACCCAGAATTTCATTTTCAAGATTGGGAGGACTTACCAAAATTCATGATTACAGAGTCTTCATTAGATGAAGGCGTTTTCGAGTATTTAGAAGCGATGGAAGCAATGGACGATTCAAGGGCAAATGCTTTTGATATTTTTGTGGTTTCAGTTCATGGAAGCTGGCAGGGGCTAACGAAAATGTCGAAATATTTTGAAAGTAGTTATCAAGGATATTACGGCAAAGGAACAGAGAACGCTGAAATACGATATACAGAACAATTTGTAGATGATATGGGGTATCTTAAAAATGTACCCGATGTAGTACAAAGATATTTTGATTTTGGAGCGTATGCCAAAGAATTATTCATGGTTGATTTATATGAAGATGAAGGTCATGTATTTTCGAGAAATTATTGAATAGAGGGGGAAACCCCTTTTTTGTTTGAATTCCTAAGAGTTAAGATAAAACGATTATCCCTGCCCATTTGCTTAATACCCATTCCCTTTCGATATTTGTCTATATTTCAAAATCCAGATTGTGTGAAACTATTTATCCAAACACCTGCAAAGGTTCTTAACAAGGCTTATCTTAAACAGAACGTTCAACAGAACGATATTCTACGCTTTCAGCAAAATATCCATGCCCTTTTTGAAAAACTTAACCCCAATGAATCCGAAGAAAATCAAAAGAATCTGGTTCGTGATTTTTTAAAGAAATCTCACTACCACGAAACAAACTATGAACTGAACACCGCAGGACGTGAAGATTTGGTAATTCACCGTGGTAAAACTTCAAAGGATTCTGTGGGCGTTATCATCGAAAACAAAAGGATTGATTCGCCCGAAATGATAACGGAAAATCGCCCAAACGTGAAGGCTTTACACGAGTTGATTTTGTATTATTTTGTGGAAAGAGAAGTGAAAAAAAATATCGAAGTTTCGCATTTAATCGCTACTGATTTGCATAATTGGTATGTTTTTGATGAAAATGACTTCCGTAAACTTTTTTACGAAAACACGGCTTTCAAGAAAATTTACCAGACTAAAATTCAACAGAATAAAGACAATGGTTTCTTTTATACTGAAATCAAAAAACTGATTGAAACACTCACAGATTTAGAATTGCCTTGTGCTAATTTCAAATTAAACAAGGATGTAACCAATCTTTCCGCCCCCGTCCAAATTGCCCTTTACAAACTTCTTTCACCCGAACATCTCCTGAAATTTCCCTTTGAAAATGATGCAAATTCATTGAATCGGGAGTTTTATAATGAGTTGCTCTACATCATTGGTTTAGAAGAAGTAAAGGACGGAGGTAAGAAAATTATCCAACGAAAGCTCCTTCATAATCGTTTGGAAGGCACTATGTTAGAAAATACCATTAACGAAATTGAAGTTGATAACGCCCTTTTCAATCTTGATAATTTGAATTCATACGGACAGAATCAAGAAGAGCAATTGTTTAATGTCGGTTTGGAACTGTGTATCACTTGGCTTAATCGTATATTGTTCTTGAAACTCTTGGAAGGACAATTGATAAAATATCACAGTGAAAATCAATCTTACTCTTTTTTGAATGAAATCCGAGTAAAAGATTTTGACGAACTTTCAGAACTATTTTTTGAGGTTTTGGCAGTGCCTACACATCAACGAAAACCATCCGTTACGGAGCGTTACGGCAATATTCCATATTTGAATAGTTCCCTTTTTGAATTGACCGAATTGGAACGCAAAGTTGTGAAAATCAAAGACTTAAAAGACCGTTTGAGCGTGCCGATTTACGCCCAATCCGTTTTGAAAGGTGATAAAGGCAAACGTAAACAAGGTGAAATGCCCACCGTGAAATACTTATTTGAATTCTTGGATGCCTATGATTTTGCTTCGGATTCATCGGCTCAAATTCAGGAACAAGCCAAGACGATTATCAACGCTTCTGTATTAGGTTTAATCTTCGAGAAAATCAATGGCTATCGTGATGGTTCGTTTTTTACGCCAGGATTTATCACGATGTATATGTGCCGAGAAACACTCAGAAAGGCGGTTTTGGAGAAATTTCGCCTCATTTTCCCTGATAAAAATATTGCCACATTCGAGGATTTAAAGGAACATTTGGACATTACTGATAGCGTAAAGCGTAGACAATACAACGAAATCGTGAATTCTGTACGGGTGTGCGACCCTGCGGTGGGTTCAGGACATTTTTTGGTATCGGCTCTCAATGAATTTATTGCCATTAAGCACGATTTGCAGATTCTTTGCCACCGTGACGGCTCACGAGTGCGTTACTACAAAATCACGATTGAAAATGATGAATTGATTATTTTTGATGAAGACGATGAACTTTTTGAATACCGATTGAATGAAGCCAATAAGCCCATTGAGCGGCTGCAAAAACTCCAAGAAACGCTTTTCCACGAGAAAGAAACCATCATTGAAAATTGCCTTTTTGGAGTAGATATTAACCCTAACTCAGTGAAAATCTGTCGGTTAAGGCTTTGGATTGAACTTTTAAAGAACGCTTATTACCAAACTACTATTCATGGCATGACTCAAAGTCATACTATGAATGAATTACAACTCCAAACGCTTCCCAACATCGACATCAACATCAAAACGGGGAATTCATTGGTGGCTCGTTTTGGGCTGGAAGAAGATTTATCAGAGGTTTTCAAAAAACAAAAATTTAGCGTAAAGGATTATAAACAAGCGGTTTACGATTATAAAAACTCCCCCACGAAGGAACGTAAGGCGGAAGTTTTACGGTTTATTGACGAAATTAAAAAAGAGTTTGTCCAAACGGTTTACAAAAAAGATGCTCGAAGAAAACAAATCAATAATTTGCGTGGACAATTGATGCTTTTACAGACCCAAAACGTGGACATTTTTGGCAATAAAATCAAGGAAGATGCTGAAATTGAGACGATTAGACTTGAAAAACTGATTACTCAACGGGAAGGGGAATTAGAAAATGCCATTAATTCGCCCATTTACAGAAATGCTTTTGAATGGCGTTTTGAGTTTCCAGAGGTTTTAGATGAAGAAGGGAAATTTGTAGGTTTTGATGCAGTTGTGGGCAATCCGCCGTATGGAGTAAAGTTTGATGATAATTCTAAATTTTATTTTAATACTAATTACAAGTGTACATCAGACATTTACACTATGTTTGTTGAAAAAGGATTAAAATTAATTTCTTCTAATAAACTCATTAGTTTTATAATGCCCGTTTCATGGCTAACAGGAGACAATTACACCACGACAAGAAAGTTGTTAAAAGAAAACGGAGGTTTAGATACAGCGATAAATTTGCCTTACGGAGTTTTTGATGAAGCATACGTTGATACAGGTATCTATCTCATTACCAATCAGATAGACAAAAACACTATATCAAATATATTTGAATTTAAGCCAAAGGATAAAATATTGAAAGATTTTAATTCTCAATTAATATTCAGAAAATTAAATCAATTTGAATGGCATAATACTGAAAAATATAAAATTATTTTAAATAGAGATGCTGGTAATCTTACTCATAAATTTTACGAGGATTCAATTAAAATTGAGAGTATAAGTAATTCTGTAAGAGGAATTTTAGCAAATGATACAGATGTTTCCAAAACAGAATTAGATTCAAATTCTAAACTATTTTTCAATGGTAAATTAAATCGTTACTTGATAGATAAACCAAATTCTTACGTTCGTTATGGTGAAAATCTAAAAGAAAAGCCTAAAAATTATTCTTTTTTCTGTGGTACGAGAATACTAATACGGAGAATAATCAGTAGGCAATTTCGTATCATGGCGATGATTACAAATGAAGAATTTGTAAGTAAAAAAGACATTTACATCTTTAAGGTTTTCGATAATAATTATTCATCTTTATTTATTCTGGGACTGATAAATTCAATATTGTTTTCATACATGAAAACTCAGAGTTCTACCTCTGCCAAAAAAGATGATTTTACTCAATTAACGTTGAGTGATATTAGGGAATTACCAATTAAAGTTACATCATTAGAACAACAACTCCCCATCATCAATCTCGTAGAAAAAATCCTTTCTCTAAAATCAAAAAATCCCCAAGCGGACACGCAAGTATTTGAGGATGAGATAGATGAATTAGTTTTTGGGTTGTATGATTTGTCGATAGATGAGCGGGAAATTGTGTTGGGTAATAAAATGGTTAGTCCAGTGTAATTTTTTTTATTACTATTTCAAAGAAAAGAGGTAGTTGCAGTTTTATCTGCCACTACCTCTTTTTAAGCATAAACTATTTTCAACTTACCACCAAACTAAACTTCCCATTTCCCATGTTTATTTCAAGTGATATTTTGAAGGTGTCAAACTCCCAAAATCTTCCTTGCCAAGTTTCCTTTTCTATTTTCTCAATTTCCTTCTCCCATTCAAAAAAACTTTTCCTATTTTTATCTATTCCAAATAAACGGACAGCTTTATTCACAACACCTTCATATTCTCTGTAAAAACTAAAATTAGAATAATTTTGTACTTCTCTTGTAAGATAAATGAAATTTTGTTTTTCTTCATCTATGATATCAATAGTATTGAAGTACCCTAAATAATTATGAAGCGGTTTTATAGTCTTGGTGTGTCGATCATATTTTATGGAATTCCAAGATTTGATAACAAGCCCATTTTTGATGTCATTAATTAAGAGAGTTATGAATGTTTTTGCATCTTGAGGTTCTCATTACAATTGGACGAAAAGTAGCTGTTTCAACCTAAACAATTAGTTACTATTCCTCAGTTTTACTCATTTTAGAACGATAATTGTAAACCGTTCCGTAAGCAATCCCCAAAGTCTTTGATATTTTATTCATTGATACTCCCTCTCGTTGTAATTCTATAATTTTTTCTTGCATTTGCTTTGCAATTGGTGGACGTGCAATATGTTTGCCTTGTGCTTTGGCTCTCGCCATACCAGCTTTCACCCTTTGACTAATCAAAGAACTTTCAAACTGAGCCAGTGATGCCATGACATGAAATATTAACTCTCCTGTTGGTGTAGTCGTATCAATATTTTCTTGATAAGAGATAAAATCAATTCCTAAACTTTGAAATTCTTTCAAGGCATTCACTAACGCCTGAGTAGAGCGAGCAAAACGGTCATATCGCCAAACTAAGACCACATCAATTTTCCTTTTCTTGGCGGCTGCCATCATCAACTTATACTGTGTTCTGTCCTCACTTGTTCCAGAAGCATAGTCAATATATTCTGTAATTACTTCAAAGTTTCTTGCTTGGGCGTACCCTCGTAATTGGACTAATTGTGTTTCTGGGTCTTGTCCTTTGTCAAGGGTAGAAACTCTTGCGTATAAAGCGACCCGTTTTGTGGTATTGAGTTGATTTTTCATTTATTTTGCCTATCAAAAAGGAAATCCTTTACAAAGATACTTTTTTGTCTTGAAAAATACGCTTTAAACCCATTTAAAGAGGGGTGAATTTTCATACCCTTTTTGATAACACAAACACATCATGCCAGCATCATTTTTAACTATCCAAGAAAGAGATAATTACAATCATATTCCCAAATTGGATGAAGAGCAACTATTGAAAGGATTTTATCTGACAAGTACTGATAAAATATTTGTCAATGGATTTAATGGGACTACCAATCGCTTCTGTATATCCCTACAACTATGTCTGATAAGGTATTATGGTTTTTTGGAAGACAATTGGAAAATCCTAATTGCAGAAAATATTGAGGAATTTATGGCATCTCAAATGAGAATGAAAGAGTTTGATAAAAATCTATTGAATGATTATGGACGAAGAGCCATGTCACGTAGTTTTCATCTCCAACAAATTCTTAAATACCTCCAATATCGCAGATGGGAACCTATTTTAGATGAACCTATCATTGAAAAATGGCTTCTTGAACGGGGGATGGAACATGATAATGAACGTTGGCTGTTGGATAAACTTTGCCAAAAATTGCATTATGATAAAATCCTTCGTCCTGCCATTAATACCTTAGAAAGAATGGTGGGAAGTATCGGAGAGCGACTAAATGAGGAAACTTATCAGCGATTAACCTTCCTTTTGACTCCCGAGTTACAAGAAAAATTGGATAAAGTTTTGGAGTTTGATAAGACTCTAAAAATGCCAACCCATCGCTGGCTTTGCCTACAACCTACGTCAAACACGGCAAAATCCATTAATCGCTGCGGCGAACCGTCAAACCCTTGATAAAGTTGCCTATTTACAGGAGATGAAAGTAGCTTCTTGGGATGTATCGGCAATTCCCATCAATCGCAAGAAACGTTTAGCCAATATCGTTCGTAACAATACCAACTCTTATTTGCAAAGAATGAACCCGATTAAACGATACCCTTTGATGGTTTGTTTTTTGTGGGAAA
>JANXML010000043.1 GCA_025354645.1 Arcicella sp. | reverse complement strand
TTTCCCACAAAAAACAAACCATCAAAGGGTATCGTTTAATCGGGTTCATTCTTTGCAAATAAGAGTTGGTATTGTTACGAACGATATTGGCTAAACGTTTCTTGCGATTGATGGGAATTGCCGATACATCCCAAGAAGCTAGGCAAGTCACTTAAATTTGGGGCAAACTTCCCACGAAAACGATTTAACTATTTGATTTACAATTAATTACGAGAACAATTATTTTTTTTTGCCCACATTTTCTCGTTTCTTCAAAAATCCCTTCACATCAACTTTTGCAAAGGCTAATATCTTGTAAAGCGTTGGTTGGCTCTTGATAGAGTAAATTTCTCTGATTTTATCGGTTGAGTATTCCAAAGATTCGTAGGCTTTCTTGACTTCTGGGGCAATAAGTTGATAGCGTTCACTCAATCCAAAAGGTCTTCCTCCTTTTCTTCCTCTGACTCTGGCAGCCGTCAAACCCGCTTTGGTTCTTTCTCGAATAACATTTCTTTCATGTTCCGCCAAAATGCACATGAACTGGAAAAATAAATTTCCTGTGGCAGTCGAAGTGTCGATAGATTCACTCAATGATTTGAGATGGATTCCCTGTATTTTTAATTTCTCAATCAACTCAATGAGTTGGACCGTACTTCTGCCCAAACGGTCAAGTTTCCAAACCACAATCGTATCTCCTGGTCTTGCATAGGCAATCAATTTTTCAAATTCGGGTTTAACCGACTTCACTCCTGACACTTTATCGGTAAATATTTGTTTACACCCTTCTTTTTGAAGAGCGTCTAATTGTAAGTCTAAATTTTGTTCCAGTGTTGAAACCCGAGCGTAGCCTAATTTTATCATAGTTTATTTACGTTACTCAATTAATTCAAATATAATATATTTTAATTAATTACATAGCAAACTAAATAAGTAAATTTGGGTAGAATAGTCAAAAATTGGCTATGTAGAAAAATGGTCGTTTAAATAAATAGGCTCATGCGAATCATCGACATCCTCAATCCTGCGGAAGTGAAGGAATTTGAAAACCCTCCTATCTTTTCGTATCAGCAAAGAAAGGTCTTTTTTGAAGTTCCTATGGGATTAAAGGGCAAACTAAACGAGCTTGTTTCACCCGTCAATGATGTGGGTTTAGTAATTCAAATGGGGTATTTCAAAGCCTGTGGGCGATTTTTTAGAGTGAATACTTTTCAAGAAAATGATTTACTTTACGTCTGTCGGGTACTAAAAATCAAGCGAGAAACTATCGACTTGACTTCTTACGCCAGCTCCTCCTTAGCTCGCCATCGGGAGATGATTCTTCGAGAGTTCGGCATTCATCGTTTTGCGGGATTGTACCGAGAACTTACGTTGGAAGAAGCTAATCATTTAGCAACCAAACAGTTTAGCCCCGCCAGTATTTTTCGTTCTTTATGTGACTATCTTCGCTCGCAAGGAATAGAAGTACCTTCCTACAATACCTTGGCGGTTATTATCACCCAAACACTTCAACGTTTCGAGAAACTATTACTTGAAAAAATCATAACCCATTCATCCCCAGCACAAATTGTGGCTTTGGATGGCTTATTTGATAAACTCCCTGATGATGTTTTAGGGCGAAATACCTATAAAATCTCTCGCTACAAAACGATGATTGAACTCATGAAACTCTCCGCCATCAGAGAGAACATGATTAAGTTGAAAGAACTAAAAGAGCTGTATCATTTATTGATTGGGCTGATAAATTCCCTCAAACTTTCAGATGAACTCGTGGAATATTATGCTAACTATGTGCTTTCTGCCCACGTTTTTCAAGTGCAACAACGTAACCAAAAGTATCTCTTTCTTTTGTGTTTTATCAAGCATCAATACCATTATCTCAACGATGTGATGATACAAACTTTTATGTCCACCACCCAACAAACGCTCAGACAGGCGGATAATCGGAAAAACGAATTATTGTTGGAGTGGCAAGCGGAAATACAAATCACGCAGGCAGAAATATTCTTGGGTATTTTAGCCGAAGCTCCCTTGATAAAATTACTCCAAGATACCGCTTTCTCCTTGGAAAAAACGGCAGAGGAGAAGTTTAAAATTATCATGGAAATCATTAAAAATCCCCAACACAATGAGTTTTTAAAGTTAGTTCCTGCGGTTGAAAAACTCTATAAAGAATCCACCAAAGCACAGGAAAATAAACTACTCTACCAAGCCATGTCGGAGAAGTCGAGAGCGTTTCAAATACGGATTGCTGAAATGTTACGGCACGTGGAATTCACTGCTACTGAACCCGATGATAAGGTCTTACTCGCCTTGAAGTTTTATCAGAAGAAACAGGGTGTCCTTAGTCCAAACGCCCCTGTTGAGTTTCTCAATCGAGAAGAGCGAAAACAAGTAAAAGAAGGTTCTAATAGCTTTAATGAGCCATTATACAAAGTTCTATTAGCCAAATATGTTCATAAATCTCTCAAATCTGGTAAGATAAATGTGGGCGTTTCGCATCAGTTTAAGGCTTTTGAAGATTACATGATTCCACAAGATGAATGGAATAAAAATAAAGAATCTTTGATGGAAAGAGCGGGAATAATGTACTTAAAAGACTGGGAAAATATCCGTAAAAACCTGGAAGAAAAACTGAGTTCACAATTCAAACAAACTTTTGATGCTATCAATAAAGGCTTGAATTCATTTGTCAAAAAACGGAAGAATAACACCCTACAATTTATTACTCCTAAGAAACAAACGCTCCCCGCTTCAACGGTAGAGTTGTACCCCTCAGAGCTATACGTACCTATTTTCAAACTACTTCATACGGTCAATTTACACACGGAGTTTACCAAAAAACTCACCCATAAAATGGTAGAATATCGCCGAGATATTATGCCAAATATGGTGAATTTTGCCACCATTATTAGCTGGGGGTGTAATTTGGGGATTGGTTTAATGGCTAAAAAAACCAAGAATATTACCTTGGCAGCCCTTGAAAAAACGTCTAATTGGCACATTACTTCTAAAAATCTCTTGGAAGCCAATGAAGCAATCGTAGATTTATTGGATTCAATGCCCATCAATACAGTTTTCAAAGAGGATGAAAATCTTTTACGGTCTTCGTCTGATGGACAAAAATTTATGATGGCTCTCAACTCCATTCATGCCAATTATTCCTCTAAATATTTTGGTAAAGAAAAAGGTATAATCATTTATTCTTTCCTCTCGGAGCATTATCCACTGACTTACACGACCACTTTTTCGGCAGGTGATTTTGAGGCATGGTTCATCATTGACGGTTTATTGCATTATCAACCTGTTTTGACCCAAACACCCAAGAAAAAAGAGAAGCCAATCAAAGAGGGTGAAAATCAGGAAAAAGAAGAAGATGATGATATGGAAACTAATCGCTTGCATTCCACCGACCAACACGGAATAAGTTTCATCAATTCTGCCTTGTGTTATCTAATGAAAATTGAGTTTCAGCCTCGATTTAAACAAATTCATAAAGTAAAGCTCTACGGAATGGCTGGAATGCCTATAACACAACAACTTGATTATCAAATAAATGCGGGTAATAACGTCAATATCAAAATTATTGAAGAACAATGGGACAACATTTTACGGTTGGTTACAACACTCAAATTGAAACACATCACGCCCTCCGTTCTTTTGAAAAGGCTTACTTCTTATTCTAATAAACATCCGTTGAACATCGCTTTACAGGAGTTAGGCAAACTGGTACAAACCATTTTTGTTCTCAAATATATGCACTTGGAAGACCTCAGACGGATTATTAACCATCAACTGACTCAAATTGAAAGTATGCACCAATTATCGGATGAACTCAATTTGGGACACGATGGACTCATTAGATTTGCCACCAAAGAGGAGTTATTGGTCATGGCACGCAGCAAACAGTTGCTGATTAATTCGATTGTTTGCTATAATTACTTGTACCAAACTCAAAAACTCATCGAAGCAAGTCCAGAAGAGAGAAAAGAGATTCAAAAAGCCTTATCAAACTCAGCAGCATTCGCCTATGGTCATGTTAATTTCCAAGGCGAGTATGATTTTTCTGACGAAGTGCTGGTAGATATTCTCGAAGTAGATATGAAAAAGGCAATGAACCTTGAATTATGATTATTTTGTCTGTAACTAACTGATTACAAACGGGTTAAACCGTTTTCGTGGGAAGTTTGCCCCAAATTTAAGTGACTCGCCAAATCTTAGCTAATGAAACTGATTTGGAAATTTTAGAACACGCAACTGACACGCATGGATATACCGATTTACTTTTTGCGTTCTTTAATTTGGTAAATAAAAAACTTATTTCACGACTCAGAGACCTTAAAGGGCAAAGACTTTGCAAAATCAAATCAAGTACCAATAATGAATACAATGAGTTAGAATATCCGCCCCTTAAATTCACAGGTACGGTCAATATAGATTATTTAAAAAAGAACGCCCATGAGCTACAAAGAGTATCTGCATCGTTACAAACTGGAACGGTAACTGCCTCATTATTAATGAATAAGCTACAAGCATACCCCAGACAAAACAATTTAATGTATGTCTTACAAGCCTACGGACAGTTAGAAAAAACGGTATTCATTTGTAATTATTTGCTGATACCTCCCATGAGAAGAAGAATCAATCGGCAACTCAATAAAGGAGAACAGTTACATAATTTAAGGTCTTATCTATGGTTTGGTAGCGATGGGTTTATTCGTAAACAACATGAAGCTGAACAACAAATTAC
>JANXML010000024.1 GCA_025354645.1 Arcicella sp. | reverse complement strand
CTCCACTATATACTTGCGAGAGACGATAAGGGTCAGTATCTGAACCCACTTTTGCCCAACTTGCTCTGATTTTTGCGTAAGGTAAAACACTTGAACTCATGCCCAAAATATCCGTAATAACGCCACTGACAGACACTGAAGGATAAAAATAAGAATTATTGAGCTTTGGCAAAGTGCTTGACCAATCGTTGCGGGCGGTGGCATCCAAGAACAATTGGTCTTTCCAAGAAATCTGCGTTGAGCCGTATAAACTGTTCACTTCTTTTTTGTATGTTGCATTGCCAACGTTCGGTCTGACTTTCGTATTGGCAAGGGTATAAAGGTTAGGAATTGTCAATTCTGGAGCTTCTAAATAATCTCTTTGTGAAGAGTTTGAACGTTGATTTCCACCCCCATTTACCGTCAATTGAAAATCGGACGTAATCTTCTTGTTGAAGGTAATTAAGAAGTCTGTATTTTGCTCTTTTACAAAGTAATTATCTTCCCAATAAAGACCATTTGGATACCCACTTTGGGTGGTGCGTGATCGTTTAGTTGTCCGACGATCCATGTAATAATCCATGCCAGTTCTACCAGTGAACGATAAATAATCTGTTAATTTATAAGTAAATGAAACATTACCAATTATTCTGTCTTTCGAGTTGGCAAAGAGTGAAGTATTCAAATTATAATATGGATTATTCCAATAATTAAGATTCCAATTTCGTTGCACGGACCACGCTGTTGGATCTTGGTCTGGTTCAAGATAGTTCTGCAAGTCAGCTAAGTCCACTTGGCGACCAAACCAAGTGAAATACAACAATAAATTCTGACGATTTTTTGAGCCGTCTTTGATATAATTTACTGACGTTCTCACCGATAATTTGTCCGTCAATTTATACCCTGCATTCAATGCCAAAGTCTGCCGAGCGTAATCAACATTTGGCAACATTCCCGTTTGATCAAGGTTAGTAAACCCTAATCTGAAATCACCTTTTTCATTACCACCAGAAAGCGAAACACTATTCGTTTTGGTTACACCAGTATTATAAAAATTCTTCACATTATCAGGTCGTGCAATCCACGGGGTGGCAGAACGTACTCCGTTGGCATCAACGGGAGAATTGTATTGAGGTAATAAACGTCCATCCAATTTCGGACCCCAACTTTCATCTACTCCGTCGTTCACACCACCGCCTTTTCCATCTTTATATTCAAATTTTCCGCCTGCACCTTGACCGTATTCATTTTGAAAATTAGGAAGTCGGAAAGGATCTTCAAAACTGATATTTGAGTTCACGGTAATACCCATTCCCTTTGAATTTTTACCCGACTTTGTTGTAATTAAAATTACTCCATTTGCCGCTCTTGAACCGTATAAAGCCGCTGCATTTGCCCCTTTCAATACACTAATACTTTCCACATCATCAGGATTTAAGGACGATGCACCATTCCCATAATCGGTCGTAACGCTGGGCGAAGATGAAGAAGGGGAAGCAGAGTTAAAAGTGGTATTATCAATCGGAATGCCGTCCACAACAAATAGAGGCTGATTATTACCACCAATTGAGTTCACACCACGAATCAAAATTCTCGACGAAGCACCAGGCGTTCCGTTTGAACTGGTCACTTGAATACCCGCAATTTTACCCGTCATGGCGTTCACTAAATTCGTCTCACGTGCTTGCGTGATGTCCGAACCTTTGATGGCTTGAAGGGCATATCCGAGGGCTTTTTTATCACGTTCAATTCCCAAGGCTGTAACCACAACTTCATTCAATTGCATGATTTCTGTCTTAAATTTTATGGTAAAGTCCGTTTGTGAACCAACCTTAATTTCCTGTGGAGTCATACCCACGAAAGTGAAAACCAACACATCTGAACTTGCACATGAAAGTTTAAATTTACCTTCATTGTTAGTTGTCGTTCCTGTATTTGTTCCTTTAATTAAGACCGTAACCCCAGGCATTCCTGAGCCGTCTTCGGGCGTGATTACCGTTCCAGTAACCATTTGTTTTTGGGCATACGTTGAAACACCTATCAACATAAACCATCCGATTAATAATAAACATTTTCTCATAATTGTACAATTTTTAGTTTGTAATTGGTGACGTTTGTTTAATCCTTAGTATTCAAAATTGGGCAAAATAATAACGGGTCGATGATTTGCAAATCATTGACAATCAATAGATTAATAAAATTTTAATTTTTTTTACAGATGAAAAATTTTTACTAAATGAATTTTTCTTTTACGCTATTAGTGGACAAAACAGTAGCTAAAATTATTTATTGGGTTTAAGATTTGACTGATTTTTTTATATAAATGCTAAATTTTAATGCTTGATAATGGGGTATTTTAAGTTGTTATGAATGTCTAAGAATTTCTACTTACAAAACTTTTAGGATTAACTCTCAAAATGGCTAAACACCATATTTTATTTGGTATTCAATAAAAATACTTATTCAAGTATAATGAATTATTCCAAATAGCCAAACAAAATTCTAAGAAATTTTCATTTTACAGGCTGAATTTTAAGAAATGAAATATATGAGATTTTTATAATATAATTATTCCGATAAAAAATTAAATTATAGAAATTATACTAAAAATTCGGTATTAATTTATTCATATCCGTATAATTGCTTGTAATTCAGAAAGTTATAAGGGAAAATACTTAATAATTTCGTAACAATTTTTTAATGAAAGAATGAAAATTTTGGAAGGAAAAGATGTATTATTTTTAGAAATTAAAACTCCTTGCGTCTCTGCGACCTTGCGGTTTAGACTTACTTTCCCCAATGCCGTTTCTTGAAAGCTAAAGGATTTTCATTTGTAATTTTCTTAAACGTTCGATTAAAATAAGAAATGCTTTCAAAACCGCAATCATAGCACGTTTCAGTAATATTTTTATCTAATAACAAGAACTTTTTGGCTTGATTAATTCGGTAATGATTCAAAAATTCAGTGAAAGTTAGGCGGGTCATTTTCTTGAAATAACGGCAAAATGCAGGGTCAGAGAGATTACTCAAATTCGCTACTTCTTGAATATCAATTTTACGTTTATAATTTTCGTCAATGAATTGGTAAAGCCTTTTCATGCGTTCTTGGTCTTTGTGGGTGTATTGATTTTCAAAGGAATTAGCGTGTAATAATTCTAATCCTTCATCATTTGCTAAGATTTGAAAAATGCTTAATATTTCCAAAAATTGCTCGAAATGAGGTAATGAGGGCAATTTCATTAATCGTTCTGCTACTTTTTCTTTCGTTTCACGACCAAAAGCAATACCCATTTTTGCCTTTTCAAACAGCTGATTAATCTTTAATAATTCGGGCGTGTGAGCAAAGGCATTGCCCAAAAAATCTTGTCTGATGTGAACAACAATTTCTTCGTACTCGGTTTTCACACCATAATCAAAATTAAGATGTGGAATGTTGGAGCCGATGAACACTAAATCACTCTCTTCGTATTGCGAAATATGCTCGCCTACGTGCCGAGTTCCGCTTGCTCCTACGATATAAATTAACTCCAGTTCTGGATGAAAATGCCAAAAGAAAAAGTCACTCAGTTTTGGATTAACCAGCAAATTGAATGAGCTTTCGGTATCGGGTTTTATTTCTTCAAATTGTATTTGCATATTTTATTTTCTATTTGTAGCACGGGAATCCTTTCCCGTGTGTCGGACGAGGATTCACGGGTAAGGATTCCCGTGCTACGAGTGCTATAATTACTCTCTAAAATTAAAAGGGTAAATTACTACTTATTTTCACAATATTTTCATAAAAATTTACGCTAAATATCAATATTGTTCAAAAATAAGTAATAATTGTGCTAACATTCACATTAGAAAAGATACTAAATTTGTATCACTATTTCAATTAAAAATATTATCTATCATGGAAGTTAAAGAACAAACGATGATACCTACAGCAACGGCTGCCGCAATGATGCCGAATGCCAATCATAAGGATATTCCAGGAAATCCTTCCACCGCAACGAGTAGTCACCTCAAATTAAACGACCGCTCAAATGGCAAACCTTTGAAGATTTTGAGTGAAGACGATTGGAAATTTTGGGTGGAAAATGGTTACGTAATTATCAAAAATGCCGTGCCGAGGGAACAGGCTTTACAAACAGCAAATTTCTTGTGGGAATTTGAAGAAAAAAATCCCAAAGACCAATCAACGTGGTACACCCAACCACGGGCGGAAATGATGATGAAAGAATTGACCAACACGGGTATGGTTGAGGCTTATAACAATCAACATTTGTGGAATAATCGTCAAATGGAGCGTGTACACGATGCTTTTACGGATGTTTGGGGAACTGAAAAACTGTGGGTAACGATTGATAGAGCTAATTTAAACTTTCCAATTCGCCCAGGATTTGAATATAAAGGATTTATTCACTGGGATTATGACCCCGAAACCAAACCGCAAAATGTGCAAGGTGTTTTGGCACTCGCTGACCAAACAGATGAAGATATGGGTGGTTTTCAGTGCATTCCTGAATTGTACAGAACCTACGATACGTGGAAATTAACGCAACCCGAAGACCGCAATCGCTTCAAACCTGATACTTCGGCATTTGAAGGAAAGTATGACCGAGTGAAATTAGAAGCAGGTGATTTATTGATATTTAACAGCTCAACTCCGCACGGAATTCGCCCTAATAATTCGGAGGATAAAGTCAGAATGGCTCAATATATTTCGATGATGCCCGCCGAGGAAGACAATGATTCTATGCGTGAATGGCGGATAAATTCTTGGAAAAACCGCATTGCTCCCGAAGGTTACGCCTTTCCTGGCGACCCTCGAAATTGGGAACAAACAAAATATGGAACTGCCGAATTAAATGATTTAGGAAAAAGATTATTGGGGCTTGAAAAATGGTAGTTCACTGCCCTCCCCGAACCAGCGTAACATATCCTGTAAGCGTAGGCACATCGTCACCCGTTTTTATCACATAATAATACGTTCCCATCGGCAAAGTTGCGTTATCTTTTTTACCACTGAAAGGATTATTTGTATAATTTTTGGTGGTAAAAATCTCTCCTCCCCAACGATTAAAAATCTTCACCTCCGCATTCGGATAATCTTCAATTCCCTCCAAAACCCAATTCTCATTTATGTTATCATCATTGGGCGTAAAACCCGTTGGAATTAAAATTTTTGTTTTCACAATCACCACAATCGTATCTTGATTTGTACAATTACTGGACAATGATTTTGCACTCAAAACATACACGGTCGTAGCACTTGGGGAAGCCACAGGACGACCAATTGAAGGATTGTTTAAGCCATTTGAAGGCGACCAACTAACTACTAAATCATTCTTGTAACTACCCGTAATCGTACTTTTAATGGTAACAGTATCACCCCTAAAAATGGTTATATCATTACCCAGACGCACTTTTGGGGTTAAATCCACGAAGGCAATCCTGGATTCTTTGGTATCGCAACCGAACTCATTTGTGTAAGTATAAGTGATAGGCGAAGGTCCAAAACCTGCTAATAAAGGACTATAAACCGTTCCTGAAACTCCTCTGCCAACAAACACTCCCTTTATTGCATCAAACGGTTGTACGTAGGGTTGTAGATTAATTCTGTTGCCGCCCGTGCCACACGATGGATAAATGGTATCGAAGCGAACGGGCGTAAGCGGATTAACTCTTAATTTCAACGTATCAGACATTTTTTTGCAAGTATTTCCGTCCGTAACCTCAACTTTATAAATACCCGTTTTTAAGACAGGGAATCTTGAATTTTGAGTTTTTAAGACAGACACACCATCTCTGAACCACTCATATTTATTGTTTGAACTTTCACTGATTTTTAAAGGAATAGAATCTCCTTCACAGATAACTTTCTTACCCGTCAAATTAGTCAAAACTGCTTCTGGTAAAGGATTTACGGTAACATCCGCTTTCAAATCATATTGGCAAATGCCTGATAATTGGGTCATCCTAACGTTATATTTCCCCGATTTTTTAGCTTGTATGAATACGTTTCTCACCGTTATCGTATCTTTCACATCCCTTGTCCAAAGATATAGATAACCACCTGCATTAAATGTTCCTCCACCGACTTTTTGAACTTGCAGTGTAACGCCAGTCGGTGTTTCGCATGCAACAACAGAATCAGGAGAAACCTCAAATTGTTCACCAGGTTTAACCTTTACAATAGTTTTACCAGAAGTGGATGAACCGCTACAACCCACTTTATAACTAATTACGACAGTATAAACGCCAGCCTCGGTCACTTTAAACTTATAATTATCAGCATCGGCAACAATATTGCTATTATCTTTTTGCCACTGATATTGATAATTTGGGTCATTTTTAGTAGCAATTTCCACAAACCCATATTCGCAAATATCAAGTTGGGCTAATTGAGTTGGTAATGGTGCTAATTCTTTAAAAATAATTGGTATTGGCGGAGGTGCTTGACAATCAATTACTTTCAATTGAAAATCACGCCTTACTCGCCCAATAATAACTCCATTTCGAAATTCTTCCACCAATACAGAGAAAACATAAAGCCCAAGATTATCCGATTTTACGGTAATTATTCCCTTATTATCGATTGCCATAGCGGGACTACTCGGAATGGCAATATTAGCATCGTAGCCCCCAACCCAACTGATGGTTGGATAGTTTGAGGAAGCTCTCGGGTCTGGAATGGCATTAGTAGAATTACTGAATCCGCTTAGGGGTGTTACAAAAGAATAACGAATCTCATCTCCATCTGCATCAATAGCAGAATTATCAAATTTAAAAGGCTGACCTTTACAAATATATTCACCATTTGGGGTTGAAAATTGAGGAGATGAATTTTTGAATTCTAATCCAGAAGCATCCAATAAAGGAGGAAATTCCAAATAAAATAGCATTCCAACCGTAGATGAATTAATAATATTATCTGCCACATTTCTGCAACATCTATCCCAAACAATATAATAGCCTTGTGGGTCTTTATAGTCGGCAGGATTAAGATAAATATTTTGGGCGTAGGTAATAACAGTTACATTTAATCCTTGCGAAGCAGCACATTGTTCGTTACTGTAAACAAAGGGATTTCCAGACAATTGGTAGGTAACCAAAGTCAAAGATTTCATCAACTTGTTATTGCTTTTCTGGTATATTGCTATTTTTAAGTTGTTGTCAGCAGCAGGATCAGGATTTTTTCTTACAACTTTATCAAAAAATAAATTTAATTTCAGTTCATAGTAACCATTGAAACCAGTATTGTTCAATTCAAAATTACCCCCCAAAATATGGTTGGCACGAATTGAAAAACTGGAAATAATCAAGGTAAAAAACAAGACAAAGCGGTAAACTTTACACATAATTTTTTAAATTAAAATTGGCTATTTTATTGATAAATAAACGTTATCATGAAAGATTATATTTCATGTAAATTATAAATACATCAAATGTTTAATTAATTGATTAATAAACAATTATAAACATTTATTGAAATTGGTGAGATTGATTTTGATGAAATTTTCTCTGAGTATTTATAAAATTTTGAGCAGTAAGGATGGATGGGATAAACACTAATTTACGTAAAAAGCAGTATTTTCACAAAATTGTTTAGAAATTAACTTATGCAACCTAATTTTTTCGATAATAAAATAGAATATCTCAAAGGCGTAACGCCCATAAGGGCTCTACTATTGAATACTGAATTACAGATTTTTACTTACGGAGATTTAATTCAATATTACCCTTTCAGATACGAAGACCGCACTAAATTTCATCAAGTTACTGAATTGTATGACGGCATGGAATATGCTCAAATAAAAGGGCGTTTGCGGTTCGTTGAAAAAATTGGCGAAGCACACAAAGCTCGTTTGACGGGGCAATTTTCTGACGGCTCTGGAACGATGGAACTCGTTTGGTTTCAAGGAGTTACGTTCTTGGAGAAGAATCTGAGAGCGGGAGCAGAATATGTTATTTATGGTAAACCTGCTTTCTTTAATGGTCGCCCACAAATGCAACATCCAGAGATGGAATTGCTCAATACTGATAATGAAAAAGTAGGGTATTTTCAACCCGTTTATGGCTTAACGGAGAAACTTCGTAAGCGTTACGTAGACTCGAAAGTGATTGCGAATCTGCAACGTAATTTGCTCGAACAAGCCTATTCTCAAATACGTGAAACCTTACCCGAAAGCCTTACCCAAAAATTCAGATTAGTTTCCAAACGAGACGCCGTTTATAACATTCATTTGCCTCAATCGGAAGCGTGGCTACATCAAGCAAAACGCCGTTTGAAGTTCGAGGAACTGTTTTATAATCAATTGCGACTCATAAAACAGAAATTGCTCAGAAGGGTTGATTACAGCGGACAGGTATTTAAAAGTGCCGTTTTAGTAACCGATTTTTACAAAAATCACCTACCTTTTGACCTCACAAATGCCCAAAAAAAAGTGATTCGGGAAATTTTTGAAGATATGAAATCGGGTAAACAAATGAACCGTTTATTGCAAGGAGATGTGGGTTCGGGCAAGACGATTGTGGCGTTTATTTGTATGTTGTTAGCAATTGACAACAAAGCCCAAGCCTGCATCATGGCTCCCACCGAAATTTTGGCTCAACAACATTACGATGGACTGAAAATTTATGCTGATTTATTGGGCTTAACTATCCAGAAATTAACGGGTTCAGTTCGTAAAAAACAGCGAGAAGTTATCCACGAAGGTTTGAGAAATGGAGCCTTAAAGATTTTGGTAGGAACACACGCCCTATTGGAAGACACCGTTCAATTTCAGAATCTTGGCTTAGCTGTAATTGACGAACAACACCGTTTTGGCGTGGCTCAACGGGCGAAATTATGGGAGAAAAACAAATATATTCACCCGCATATTTTGGTGATGACTGCCACGCCCATTCCAAGAACTTTGGCAATGACGCTCTACGGAGATTTAGACATTTCCGTGATTGATGAATTACCGAAAGGACGAAAACCCATCAAAACCGTTCATCGATATGACTCGCACCGACTGAATGTTTTTGGCTTTATGCGGGATGAAATTAATAAAGGATTACAGATTTATGTGGTATATCCGCTGATTGAAGAATCAGAGAAATTGGATTACAAATTCTTAACGGATGGCTTTGAGAGCATGTCAAGGGCATTTCCTGAGTTTCAAATCGGTATTGTTCATGGTAAAATGAAACCCGCTGATAAAGATTTTGAGATGCAGCGGTTCATTAAAAAAGAAACGCAAATTTTAGTGGCAACCACCGTGATTGAAGTGGGCGTAAACGTTCCAAATGCCTCAGTAATGGTGATTGAAAGTGCCGAACGATTTGGACTTTCCCAACTTCACCAATTACGTGGACGGGTGGGTCGTGGAGCCGATCAAAGTTATTGTATTTTGATGACGGACGTAAAATTATCGAAAGACACCAGAGTCAGAATCGACACGATGGTGAGAACAACGGACGGCTTTGAAATTGCCGATGTGGACTTACAACTCCGTGGTCCAGGCGATTTATCGGGAACCCAACAAAGTGGAGTCATTGATTTATTGATTGCAGATTTGGCAAAAGATGGGGAGATTTTAAAAGTTGCCCGAGACTCGGCAAATGAAATTTTGGAGGAAGATGGAAATTTAGAACTACCTAAAAATCTGATGATTAAAGAACAAGTGGACAGAAAAAGAGCTAATGAAAGCAACTGGGCGAGGATTAGTTAAGGAACTAATTATTAAGGTTTAATTTCCCAATTAGCAACATCAATCATCCTAACACGTCTTTCTTCGGCATCACCAATAATACTGCAATGAGAATGATTCCATGGAGAACCTTGCAATTCATCGGGAAAATTATCTTGTCGTGGAGAATGTTCAATTTTTTGATTGAGGTCTAAATCAAGAATATCTTGAACCTTGAAACTAACGATAAAAAAATCTGATGGATTCTTAAACTCATCTTTCCCATGTCTATATTCCTTTCCAATATGTTCACGACTTAGTTGTGGAGTTGAATATTTATTCCAATCGGACGACAAATCTGGTCCAGTTTCAGGGGTATTTTTAAAAGCCGACGGTTTTGGAAGACCAACAGAAACACCTTTACTTTCAATTTTATCTTTGTGGACTCTGACGTATAAAAAAGCATCATTAGGAACATCCTCTACTTCCCATTTAGTAGTATTATTTATCATTGTAAGAACTCTGTAAGCCAATAAGCAAAAAATGTTTGCACTTCATTTAGGTTTTTAATAACCCCTTTAAATTTGTTCTTTCCTTCGTAAGTATCACCATAATAGTGTGCCTCAGAAATTGGCGAATTTCTTATATTTAGCAGCAAACGCCCTTTCGTTCCATTCCACATAATGTCTATTGAACCATCAGCAAGGGCATCAATTGATGGGGTTACTAATATTACACCCTTGTTTTCCCAAATCCATTTGCTATAACTAATTAATGTTTTTACGGCTCTTTCCCATACAAATTGAGGTACAGATAACGCTCCTTCTGAATCCCAATCATACTTTAAATTCAAGATTTTTTTTGAATCTCTTATTTCAGAAGCTATTTCAGAAAGTTCATCAGGAATTTGATAAAAGTCGTTTCCAATCTTTATTTGGATAGTTCTATTTAATCCGACTACACTTTTTATTGTTGCTGTCATCGTCTTTTTCTTTACACAATTTTAGGGTTTATTTTCCGTAAAATCAAGCAATTAATCCATTATTGCCCATTGTAACAATTTGTCAAATCCACTATTCCCTTTTAAATTTACAAGATGATAACTTTTCCAAACGCTAAAATAAATATTGGTCTTTCTATTACTGAAAAACGTTCAGATGGTTTTCATAATCTTGAATCATGCTTTTATCCTGTGGGTTGGTGCGATGTCTTGGAGATTTTGCCCGCCGATAAACTTTCGTTCAAAAGCACGGGAATTCCAATTCCAGGAAATCCAGAAAGCAATTTATGTTTGAAAGCCTATCACCTTATAAAACAGGATTTTAACATTCCTCCCGTGATGATTCACCTTCACAAAGTCGTGCCAATCGGGGCAGGACTTGGCGGTGGTTCGGCAGATTGTGCTTTTACCATCAAAACTCTAAACGACCTTTTTGAGTTACATTTAACAACGGAACAAATGGAAAATTACGCCCGAAAATTGGGTAGTGATTGTGCCTTTTTTATTCAAAATAAACCAAAATATTGTGTTGGTAAGGGCGATGAGTTTTTAGAAATATCGTTGGATTTATCCAATAAATACATCGTTTTAGTAAATCCAAACATTCATATTTCAACGGCAGAAGCCTACTCGGGTGTGAAACCCATGAAATCTGAAATTGATTTGAAAGAAGTTTTACAAAGACCTGTTAATCAGTGGGTTGATGCAGTAAAAAATGACTTTGAGATCCATCTTTTACCAAAATATCCAAGCATTTCAACAGTAAAAGAACAACTTTATGCACATGGGGCAACTTACGCCAGTATGACAGGTTCAGGTTCAACGGTTTTTGGGATTTTTGAGAAAGAAGTAGATTTAAAAGAAACCTTTGCTGACTATACTGTTTGGCAAGGAACAATGTAATACGATTCTTCCGAATCGTAAACGAATAAACTACGATTCGGAAGAATCGTATTACACAAAATGGAACGCAGAGAACCTTTTAAATTTATGCTCCAAATGGCAATCTTCGGAAGTGGGTTGATGTTTTTTGGATTAATGGCAACCTATCTCGCCCGTGAACGTCCCGAGGCGGGTTTTAATAAAATTGAGATTCCACAAATCTTCTGGATTAGTACGCTCATCATCATGATTAGTAGCCTTACGTTACATTTGGCAAACATGAATTTTAAGCAAGATAAGTATTTGAATTACAGAATGTTAATGGGAATTACGTTGTCGTTAGGAATAGCTTTTATTGCGATGCAGTTTTGGGGTTGGAAAGAAATTTTTGCCCAGAACGCAACCGCCGAAGTTAGAAATGCGAGAGGATTTATTTACTTGTTATCAGGGCTACACGTACTACACATCGTTTTGGGTTTAGGATTTTTAATTAAAATTTTTGTGGAAGCCGTCAAGAGAATGTCTTATATCGAATCGTTCATTTATTCGGTAAATCCGCCTAATCAACTGAAAATCAACCTGATAATTTTTTATTGGCACTTTGTGGATGTGCTTTGGGTGATATTATTTCTGTTTTTGCTTTGGAGAAATTAAAAACGTAGGCAGAATTTTGAACCCTGCTTACGTTAGTTAAATTACGTAAAAATCAACTTTACCGAAGCAATCATTAATCCCGCTGCCAACAAATATCGAAGCGTTGGAATATTGAATTTCTGACTGCCGAAATAAGAACCAAAAAGTCCGCCAATAATCGTGGCTAAAACTGCCCACTGCAAATTTTCCGTTAAATGGATTCCGCCTTTTTGCATTTGTCCGTAAAGTCCAGAGAGAGAATTTACGAAGATAAAAAGAGCCGAAACCGCCGCAGTTTCTTTCAAATTTGACCATCGCATTAATAACATCAGAGGACTCAAAATAATGCCCCCACCAATACCAATCATTCCTGAAATCAACCCAATGATTCCACCCGAAACTAAGCCTGCCCACACAGGAATCGGACGATTAGATTCTGATTTACGGTTAAATTGATACAGCAATCGGATGATGGAAAGGATGATACAAACCGCTAATATTTTTTTATAAATAGAATCCGAAAGTGTCATGGTTCCGCCCAAAAATGCCATTGGAACGCTGGCAAGGGCAAAAGGCAGAAATAATTTTAATTTAAAAAAACCTGCCCGTTGAAATCCAATGAAGGAAAATAAGGAAACTGCCAAGTTCATAATCAAGGCTGAGGGTTTCATCATGGCAGGAGCAACGCCTACCAATGCCATCACCGCCAAGTAGCCACTTGCTCCGCCGTGACCTACGGATGAATACAGAAAAGCAATAATTGCTAACAGAAAAAGAAGTATAGGTAAAGATTCCATTTAATAATTGATTTAATTCTGTATTGTTGTCCACTGCAAACTATTTTCTACCCACTTTTATTTCCGAATTCCCCGTTCTTTCAACATTTCGCCAATGCGATTTATTAGGAAAATTGAGGCTTCAATTTCGTCTTTTCTAATAGCAACGCTTTCAATATTAAAACCAAAAGGAACACCTTTTTCAACACAATAATTGATTAGTTCTTCGGCAATTGAAAGGCAAACTTCCACTGAACGTGCTAATATATTTTCGGAAGCCTTAAATTCTTCCTTCAATTCTTCTGGAATATGAATCCCGAGCCACTCCATGAAATGAAGCGTTTTCAGTGAACCACAAGCAGTTAGCGTAAAAATTAGGGTTGGTAATTCAGTATTTTTTACACGACAAGTTTCGGACAAAGCATCGACGACGTGCTTGGCATATTCTACATTGAAAACGCATTGTGAAATAAAATAACTCACGCCCGACGACATTTTATCTAAAATCCGTTGGTCTTCATCCTTCAAAATAGCATGGCGTTCTGGAATCATTACCGCCCCAACAACAGAACTTTCCTCATGTTTACGCCAAATTTCGTAAGCCTCTGGCAAACTCGTAACAGGAACAAAATCAGGAGCAGGGACACCTACGAAAACAGGATAAAAACCGTGTGAAACCAAATCATTAACCCAAACGGTCAATTCTTGTTTCGTGAATTTTCCAGCAGGTCTATAAATAATTTTAGGAATTTCAAGCGAATGGAGATGGTTTTTGGCAAATTCAAAAGGATCATGGGCACTCAAAAAAGGGAAAGGTCTAACTTCTTCGGTTCGAGCTGATTCGTCTTGAACATCATATACAACCAGTGCGTCAATATCTAATGAATATAAACGTGCTAAGGTTTTTTCAGCAATTTCAATGACTCTTTGTGGTTCAACTTGTTCTTTCGGTGGTGTGATTCCGTACAATAATATTCCCGACTCTTTCGACTTTATTCTATCTAAAAACATAAATTTTTTGAAATTTTTTATCTCACAAAGATAATATATTTTTCATTAGAGCAAACTTATGGTAGATAATTTATCTATTATTTGTCAAATTTTCCAAATATTATTTGGTTAAATATTCAATAAATACATGAAAAAATCAGTACTAAGTAAATGATTTTCAATTTTATCTGAAAAATTATTTACTCAGTAACTTCCCGAAATTTATTTCTACTTTCGGGAAGTTCAATCTGAATTCACTTCCCGAAAGTAGAAACAACTTTCGGGAAGTAATCAGACTTTGGCAAAGTTAAACCTTCAAAAATATTTTCTTCCGATACAAAATCCACGAAAAAAACCAGCACAGCAATACAAAGCTAATGGCATACGCCAAAGCACCGTTTGAATTGCCAAAAATGGGATGAAAAAGATGCCAATATAGCCAATCAGAAAAAGCAATTTCACTATCGCCTTCTTTTACTGGAATTAACCCAAAAACTATTGCAAAAATTTCTGAAATTCCATAAGCAAAGATGGAGTTCATACCAAAAACGTGAAAAAATTTTGTCCAATTGGTCTTACCTTTTAAGTCGATAATCCAGATTAAAACGGAGAGAATTATCAAGTCAATTCCAACGGTGATTAACACAAAACTGCTCGTCCACAGCTTTTTATTAATGGGAAAAACCGTATCCCAAATCAAAGCAAGTACGATCAAACCAACTCCCCAAACTGCCATTTTTCTGATTCTGGGTAATATATTTTCGTTAGCTTCCTGAATATAAATGCCTGTCAGATAGCCTAACAGCGTATTTCCTAATGATGGAAGCGTACTTAAAATTCCCTCGGGGTCAAATGCTACGCCCTCACCATGATACAAATGATTTGGTCCGAGAATCAATAAATCCAATTTCCTTTCAGCATTTGTCAATAGTTCATATTCAACGCCTCTGTCACCCATAAACCACATAATTGCCCAATATAAAAGTAAAATTCCTGCTGACAGATAAGGCAAATATTTGCGTTCAATCGTTAATACTATGAATGAAACGGCACAAAAAGCCAAGGCAATTCGTTGGAGAACATTCAAAATACGAAGGTGAGAAATATCGAAATTGTACCAAGGAATATTGAAAATAACGTAGCTAACTAAAAATAAAAGTCCCGTTCTTTTCAAGATTTTATTCCGTAAATCAGGCGTGAGTTGATAATTGAAGGGCTTTAAAGAAAACCGCATAGCAACGCCCACAATGAACATAAAAGAAGGAAACACCAAATCGGTGGGCGTAAAGCCGTGCCAATGAGCATGACGAAGCGGGGCGTAAGTGAAATCATTATTGCCAGAATTATTAACCATAATCATTCCAGCAATCGTAATTCCCCGAAAAATATCAAGTGAAAGGTAACGTTGGTTCATCGTGTTGTTTTTAAATTGTTTATGCGGTAATGTTAAACAATTTATGCGAATTACGGGTTAAAAATCAAGTAAAAGTAGGACAGCGGCAACCAATTTAGCGTAAATATGCACGAATAGTCCATTTTCAGACCTAACTTTTGAGGCAATATGAATATTTGTTTTTTGTTGAATCCAATTATAGAATGATTCTACGGGTTGTCTAATTGTTGCAACTGCCGTTGAAAACAAATCATTAGCTGCCTTATCAAATTGTTCAAGGACTACTGGTGTTCCTTTGATTTTTTTGACTGGTGTGAGTAAACAATTATTATTTTCTGTCATTATTTTTGACAATTCTTTATCACAATACGCTTTATCTAAGAATGTAGCCTCAGTGTTGGTTACTTCTAAAACAGGTTTCAAAGCTGTCAAATCATGCGTTGAAGCTGGTGTAACGCCTATTTTTTGAGGAAAAGGTATTTTCCCTTTTCTATGTAAACCCAAAGAGTGTAATTTAACGCCATAATAGTTCAACTTCTTGGTAGCACAATATCCCTTGTTGGTTGAATTTAGAGCAACCTTGGGATTCCGTTTATGAGAACAAGTAATTATAGGCATTGAATCACCTATCAAAATAGGTAGTTTGTCCTCTGAAAGTTCAAATGATTCCATTGATAAACTTAGTAACAAATGATAAGCATCTACCAACCTATTTAAGCGAGTATTGACATTCTTGTAAGAAGGTAAAGTCGGAAACCAAGAATGCCAATAATCAACAATATGGTCATACATAGCTTTTTGAGTCGTTTTTTGTTCATACATGATACAAAATAGACTAATCGTCAGTAACTCTTGGTCTGTTATTTGACCAAGTTGCCCATTGGGGCTGAATCGTTGGACTTCCCATTGAAGGTCTGATTCATACAAATCACAGATGTGAGTGTATAATTTGATAAGTTTGAG
>JANXML010000375.1 GCA_025354645.1 Arcicella sp. | reverse complement strand
GTACCATAACCTCTCGTTCGCAATTTGGCAGAACCGCAAGCCTGACACGTTCGGGGCATGGGTTCGTGGAAACCGCAATAGTGACAACGCAGTTCTTGACCGTTATAATGATACGTCAAACTGACATCGCAATTGTTGCAGGCAGTAATCGTATCACAGTCTTCACACTGAATATATGGCGAATATCCTCTACGGTTTTGGAAGAAAATCGTTTGCTGTTTCTGCTCTAAATTCAGCCTGACCTTATCCAACATCAAATCCGAAAAATCTCCTTTCACCATTTTTTGTTTTCGTGCAACTTTAATGTCAATCAACTCAATATCAGGTAATTGCGTACTTCCAAAGCGTTCTTTCATCTCCACAAAACCGTAGCGATTCGTCTGGGCGTTATAAAAACTTTCGATGGAAGGCGTGGCTGAACCTAATAAAACTTTGGCTTTCTGTCGATGTGCAATCACCACTGCCACATCACGGGCGTGGTATCTGGGGGCGGGGTCAAATTGCTTATAAGAAGTCTCATGTTCTTCATCCACGATGATTAAACCTAAATTATTGAAAGGCAAAAACACCGCTGAACGCACGCCAATTACGAACTGAAACTTACCCGAAACAACGCCTTTCCAGACTTCAACTCGCTCATTATCCGAGAAACGAGAGTGATAAATTCCCATTTTATCCCCAAAAACTTTCCGTAGTCTTACTACAATTTGGGTCGTCAAAGCAATTTCGGGCAAGAGGTACAAAACCTGCGAGCCGCTATCCAACACTTGCTGAATGAGTTTGATGTAAACTTCGGTTTTTCCGCTTCCCGTAATGCCGTGCAGAAGCGTCGTTTCTTTTTCTTTAAAGCTATTCATAATCTCAGAAAAAGCCTTTTCCTGTGAATTTGAAAGCGTTGGAATGGGTGCTTCTACAAAATCTAAATCCTCCTCAAAACGACTGATAATAATTTCAAATTGCTCTAAAACGCCATTCTTAATCAACGTTTTCAAGGCACTGTCCGACGTTTCTTCATTTGTTAAAGTCTTCTTTTCCAATCCTCTACGATTTAATTCGGGCGAACGCAACACGGGAACGTAACGAAGATAATTTAAAAGAACATCCAATTGTTTGGGTTTCTTTTCCAATTCGCCCATCAATAATTTCAAGTGATTTTCATCTTCGTAAAAAGCATTTAACCGAACTTTTTTCAGAATCTTTGGCGAGTATTTTTCACGCACTTCTTCAAAGACAATAATGGCTTTTTTCTGGATTAAAGATTTAATGATATGATACACATTCTTGACCTCCGCAAAACGAGCGAGTTCATCATAATTCAAGGATTGATGTTTTTTCAACTCTTCAATAATGCTCACTTCACGCTCCGTCAGGAGTTCGGGATAAGAAAATTCGGGATTATATTGAACCTTGGAAAGACTGGAAATTTTAAGTCCAGAAGGCAACGCAATGTTTAGCACTTCGCCAATCGTACACATATAATATTCTGATATCCAGCGAAATAGCTCTATTTGTTGGGGTGTCACCAACGGAGAATCATCCAATAATTCAAGCACATATTTTGCCTGATATTTGGCGGGTGGCGAATTATGAAGTTTGGCAACTACGGCAGTTACAACCTTAGTTTTACCGAATTGTATAATAACTCTTGCTCCCACACAAATGCTTGTGGCATACTCCCGAGGGACACGATAGGTATATAAATTCGGAATGGCGACGGGGATAATCACGTCGGCAAAAACCGTTATTTCTTCTTGGAATTCTGTTTGGTTATTCAAATTATTAATTTGCGATTTGGGTGATTTTGAGACTTTCTACAATCATTTTTTATTTTTGTTAAGAGCATTTGTTACTTCTTCAATACGATCTATGAATGCCTCCTTACTTGGAAAAAACTGAGCTAATTCTTTTGGTAAAGACTCGTTGAAAGTATAAGTTGCTACTCCAATTGGCTTCTGAATATCTTGTAAAGCAAATTCTACGATAGTTCGAGATTTACTTTTGCAAATTACAATACCAATGCTTGGATTTTCATGAGGCTTTTTATGATAAGCATTTAAGGCAGAAAGATAAAAATTCATTTTGCCAGCAAACTCTGGTTTAAATTCTTCTACTTTCAATTCAACAGCGACTAAGCATTGTAAACCCCTATGATAAAGTAGAAGGTCTATTTCATAATTTTTATCCTCTACTCTTACAACAAATTGATTACCCATAAAAGTAAAATCTCCGCCCATTGAAGACAAAAAGTCACGAATATTACCAATAAGTGCCTGTTCTAACTGAGCTTCATTGTAAGGTTCAGTCAGATTTAAAAAGTCAAAAGTGTATTCATCTCGGAGAATTATATCAGCATTTTGAGCTTGTTCTTTGGGTAATTGCTCTTCAAAATTTTGCTGGTTTATTAGCGTATTTTCATAGGTTTTAGCATCAATGGCATTGATAAGCATCGTTTTTGACCATGTATTTCGATGTGTCATTTCGATGTAGAAAAAACGCTGATGTTCATCTTTACATTTCTCCAAAATCAATATATTATGCGTCCAAGCAATTTCTGCAACCACTGGTTGCAGAATTACACTTTGAGAATATTCATGATATAAACTCCTCATGTACCATAAGTTACGAGCCGAGAATCCATTGATTCCAACAAAATTTTTTTGCAATTCGAGAGATAGTTTTTCAACGATACTCTTACCCCAACCATTTTTTTGCTGACGTTCAACAATGAGCTGACCAATATCCCAATATAATTGAATTTGCTCTTTATTTACCGTTTGTAAAGCACGATATTGAGCTGATTTTATTTTACTTTTAACATCCTCTACAAAAGAAATAAATTCTAAATTATTAATCAGTTCCATATCAAGTTTATAAGTTTTCTTAAAATGTTATTACTCTCAAAAAAGAATAAAATAATACTATCAAATGTGGTAATAAGGATAGGAAATCATTGAATTTTTGATAGATTAATGATCAACTCTATACTGCAATTTACAAAAAAAAGAGCGTTTTTCTAAGTAAAATCTATTGAAAAGAAAAGGATTTATCACCCAAAAAAATAGGCTCAAACGCTTCCGCTTGAACCTATTTTAACAAATCATTAAATCTTCGCTATTTTATTAAACGGTATTGATTATTGTCAATTTTCATACAACCTTTGTGCTATAATCAACAACACAAACTACCTCACAGTCATGCGTTACTTAAAAAATTTACTCGCAAATATTCAGCGTGTTACCAATAAAACCCCTTTCCCAGTGCAAAAACAAATAATGGTTCGGGGACCATTAGCTTACCTCTTCTTCATACTTAGTTAGCTTCAAAAGCCTCCGCCAGGGCTTCTTTGTCATCAAAATGGTGCTTGATACCTTTAATTTCTTGGTAGTTTTCGTGTCCTTTTCCTGCTACTAAAATTATATCTCCTTCCTGTGCTAATTCCCTGACTGCCAAAAAGATAGCCTCTTTTCGGTCTTCCACAATTTTGGTTTTTTTAAAATCAATTGGAGGTACACCTTTTCTCATTTGCTCCAAAATTTCAGCGGGGTCTTCGTTTCTTGGATTGTCGGAGGTTAGGATAACTTTGTTTGATAATTCACAAGCAATTTTTGCCATAATTGGTCTTTTCGTCGCATCCCGATTTCCTCCGCAACCCACAACGGTAATAACTTGCTGATTACCATCTTTTATTTGATTAATTGTTTTCAACACGTTTTCCAAGGCATCGGGTGTGTGGGCATAATCCACGATTCCAACCTTTTGATCTTTGATGGAAATTATCTGTTCAAAACGTCCAGGAGCAGTTTTCAAGCCCGACATTTCGACTAAAATTTCATCAGGTTCTTCCCCCAAAAGCATGGCAGCACCATAAATCGCCATCAAATTATAGGCATTGAACGTTCCAATTAATTGAAAATGAATTTCGTTGTTATTAATCTCCATTTGCAAACCATAAATACTGTCCGAAACAATCCGTCCTTTTACGGTCGCAAGCGTTTCTAAGGAATATGTAGCGATGCTCGCTTTGGTATTTTGCACCATCACCCCTCCCCTTCTATCATCAATATTTATCAACGCAAAAGCCGTTTTGGGCAAGGCATCGAAGAACCCTTTTTTAGCTTTGATGTAATTATCAAATGTCTTATGAAAATCAAGATGATCGTGGGAAATATTCGAGAAAATTGCTCCTGTGAAACTCACGCCCGTGATGCGATGTTGCACCACAGCGTGCGAACTCACTTCCATAAATGCGTGCGTACAACCTGCCTGAGCCATTTTTGCCAATAATTGATTCAAATTGACAGCATCTGGCGTGGTGTGAGTGGATGGAATAACGTCTTCATCAATCTGATTTTGAACCGTGGAAATTAGTCCGCAACGATAACCTAAATTTCTGAATAAACGGAACAAAAGCATAACGGTGGTTGTCTTGCCATTTGTGCCTGTAATACCCACTAATTTGAGTTTTTTGGAAGGATTATCATAAAATTCAGCCGCTAAATATCCCAAAGCCTCCGCCGCATCTGGCACTTGCAGAAATGTAATATCGGCAGGTTGAATTGCAGGTAAATCTTCGCAAAGTATAGCCGTTGCACCCATCTCAATTGCCTTTTCGATGAAAGTATGTCCGTCTATCTGCGTGCCTTTCAAAGCTACAAACATTGAACCTTCGCTTACTTTTCGAGAGTCAATGATAATTTCAGAAACCATCACTTCGGCATTTCCAAAGATGGTTTTCTTTTTGATGTTTGCGGTAAGTTGCGATAAAGTTTTCATTGTCGTATAAATAGAAACCCCCGATGGTTTTCGAGGGTTTTGTGGAAAATAAAGTTTTCTAATTATTAAAGCAAGTAAATAGCAGTATCAATAAAGAAAAATACACCTCTATTAGTTAATACATTCTCATCATGTAGGTCTTCCAAAATAATACCCAACGCTGTATTGAAATAATCATTATTCTTTTTATGTATGAATCCATTCCTTTCTAAGAACAGTCTAACCTTGTTTAGATCAGTAGCTTCCGTAGATTCAATAAAAGGCTGTTTTACGACGGCATAAAAAGTACTTTCTTCTTGATAAAACCAATCAAATCATAAGATGTTTTAATAAATAGTTGTGAATCAAAAGACTAATAAAATATTCTTCCCATGATGAATAAAAAATAGTATCATTAAGTTTGATAACATTTTTACCATCTATATTCAGATAGACTTTTTGTTCTGCACCTTCACCTATATATGTACTCTCGTTAACTGATTGATACCAAAGATGATTTTCATTAGCAAACAAAGCTAACCGTTCTATCTCGTTCTTTTTATTGACGAGTTCTGATTCTTCAATCTTTCCACTTGTTGTCTTGCTTTCTCCAAGGTAAAAGAGGACTGTTTGGATAAGATTTCTTGCTGTAATTTCGCCAGTTCCTGAAATGATATTTCTAAGTTCATTGTTCATTATTTTTTATAAAGATACAAAAAATCAAGTTTTTAATAAACCTGCTTTGCCTTCAAATCAGTAATTAATTTTGAATCAATCAAAAAAGTATGTTTTTCGCCTAAACCTGCCTTGATGTAAAAATTCACCTTCAAGGGTGTGTCAAAAGATCCTTTCTGAATTTTTATGCTCATGGGTCTATCCACACCACTTTTCTCAGATTGCTTTTCGATGTTTTCAATGTCTTGTTTGGTGAATTCCTTTTTACCAACCACCGCACTATTAGGCAAAGTCAATTCAGCAATTAGTTTTTCATTACTCTGTAATTTTCTACTTAATGAATAAAAAATTCCCATTTCGGAAATGTCTTTTTTGTTCTTAGAATCCGATAATTCATTATCTGCATCATCAAAACCGTTTGAATAAAACCCAACGTTTGTGACAGTTACGTGGATTTTATTATCCAAAATATTTAAAATATCATCCGTTTCTCTTAATTCACCTTGCAATTCGTTTACTTCCGCTTTTTTGATGGCAACATTACTTTCTAAGTCTTGAATAACATTTTTCTGGTAAGTTATCAGACTATCTTTTTCTTGGAGAATTTTCTGAAAGTCCGTAATTCTAAGTTCGTATTCTCCGATGGTTTTGGTCATTTGAGCTTGCAAACGAGTTTTATCCACTGACAATTGAGCAATTTGCTTTTTCAACATCGCCAACATTGTTTCACGTTCATCGTCGTTACGTGAATTTTGTTGTATGTAAACTTTCTCCAATTTTGCTTGAAGAGCATCTATTTTCTTTTGTTTTTCTTGAATATTACTTCGGTTATCCTTAATGTCATCACGCAAACGTTGAAGGTCGATATTAATCGTTTTGATTTCTTCGGCGTTCATTTGCATTTGGCTTACCGTCAAATCAGTCTTTTTATTTTGACCAAATTGCGTGTAAAACAAGTAAAGTACGCCCATCAATAAAAGTCCAAGCAAACCATTACGCAACCAAGATTGATTGGTGTTATCCGAATTATTTTCAGATGAATTTTGAAATGATGACATTATAATCAGGGTTAAGTTTTTAACTATTTAACAAGAATTTAAAATGGCACGCAGATAACGCAGATGCCTACGGCAACGCAGATTTAAGAGGATTTTTTGTCTCTAAATATTCTCGTTACAATCAATTATTTTATTAGCAATAAATTTACAGTTTAATAGAAAAATCTGCGAAAATCTGCGTTGTGAAGCATCAAGGCGGACGGCAAGTCTCATCTGCGTGCCATCTTTCAGTTTAACAACAAGCCGATGTTTCTGTTTCTGATGGTGGTTGCACCTGGTGGAACGGATTGACTTGTCACCTTGCCTGCACCCTTGAATGATACCTTAAAACCTTTATTTTCAAGCACATACAAAGCATTTTTCAACGTCATTCCACGAGTATCTGGCACCGTACTTTTTGGATTTTGGCGGGTTTGGTATTCTAAAATTCCACCGTCTCCACGCACCACCGACCAGCCTTCATTTGTTGGCACTTTTTCCACTTGAAATTCTTCACAAATCGTCTTGATATCCGATGTATGAGCCACTTGCTTTTTAGTCGCAAATTGTCTGGCATCAGGGTTTTTTGTATCTAATAATTTGTGCATTCTGATGTCGCAAGCATAAATTTTATCGGCAATTTCCTTAAAAACGGGAGCCGATGCTTCCGCCGCAAAAAGAGCTTCCTGTTTAACGCCACGAGGATTATCAATCATCACGACGATACTATATTTGGGTGCATCGGCAGGGAAATATCCGATGAAAGAAGTGTAATACATTCCTTCACGATATTTGCCACCAACTAACTTACGAGAAGTTCCTGTTTTACCCGCAATTTTATACAAATCATTCTTGATATTTGTGGCTGTGCCTCTTTCAACGACTCCTTCCAACATTTTTCTTACTTTCGCTAAGGTCTCTTTACTGCATAAAGGTTCGTCGTATTTTACTTGCGAAACCTCATAATCGTCCTCAATTACATCCGCAATTTTAGTGTGTTTTACAATAATTGGTTGAACCCATTTTCCGTCATTAGCAATGGCATTATAGAACGCTAACATCTGCAAAGGCGTAAGCGACGTTCCATAACCAATTGAATTCCAAGGCATTGCCGTTGGATCGCCTAATTTTGGGGTGTTGATAACGGGTATTGCATCGGGGCGTAATTGAAAATTTAACCGTTCGTCTAAATGAAATTCATGGAGTTTTTTATAATATTCTCCCTCTTTTCCCCCAAAATATTTTTGCATCAATTTTGCCGTTCCTACGTTTGAGGATGTCTCAAAAACTTGTTGGGCAGATATTGTTCCGTGGGCTTTTGTGTCTCTCAATAATTTATTTCCGATGGTCAAAGTTCCATCACCCGTGTGAACCCATTCTTCATTTTTCAATCCTCCAAACTCCATCATTGCCACCATTGAAGGCAATTTAAAAACCGAACCTGGGTCCGAAAGTCCCAAAACTGCGTGATTATAGGTTTCTGCAAAAGCCAATGTATCTCGCAAACGGGTTAGATTTGTCATAGCTTTGATCTCACCAGTTGCCACCTCCATTACTACCACGCAACCTTTATCGGCACTTAACTGGCGAAGATGTTTCATCAAAGAAGTCTCGGCAACGTCTTGAATATTAACGTCAATCGTCGTGTGAATGTCCACGCCCGCCACGGGGATTGACTCTTCTCCACCATCAATGGGTCGCCAACTTCCACCCACAATTTTTTCAAAAATTCCTTTCCCATTTGTCCCCGCCAATTGAGCATCAAAACTGTTTTCGATTCCCACTTTTTCGGTTTCTCTTTTATATCCAATCGTTCTGAAACCCATTTTTCCAAAAGGATTATAACGTTCATTGGTTTTTTCAAAAACTACGCCACCCTTAAATTTTCCGTTTCTGAAAATGGGCCAAGTTTCCATGGCTTTGCGTTGCTGAAAATCAATTTTTCTTTCGTTTAAACGTATATAACTCACTTTGTCTCGACGAGCCAAATCAATCATCGAATAATAATCTTTCCAGTCTTTATCACCGTAAAAATTTGCTAAAAGATGACACAAAGAATCAATTCCATCGTCATAAATTTTAGTGTTTCCTTTATTAATTCTTGACACTAAAGGGTCGAATCCTAATTTATATTTGGGTAAAGATGTTGCTAATAAACTCCCATCGGAAGCATAAATATTGCCCCTAACGGCATCCACAATGCGTTCTTTCACGTACACACGCTTGGCTTTGTCACGCCATTTTACGCCTTCAATGGTTTGCAATTTTACGATACGGTAAACA
>JANXML010000366.1 GCA_025354645.1 Arcicella sp. | reverse complement strand
TCCAATCTTGATGAATCGCCAAAGCAGCACCCAAAGCCGTTGCCTGAGCCACAGAAGCTGCGTAAACTTCCATTTCTGGAAATGCTTTTGCCAAAAGATTCATATAAATTTCATTTTTTCCGAAACCTCCATCCACGAATAATTTTGTAACGGTTGAATCATTCAAAACCAATTTCGTGGAAACGATTTGCTGATTGACAAGATTCAAAATCAATTGATGATAGGCAGGTTCATATTCATTATCCTCAAATATTTCTATGTAATTTGGATTAAATTCTACTGATTTGTAATAATCCAAAGGTTTCTGAAATTGTTCCGATAATTGCTTAATAATTTGCTCATGTTCATAACCCGCAAACAATCTTGATGCTTTCACAGGTTCGCCCATATATTGCAAATAGATAAGGCAATCTTGTAGTAATTCCTCATCTGTTAAAGGCGTATGATTGAACGGATTGAGGGTAATACACCAAGTCCCTGTAGAAATTAATACAAATTTTTGTCCTTTAAAAGTGGCTAAATAAGGAATTAATGCGGCTGAACTATCGTGCAAACCCGTTCCAATTTTTAAATTGTTTAAATATTGTGATTTAGAATTTATTTGAGCTAATTTTTTAATGACTCCTTCCTTTTCAACCCATTCATGATACTGATTTTTTTCAAAATCCCATAGGTTGGTATGGCAACCGATGCTGGTAATGTCTGAAAAGTATTTTCCAGTAAATAAAAAACTGAGATATTGTGGCAAATGCAAAGAATAGTGAATTTGAGCGAATAGAGTTGGATTTTCGTATCTCAAACGATATAAAACCATACCCGAATTAAGATTTCCTAAGACGGGCGAGGCGGTTTTACGAGCAAAAATTTGTTCTCCCCCGTAGGTGTCATAAAACTGTTTTTTGAGTTCTTCCGAATACGGTTTTAGGTAGTTATAAAGCGGAGCAATCACTTTTCCTTCCGAATTAAGATGCACAAAACTGGCTCCATACGTTGAAAAATTGAGGGCTTTTATTTCAAAGTCAGGGTTTTGAAGTACTTCATTAAAAGTATCAATAACCCATTTACTCAACAATTCAACATCTTCACAAGGGTCTCCATCTTCGTCGGTTGTTTCATCGAATTGTGTGGATTTTTCTAAAACTATTTCGTAGTTTTCGTTGAAAAGGAAGAGTTTTTTGTTGGTTTTGCCAATGTCAAAAATGGCAATGGTGGGAGTTTTCATAAGTTTTTTATAGTCCAGTCGCCACCGTTAAAGTCCCTCTTTCGCCAATCAGATTTTCTCTAACTTTCAGATTTCTAAATACTTGAATCGGATTCAATGCTCCTCCCGAACGCAAACGAGCCTCCGCCACAATTGCTCGAACATCAGTACGAAAAGCACCTTGCAAAATTTCTTGACAACGCACGACATCGTTTTCATCTTGAGCAATTTCTAAGGCATTTCTATCCAACAAAAGTGCCTGTGCATAAGCGGTCATAATGCCCTCAACTGACTGCAAAAGGTCTTCTAACGGGTCTTTTACGTTGTGTGATGCGTCAATCATCCAACCCAAATCCGTGGCGTGATTCATGCCTTTTGCATCCATCCCATCCATTAATTCGCTGAAAATCAAGAATAATTGATAAGGTTTAATTGCCCCAGCCGTCAAATCATCATCGCCATATTTTGAGTCGTTGAAATGGAAACCGCCTAATTTTCCTTCCATCAACAACAAAGCCACGATTTGTTCAATATTAGCGTTGGGTAAATGGTGTCCTAAATCAACCAATGTGAATGCTTTTTCTCCTAATTTCTGCACGTAAGAATACGACATTCCCCAATCGCCAACCGTAGTTGAATAAAAGTTGGGTTCAAAGGCTTTGTATTCCAAAAATAACTTCCAATTTTCGGGCAAAGCCGCATAAATTTCCTCTAAGCTTTCCAAGGTATTTTGATAGGCTTTTCTGAAATTTAATTGCCCAGGAAAACACGAACCATCTGATAACCAAACGGTTAAAGATTCAGAACCTAATTCGATGCCTTGTTTAATTACTTCAATGTTATGGTCAATGGCTTGTTTACGAATCGCTTTATTGACGTTTTGCAATGAACCGAATTTGTAGGTATGTTCCTGATTTTTTTGATCTTGAAAAGTATTAGAATTGACAGCATCAAACTTCAATCCGTGTTGAACTGCCAGCGTTTTGATGGCTTGATGATTTTGTGGAATATCCCAAGGAATGTGCAAAGAAATTGCTCCCGATGATTGATTCAAGGCGTGAAGAAGTCCAACATCTTCAATTTTTTCTTCCAAACTTCGGGGTTCACCACCACCTGGGAAACGCCCGAAGCGTGTGCCGCCCGTGCCTAATGCCCATGAAGGAATAGCAATTTGAAAGGCTATTAGTTTAGAAATAATAGCTTCAACGCTATCTATTTCTGATTTTAGGTAGTCTAATTTTTTGGTATGAGATAAGATATTGCTCTCATTATTTTGTTCAATCAGCGATTTTGAGATTTGCATGATTTATTACTATTTTTGTTGAATGGAAAAACCACATTATGAATTAAAATCTACTCCAAATGCTTTACAACATGTATTTGAAAGTATTAGTAAAGACAAAGTAATACAGAAAGTCGTTGCGTATATCCCAGCCGAAGATGATGAAAAATACTATCAACTCGTATTTGGTGATTTATTACCAAACGGCAAAATAGATACTTTGTCCGTTAGTAATAATAACGATATGAGAATCGTATTAACAACGGTAGCAAACACTTTATTCTCTTTTTTTGAGCAAAATTCAGATAAAATTGTTTTCTTTACGGGAAGTACACTTTCAAGAACTCGTTTGTACAGAGCTGTAATCTCAAAATTTATTCACGAAACAGAACTATTTTACGATATTAAAGGTATTACAGAAAGTGAAAGTATCGAAAATTTTGACAATAAATTAATTTTCCGTTCCAAATGTACAAATTTGTCATACCAAATGTACACTTTTCTCACCATACATCTGTAAAAATTCAAGAAAAGCCACTCTAAACTGGAGTGGCTTTTGTACTTTTGTAATGCCTAATCTTATCGAAATAATTAAGCCGTGTGAGTTGCAAGACCTACCCTGCATGGACGAACTTTGAAAACAAGTTCATCACACGGCTATTTCGATAACGTAAGATTAGGCATCCATGTGGGGTTCTTTTAACCTCATTTCAACGATTTGTTGCTGAGTTGGAATATAATTCATTGTGAACACTTCGACCTTCATAGCGTCTTCTCCTTTGAGTGCATTGCCCACTTTGGCAGACGAATACATCTTAATCTCAATCGTATGCCAGCCATGCTTTTGTGTGTATTCTTTGAGTATTTCAGACGGGAATGTTGTGAGCAAAAACTTACCTTCCAACTTCGCACACGTCTCTAAAAGCTCCTTGAAATGTTGTTCAGTATATCCAGCATAGTGACCCATATTCGCATTGAAATAAGGCGGGTCAATGAAGTGGAATGCTTGTTTGCAATCCATGTTAATTAGCACTCGATTGGCATCACGCTTAAAGATTTGGGTGCGTTCAAAACGTGCCAAATAACGCTCATCAAACATCACTTTTTTGTTATTAAATGTCTGTGCCAAATTTCTATCATGGCTAAATTTCCAACTGTTGTCGATAATATTTAGAAATGATTGCTGGCTTAAAACAAACAAAGCCCAGGCTCTCATGACCGTTGTTTTGTCCTCTGGGTTATTGTAAATATCACTTGCCTCAGCGTGCTGCTCTTCACTAAACAGTGTACAATCAATCTCTAATTTGAGGTCTGGAAACTCCTTCTTTGATGCCCTGTAAAAGTTAATTACCTCTCCATTTATGTCATTGATTGCCTCTATATGCACTTGCTCTTTCGCAAAATACAACGCTCCTCCACCAAAAAACGGTTCAACGTAAACCGTATGTTCTGGTATTAATGGAAGAATTTTAGGTAACAATTGATTCTTACTGCCATAGTAATTGATGGGTGTTAGAAGTTTAATCTTTGCGGTCTTGCCTAACCTTTTGTTAATCATTTTACTCGTGTTTAAATGGTTGTTAATTATTAAATAAATGCCAGTTAAACGAATGTCTAACTGGCTTGAAACTCAAATTCCCGCCAACTGATACACCTTCTCTCTTACTTTTTGAGGCGATTCTGCAACGATAACATTAGCGACAATTGTTTTTGAATAGTTGCCTCGGTTGCCAACGATATTGTCAAAACCAGTAAACATATCAAAATACGTAAATCCACCTGTAAACTCATCCCCTGGTTCGTTTCCTTGATAAACTTCCAATTGTTTCATATTGGAATACTCCGAGCTGTTCGTTGTGGGCATATAAATGCCGATCGCTTGGTTTGAATTAGCTTTATAAACACACGACCAACGCTCCTTCGTATGTCTGCCAATAACTGCCCCACCTTGGTTAATAATAGGCAATTGCCCATCTTCAACTGGAGCGTTTGTCCAAGGGCTATTTCCCGTGTAAGTCTGGTAACGATCAAGCGTATTAATAATAAAACACGCAGGGCACGCAGCTCCATCGAAGGTATTTTGTTCGTACTGCCCATCCGTTCTGAATGAATAATACTTGTATTCGCAACGAACTGAATTGCCATCAAGCGTGTATTTAACCTCAATAATTATTTCCGACCATTCTGAGTCCATTACATAAAATATTGGTCTAAATTTTACATAGTAACTGTCTCCAACCTTTTTGTAATCAATCAGCGTCTGCGAATGATTATTAAAGTCGCCCCCCATTGTTACGTTGTAAGACGTAAGAGGACCCCCATTGTTTGGCTGCTGATGTGACACTTTACCATTTTGCGTATAGCCATCTTTCACTTGATACGCATCAATCGTAATTTGGAATCCACCGTCGTAACCGTTGTAGACAAGATTTGTCGTCGAATTCAACAAAGAAGCCCACGCAATTTGACCGCCCCGCTTTAAGTTGATAGCAACCTTGATCTTGTCATTCTTCATCCAGACGTAATCGTCTTCGGGAGTTGGTCTGGCAGCGTTCGTGATAATTCTCGGTAAATTGGCGTTATTGTCATAATAACTCGGTGCGTGTCCATCCGAGAAAAAATACGGAGGCTTACTTGGTTCGGTTATTATAGTCGAACTCGTTGTTGGTGGCGGCGTGGGCGTTGGCGTGGGCGATGGAACACCAACCGTTCCATTCAAACTGAAAATATAGAGCTTATTTTGCCCCGCTACTATTGTGATTCTTTGTTTGAAATTATAGCCATTCTGCGTATAATAGACATCTACTTCGCTTTGCTCAACCCCGTAGGCTTGTGTTGCATAAATCGCAATCATACCTTTAACCTCATTTACAATCGCCATAACAGGACTCAATTTATATTGAATCCAATCCAACGGATTGACAGACTTCTTGCCAACAAAATTGTTCACATTCAGATAATCAACCTCAATGTTTTCGCACAAATATTTCTGATTGCCATCCAGCAAATCGCATATCGAAACAACTTGGTTGCCAACTTTTGCCTTCGTGGCAGCCATCCTTTTAAAGGCAATAGACTGAGCCCCAACACCCCTGTAATCTCGGTAAGAAGGATTTGGATACTGATTAATCTGCTCCCCACGTGTTCTTGGTTCTTCAGTAAGCAAATTGTTAGCCTCCCATTGATAATAAATGGCTCCCGAAAATATTGCAATAAATATATGTCCCTGAATAATATGATTAGAAGCCGAATACCTGCCTAAGCCATCGAAAGCCTGTTTCAAAACCGTGGTCGCTGGCTGATTAGGCTTTGGCAACCCATTTTCGTACTGTTGTTCATAAAAATAACCATTGCCTCCAATGTTAAAATGATTAGCTTGTAACATTAACAATTTTCCGTTCAAGTGAGGTCTTTGACATCCTAATCCCGCAGCACAGTGAGCCGCCCAGTGGAAGTAACTTGGATTGCCAATATTGAAGTGCGTAAGAATACTGATGTCGTTGCCGCCCCAATCGGTCAAGTTCGTATTTTGTTTGTTCAGCAAACGAGTGCCTTCTGGCAACATAGCCTCATAAAGCATATAATACTCAAACTTGCAACGCATCCGTGAAGACAAATTCTTCAAAGATTTTCCAACCAAAGCCGCAGGAAAATTCTTCGACTGAGCGTTCGCAGTCATACTCGCTGGTGTTGTCCATGTTGCATCCGCGGTTCCGTTATAATGTCCCCGATTGACCCCGAAACCTACATTTTGCAACGGCAACGATTGGTACATCAATGATATTTCAGTGTCTGAACTCGAAGCATCTAACAACGCCTGATGCAAGGCAACAATTCGATTTACAAAATCATAAATGTTTAAATTAAACGAGCCGTTTTCTAAATCAAACCCAATAAACGCTCCTTTATAGGTAGAATCGCCTCCTTTGAACTTCTGAGGTACATTAGATTTATAATCATTCAAAATGTCAGAATAGTGGGCATAATCAACTGAATTCATCTCGTCAGCATCCGAATCAACCCCTAATTCTAAACGTGGGTAATTCGCTCCACTACCAACCGACACAATCCTGCCCAACGGAACCGTGGAAACAAAAGTATTACTATACGGAATATCCTGTCGCTCTGTTCCCAAATTTAACATCAACTCATCAATGTGCGTAAAACCCTTTGAAAAGAAATTTACTGCCGTTGCTTGGTTACGCCAATTAGGTCCTTTGAAAATATTTTCAATCACGTATCGCCCGTTCCTTTTTGGAATTTCAAAGTCTGGAATAAACGTTAAATCAACTTGATTTAATTTAGCGGGAGAAACTACTTCATAATCGTTAATTTCGTTTTGAAGCCAGTCCGCATTCAACGAGTCCT
>JANXML010000365.1 GCA_025354645.1 Arcicella sp. | reverse complement strand
GTTTGCCGATATTACCGCTAAGTTTCCAAGGAAAATCCACGCTGTAACGGCAAAAGGATTTCTACTGAAAATTCTCTGTTTTATTATCATGTATATCCTTGATAGACAGTTTTAATTTTACGCAACTTACATTAATTAACAGTAATCAGCCAACCAAATTACTCATAAACACGCACATAAAACCAAAACTTTTAAAAACAGTTGGCTGATAAAAATAAACTTCTTACCTTTGCAGTCCTGTTTTAAGAAGTTAAAGATTTTTATTAATATATCGTCATGAAAAGAACGTTTCAACCATCGGTAAAGAAAAGAAAAAATAAGCACGGTTTCCGTGAGAGAATGTCCACTCCAAACGGTCGTCGTACCTTAGCGGCTCGTCGTGCCAGAGGAAGACACAAATTGACCGTTTCAGACGAAAAGAGAGGTAAGTAATTTTTTAATTTGAAAATTGGTTAATTTGAAAATGTCTTGTGATTCATTTTTAAATTTTTACACGGTTCGCCGTTCGATCACCAAATTTTCAAATTGAGTTATGACGTTTACTTTTAAAAAGTCTGAAAGACTTAATTCCAAGAAAGTTATTGAGCAACTCTTTGATAAAAAGGGTAGAGGACAAATCAAATCGGTTTTTCTCTACCCTTTTCGTGTTTCTTGTTTAGGAGTTAGGGATTTGATGTTAGGTGATAGTGAATCAGCGTCCGAAATACTAACTCCTAACCCCCAGCCCCTAACCCCTGAAAATCCCCAAATTCTAATCTCAGTCTCGAAGCGTTCTTTCAAACACGCTGTGGACAGAAATCTCATCAAACGCCGCACCCGTGAGGCATACCGTCTCAATAAGCACCTTTTACTACAAAAACCAGTCTCCCAAATTCCAGCTTACATTGCTTTTGTGTATATTGCAAAGACAATCGAAGATTACGCCAAAATCGAAAAATCCATGAAGACGATTTTTCAGAAAATGGTGTAGTTTTTGATTAAAATATCGTTTTTGATTTTGCGTTAGATAATAAACAAAAATACAATAAAATGGAAACCGCAACTATACAAAGAGGTATCAGTTATGTTACCAATAATTTTGGTGAGAAAACCGCCATGATGTTTGACCTGAAAAATGAAGCCATTAAGGAATTAATGGAAGATTTGATGGATACGCTCTCGGCAGCGGAGAGAATTAATGACCCCGTTGTTCCGTTTAATGAAGTGCGTGCAAGAATCAAAGCTAAACTATAAATTCAGAAAATGTACGAAATAGTAATTAGCGAAAAAGCAGATAAAGAACTTGATAAATTACCCGCCAAAGTAGCAGATAAAATCTTGGATAAAATTGAGTTTTTAGCCACTGACCCAAGACCTCGCAAACATAAAAAATTAACCAATTTCCATGTAGCAAATATAACTGGCGACCTTTACAGAATTAGGATAGGAGATTACACAGCCATTTATACCATTGAAGATGATATTTTGAGGGTTTTAGTGGTGAAAGTTGCTCATCGAAAAGAAGTTTATGAGTGATTAATTGTTTAATTATCAGATAGTTACAAATAAAATCATACAAATATATTCGTCCAATTGCTTTCGCAAAAATTTAAAATATTATACATCCATGTTAAGAAAAATTACAATCTTCGTGTTTTTTTACTTGTTAAAGATTGCGTCTCCAATAGCACAAGATATTAAAAAAGATGTAGAAAAATTAAAGACCAAGATGGACTTATATACATCGAAAACAGGTTCTATTACAAAGTTCATTGATACCAAACTTCCTAATTTAAAAGGAACTTATGGTTCAGCGGAAACAAGAATAAGAAAAGTTATCAGTGGGAATTTAACCATCTATTTTTATCAAATTGTAAAATCTGGAAAATACGGTAACAGCACTGCCTCAATTGAATATAATGATTTATGCGAATTACGGGTTAAATTTTTCTAAAAGAAAGACAGAGTGAGGTATAAAAATGTTTGAGAATTATGGAAAAATCACTCAAACTTATCAAATTATACACTCACATCTGTGATTTGTATGAATCAGACCTTCAATGGG
>JANXML010000332.1 GCA_025354645.1 Arcicella sp. | reverse complement strand
GAGATATGATTTTGACTTTGCAGGGGAAAGCAATTATTTGGATTAATAAATTATTTCCAAAATGGGCGGATAAATTGACATTTGATACGTTGGCGAAAGAGAAAGATTCTCCGTTGGCAGTGAAGTAAAGTCTGAATTTGGATTCTTGAGATTAAAAGATTTTTTAGATTTTATATTTGACTTTAATCCAAAAAATTCTACAATCCATTTAATCTAAATTCAAAGAGGGTCGCTCAGACAATTTTACCTAATAAATCTCTGAAATATCACCATACATTTCTCTAAATCGGAGGATAACTTTTTGAATAAACGCATCAGTAACCATTTCACGAATTTCAGTTTCTGAGGCATCTATTTCAGAAATTTTGTAAACTTGTTCTAAATCGGGTGTTTCAAATTTTACAAAAAACTTGGCGTTCCATTTGTACAAAGATATTTTTAAATCAGGACTTGAACCTGTAAGTTCTCCGATGAAAGTCATATTTTGAGGGTTGGGGGTTAGGATTTGGGATTTAAACGTTATACAACCCTCAAATCCCAACCCCTAATAACCATTTATGCTACTTCTTCAATTACTGTGATTTTCTGAATATGGTCGCCTTCACGAATCATGTCAATTACATCCAATCCTTCAACAACTTTTCCAAAGCACGTATGCTTACGGTCTAAGTGAGCGGTATTAGCACGACTATGACAGATAAAAAACTGCGAACCGCCAGTATTTGGTCCACGGTGAGCCATCGAAAGCACTCCTCTGTCGTGATATTGATTGTCTCCCGTTAATTCATCTGGAATTGAATAACCAGGTCCACCGCCGCCCGTGCCATCTGGGTCGCCACCTTGAACTACGAAATTTGGAATTACTCTGTGAAAAGTTAATCCATCATAAAAGCCCTTTTTTGCTAAATCAGTAAAGTTTTTTACGTGAATTGGAGCATCTTGCTCATAAAATTCAATTATCATTTGACCTCTGTCGGTCAGCATTTCAGCTTTAATCATTGTATTTTGTTTTAAAATATTTCTACAAAATTAGGAACAAAAGCGTTTATGTCATAGTTCAAATTTTGACTTTACCCCTCAGAATATCAAAATACATCATAAAATCACTGGCGAGACTATAAAATGGATACTTAAAAGTGGCAGGTTTATTTTTCTCGAAAAAGAAATGACCAATCCAAGCGAAAAAATATCCAACCACAGGCATAAACCACATCAGCTGATATTTTGCAGTGAAAAGAGCATAAACCAGAATAACAAAAAATAGACTCGTTCCAATAAAATGAAGTAATTTTGAAGTCGAATTGGCGTGTTCAGTTAGATAGTATGGATAAAATTCTTTCAAAGACTGAAAATCGCTGGTTTTAGTAGTTTCCATGATTATATTTTTTAAAAATTAACTGTTAATTATACGTGAAAATAATAAAATATCTCCTCATTTTCAACATCTCATTTTTCTTCGTTGCGTGTGGAACTGATAAAAAAGAAGAATCAATTAAATTCTTTAAAAGAGGTAATCAAAAACTCAAAGAAAAAGAATATTTAGATGCCATTCACTGGTTTGATGAATCCTTGAAACAGAATCCAAAATTTGCGGATTCTTATAATAATCGAGGGTTGGCTTATCAAAAAATTGAGAAAATTGATGAGGCGTTGAAAGACTTTGATTCAGCAATCGAACTTGATAAAAAATATTGGGAAGCCTATTTTAATCGTGCAGAAGCACTTTTTGTGACAGGAGATTTTCAAAATGCGATGGTAGATTACGATAAATTAGCAGTTCCATTCAAAGATTCATCGTTTTATTATGTAAGTCGGGCGGATACAAAAGTGCAAATGGGAAATACTTCTGGTGCAACAGCAGATTATGAAAAAGCCATACTTTTGAATCCTAAAAATGCGGAGGCTTATACCAATCAAGGGTATTTATATTTTGAAAACAAAGAATACGATTTGGCTAAGAAAAGTTTTCAAAAAGCAACTGCCATTGACCCGAAACAAGATTTTGCTCTGAATAATTTAGCTTTTATTTTAAATCAAGAAAATAAATATAATGAGGCTTTAAAAATGGTAAATCTTGCTCTTAAACAACAACCTGCACAACCATTTTACCTCAATAATAAAGGTTTGATTTTATTAAATTTGGAAAAATTGGAAGAAGGAAAAGAATTAATCGAAAGATCTATTCGATTAAATGACAAAAATGGATTAGCGTATCAAAACTTAGGTCTTTATTATCAAAAAAAAGGGAATAACTTGAAGGCTCAAGAAAATTTTGATATTGGTAGAAAACTGGAATGAGGTGAAGCTTTGTGTGTCTTTCAAATCTTTAAAATTCTTTATTGGTCTGGATATACATCAAATTATCGGTTCGATATATTTAATAATCAGCGGTTATCAATTTAAAAGATTGAAAATAATTTTAAAATATAAAAGTAATTTCTCAATCTTTTTTATTCAATTCATTACCAATTTTATTCTTCAAAATACATCATTATTGAATAAATTCATATTTATAAGTCTTAATAGTGTTTAAACAAAACACCTTCAATTGCAAAATTTAACGTTTTTTGTAATGAGGGATGTTTGAAAGCGTTCTTTTTCGATAATAGTTGTTTTTATGAAAACTTGGTTACTATGTCGTCTCATACAAATTTCTAATTAATTTTGTTTTGATTAGTTTAATCATAATTCAGTGATAATTGGTAGTCCAAAAATCGAAAAAGCATCTAAGAACGTAACTTCTCAGATGCTTTTTCAAAATAAATCGAGATACAATTAAGTTTTACTTTTAGGCAATATATTTTAAAAACTCAGCCTTCGTTGCTTCTTCTTGAAATTTACCTCCATAAAAACTCGTAATCGTTGAGGATGCATCATCTCTAACACCTCTTGAAGATACACAAAGGTGTTTTGCATCAATCATAACCGCAATATCTTTGGTTCCCAAGATTTTCTCTAATTCCTTCGCTATTTGCATCGTAAGGCGTTCTTGTACTTGTGGTCTTTTAGCAAAATGCTGCACAATTCTGTTCAATTTCGATAATCCAATCACTTTTCCATTCGCAATATATGAAACGTGTGCTTTTCCAATAATCGGCACAAAATGATGTTCACAATTTGAATAGAATGTAATATTTTTCTCAACTAACATATCATTATAATGATATTTATTTTCAAACAAAGCAATCGCAGGCATGTTCTTTGGATCAAGTCCACTAAAAATCTCTTTTACATACATTTTTGCAACTCTTTTAGGCGTTCCCTTCAAGGAATCATCCCTTAAATCCAAGCCCAATGTTTCCATAATTTGACGAAAATGATATTCAATTTGAGCAATTTTTTCATCATCATTCATTTCAAAAGCATCGTCACGCATTGGGGTATCAACAGAAGTCATAACGTGGTCATCGCCAATTTCTTCGTCTGTGAATTGTATTTTGCTGTTGTTGTCAACCAATAGGGTATTCAACAAAATTTCGTTCTGTTTCATATAATCTTATTTTAAGGTCAAATTGAGTATCAATTTGCGGTTTTAGTTTGTCGTAAATTACTATGGCAATGTTTTCTGCAGATGGGTTTAAATCTCTAAATTCTTCTGTGTCAAGATTCAGATTTTTGTGGTCAAATTTATCTAATACTTCTTTTTTAATAATGTCGCTCAATACTTTCATATCCATGACATAACCAGTTTCAGGGTCTATCTCACCCGTTACTTGAACAATCAAATCGTAATTATGACCATGATAATTGTAGTTATTACATTTTCCATAGACACGATTATTTTTCTCATCCGACCAGTTCGGATTGTTTAGACGGTGGGCGGCATTAAAATGCTCTTTCCTAAACACCGCCACTTTTTTTGGCATCATGTTGTTCTTTCTAAAATTTTTATTGAAAATCAGGGTTCAATTTTTGTATGCAGTTTTTAATAATAAAGTAGGCAGTTTCATATTCCGCTTACTGAATTCTATAGACTGTTTACAATCTAACGGTCAGCTAATCCGTATTGAACTGAGACAATAATTCGGGGATTTAGTCTCTCAGTTTAAAAGCCGTCTGAAAGGTTGTCAGCAACACTATTAAACTAAATCGGCGAGTTGTTATTCAAATGTATAAACCAGTTAAGTATCTAAATTGTTCAATTTTGTTTAATTATTTTCAAAAACTCTTAAACAAAATTAAAATAATAATCAACTTAATAAAAAACACTATTGAAACGAGAGTAGTTCAGAAAAGTCTTGTAACTTAACAGAAATTTATTTTACTTTAATTTTTATTCATGATATGAAACGTAGAGATTTTATTCAAAAATCCGCATTATTGAGTTCTTCAACAATGATTTTACCTAATATTATTTTTGGTAAAAAAGAAGAAGATAAAAAAGTTCGGTTGGGTTTTATTGGCGTTGGTCAAAGAGGGCAAAGTCACCTAAGTCAAGCGTTGTTTAGAGATGATGTCGAAATCAATGCGATTTGTGATATTGACCCAAAAGCAATAAATCAAGTTTTAGAAAAATGTAAAGAAAAAGGTAGAAAAGCACCCGCAGTCTATAAAAATGGCGATCATGATTTTGAAAATATGGTCAAACGAGAAGATTTGGATGGAATTGTTATATCAACACCTTGGGAGTGGCATGTTCCAATGGCTCTTGTATCGATGAAAGCTGGAAAATATACTGCGGTCGAAGTTTCTGCTACTGTCAAACTACAAGAATCTTGGGATTTAGTGAATATGTTTGAACGCACAGGTTCGCACTGTATGATTCTGGAAAATGTGTGTTATCGTCGGGACGTGATGGCAGTTTTAAACATGGTTCGTCAGAATATGTTCGGAGAATTAGTTCATACACAATGTGGGTATCAACACGATTTACGAGAAGTAAAATTCAATGATGGAAAACAAGTATATGGCGGAGGGGTTGAATTTGGTGAAAAAGGATATTCAGAAGCACGGTGGCGTACGCAACATTCAGTGGATAGAAATGGAGATTTGTACCCAACTCACGGTTTAGGACCCGTTGCAGAAATGTTAAATATCAATCGAGGAAACCAATTTTTGTATTTAACCTCAATTGCTTCTCAAAGCGTTGGACTGCATAATTATGTAGTGAAAAATGGAGGTGAAAATCATCCAAATGCCAAAGTTCAGTTCAAGTTAGGAGATGTTGTTACGACAAATATTAAATGTGCGAATGGACAAACCATTATGATTTCGCACGATACAAACCTTCCCAGACCTTATTCATTAGGTTTTCGAGTTCAGGGTACAAATGGGCTTTGGATGAATGATGGTAATCAAATTTATTTAGAAGGGATTAGTAAAAAACCTCATACTTGGGAAGATTTTAAAGATTATCAAAATAAATATGACCACCCTTTATGGAAAAAAAACGCTCAAAATGCTGAAAATGCAGGACATGGAGGAATTGATTATTTTGTTCTGAGAGCTTTTATCGAATCTGTCAAACGAAAAGTTGCCCCACCCATTGATGTTTATGATGCGGCGGCTTGGTCAGCCATTAGTCCTCTTTCTGAAGAATCAATTGCAAAGGGTTCAGCATCCGTAAAAATTCCTGATTTCACTCGTGGAAAGTGGAAGACAAACAAGCCAATCTTCGCATTGGGAGATGATTATTGAGCGTTTGAGAAACTGATTTAAAGGATTTATATGAATATATTAGATATTTATTTGTGATTTACGTGCATTTTTTGTTGTATTTTATTTAGTGAATTAATCCTCACAATTCATGTTTGAAATTTTTTTTATTTAATTTTACGTAATTTATTGCCGAATACTTAATGAAAAATATAATAAGTGTTTCAACACCAGGAAGGATTTGCTTGTTTGGAGAACATCAAGATTATTTAGGATTACCAGTTATTGCAGCGGCAATTTCAAAGAGGGTAAACATTTCTGGAAAACAGTCAGGTAATGCAAAAGCAACTATTCATCTTCCTGATATTCACCGTTCAATGCACTTTGATATATTGCCAGAAATGCCCTATCAGAGCAATAGAGACTATTTTCGATCAGCTTTAAACATTTTGCAAAGAGAGGGATTTACTTTTAAAAGTGGGCTTGAATGTACGGTTCAAGGCAATATTCCAATTAATTCTGGTACTTCAAGTTCTTCGGCATTGTTGGCAAACTGGGTGTGTTTTTTATCTTTAATAGCTGATATCCCAAAGCAAATTTCACCAGAAGAAGTTGCTGAAATTGCGTATCGGGCGGAGGTTGTCGAATTTAAAGAAGCAGGAGGAATGATGGACCATTATTCTACTGCGTGCGGAAATGTAATCTACCTGCAATCAATTCCAAAAATTAAAGTAGAAAATGTCAAACCTAAATTAGGAACGTTTGTTTTAGGTGATTCTCAGGAACCAAAAGATACGGTTGGGTTACTGAAGAGAGTAAAGGGAGGCGTGTTGATTGCAGTGGAAAAAATAAAAAAAGAATTTCAAAATTTTTCTATATCAACGGCAAGTTTTGATGATTTGGATAAATTTAAGGGATTACTAACGTTAGAAGAACAAGAATTAATTTCGGGCAATATCGACAATCATCGAATATTAAATAAAGCCTTAACTGTTTTAAAATCTGAAATATTTAAAGATGCTGAATTAGGAGAACTATTGAATCAACATCAATTTAACTTAAGGGAAAATTTGAAAATTTCTACCACAAAAATTGATAGAATGATTGAAGCAGGGTTAGATGCAGGTGCATTGGGAGGTAAAATAAATGGTTCGGGAGGAGGTGGTTGTATGTTTGTTTATGCACCAGAAAATCCAGAAAAAGTAGCTCAAGCCATTGAAAATCAAGGCGGTAAGGCTTATATTATTACGGTTGATGAAGGAACAAAGATTGAGAGTTTCGTAGAATAGGTTTCCAACCTGTTCATACATAAAAAACAGGTTAGAAACCTGATATCCTCAAATAACAGGTTGGAAACCTGTGATACTCAAATAACAGGTTGGAAACCTGATGTACTCAAAATAACAGGTTGGAAACCTGATGTACTCAAATAACAGGTTGGAAACCTGTGATACTCAAATAACAGGTTGGAAACCTGTGATACTTAAAATAAATGGCAAAATTATTAATCATGGCGGGCGGAATGTCGTCAAGAATGAAAAAAGTAGAAGGTTCAGAAGCACTTGATTCAACCTTAGTAAATCAAGCAAATACACTTCCAAAGGGAATGATTGGCGTAGGAAAAGATGGTCGTCCGTTTATGGATTATCTAATTTATAATGCTTATAAAGCTGGCTATGATGAAGTATTGATTTTGAAAAATCCCAAAGATAATGTCACAAAACCTTACTATGATAAATTAGTTGCAGATGGAAAAGCTTGGGGAATAAAATTTCTTTACGCAACCCAAACCATTGCTCCCGACCGTGAAAAACCCGCAGGAACAGCCGATGCCATTCAACAAGCCTTAGAACAAACGCCCGAATGGAAAGGGGAGAGATTTACGGTTTGTAATTCGGATAATTTATATTCCGTTAATGTACTGAAATTATTAAATGAAAATCCAGTTCCCAACATTGTAGTTTCCTATGAAAGTGTTGCCTTAGGTGTTGAACCTGAACGAGTTAAATCATTCGCAGTAATCAAATCCGACGACAATAATTATTTGATTCAGATTATTGAAAAACCCAATGATGAACAAATAGAATCAGCTCGTGATTCGAATGGAAAAATAGGAGTAAACATGAATGTTTTCCATTTTAAGTACGATGATATTTTGGAATATGTACGCAAAGAGCCTTTCAATCCAATCAGAAATGAACGAGAATTACCAACCGCAGTAATGAAAATGGCAAGTGAAAATCCAAAAAAAGTAATCACGGTTGCCGTCGAAGAAAACGTGCCAGATTTAACCTCAAAAGGAGATATTGGTATTGTTCAGAAATATTTAGTAGATACTTTTGGAGATTTTTAAATTTTAGAAATCCTAACTTTATGCCCTCAATAAACGTTGTAAGTTTGTTGAGGGATTTTTTTATCTTTGTATTTAATATGTTCAGTCCACAAATCATTTATGTCTAATATCAATTCACAAATCGTAAATCTCATTGAAAACGGAAATCGTTATGCCAACTCATTAACGGAATATTCTCGTCGAAAAACCATTACGGTCAACATTGGAGACGTGCCACTTGGGTCAGATTTTCCGATTAGAGTTCAATCTATGACTACCATTGACACCATGGATACGTTGGGTTCTGTTGAGCAAACAATTCGAATGATTGAATCTGGAAGTGAATATGTTCGTATAACTGCACCGTCCGTAAAAGAAGCTCAAAATTTAGATAATATTCGGAAGGAATTAAGAATAAGAGGTTATAAAGTTCCACTAATTGCTGACATACATTTTACGCCTAATGCGGCGGAATTAGCGGCTCGACTGGTTGAAAAAGTCAGAATTAATCCAGGAAATTATGCGGATAAAAAACGGTTTGAAAATATTGAATACACAGAATCAAGTTATCAGGATGAGTTAGATAGAATTCGTTTGAAGTTTTTACCCTTAGTAAATATTTGCAAAGAATATGGCACTGCGATGCGTATTGGCACAAATCATGGGTCGTTAAGTGATAGAATTTTGAGTCGATATGGCGATACTCCGCTTGGAATGGTTGAATCAGCCTTAGAGTTTTTGAGAATTTGTGAGGATGAAAATTACTACAATATTGTCCTTTCAATGAAAGCCTCAAATACCCAAGTAATGGTGGAAGCATACCGATTATTATGTAAAAAATTAAATAAAGAGGGACTTAAAGCCTATCCTTTACATTTAGGGGTAACTGAGGCTGGAGAAGGTGAAGATGGAAGGATAAAATCTGCCGTTGGAATTGGCACATTATTAGAAGATGGTCTCGGCGATACCGTAAGAGTAAGTCTAACCGAAGACCCAGAATTTGAAGCACCCGTTGCAAGAGCATTGATTGATAGATACACCAATAGAAAAAAAGAATCAAAAACCATTTCTCAATTTGTACCTCATAATACATACCTCATACCTCATACCTCAACCGATTCTCCAATAAATCCTTTTCAATATCATCGAAGAACAACGCATGAAGTTGCGAATTTTGGAGGGCATAATGTCCCAAGAGTAATTGCCGATTATTCACAAATTGAAGTTTCTGAATATGAAGATTTAAAATCAATAGGACATTATTATATCCCTTTACCTGATAAATGGACAATGAATGATTTGGGGGCTGACTATATTTATACTGGTAAAAATCCAGCAAATTATATGCTTCCGATGGGTTTGAAAGAAATTTTGGATTTTGAAGTTTGGAATAATTTAGAAGATAAAATCAATAAATTTCCATTATTTAATGTATCAGATTATAAATTTATAAAAGCGAAACATAAAAGTCTGAATTTTGTGACTATGACGTTAAATGACTTGGATGAGGAATTAATAAACTTATTAAAAAATGATAATCAAATCATTATCTTTCTTGAAACGGACAACGTTCATGCAATGCCAGAAATGAGAAGATTATTTTTTGAACTAATTGATAATCAAATTACTGTTCCAGTCGTAATTGTGAGAAAGTATTTACATTTACCTCATTCTAATTTTCAATTATTTTCAGCAACTGATTGTGGAGGATTATTAATTGATGGATTTGGAGATGGCATAATGTTAAAATTGCCAGATTTTTCAATTAAATCTGAACTTTTGAATATATCAAAAAGTTACAACTCCACAGCCTTCGGAATTCTACAGGCAGCTCGTACACGTATGAGTAAAACTGAATATATTTCTTGTCCATCTTGCGGGAGAACCCTTTTTGATTTACAAGAAACCACCGCTATGATTCGGAAAAGAACCGAACATCTAAAAGGAGTTAAAATTGGAATAATGGGTTGTATCGTGAATGGACCAGGCGAAATGGCAGATGCAGACTATGGTTATGTTGGAGTTGGAAAAGACAAAATTGCTTTGTACAGAGGTCAGGATGTTATAAAGAAATCTGTACATTCTGATAATGCAGTCAATGAATTAATTGATTTAATTAAAGAGGATGGCATTTGGTTTGAACCGAATATAAATTAAGATTTATTGTTTAACTTAGAACACAAAACTAAAAAAATGTCAAAGCTAAAAGAACAATTCAAATTAGGAGAAGCATTCAGTTATTTTTTCAGAATATTTGGAAAAGCTGATCCTTCAAAACCGACTAATTTTAATATCAAAACTATGCACACCATAAATAAAATATCAATTTTGATGTTTTTAATGTGCCTTTGTGTAATGATTTATAGAGCATTCGTGAGATAAAATGAACATTGAGGAATTTAGAGAGTATTGTATTGCAAAAAAGTGGGTCACAGAGGAATTGCCTTTTGGACCAGACACCTTGGTTTATAAAGTAATGGGTAAGATGTTTGCACTAACTCCATTAGAATCAGAAATTTTTAAAGTAAGTTTGAAATGTAATCCTGTAAAAGCAATTGAATTAAGAGATAAATTTGAGTACATAGTTGAGGCGTATCACATGAATAAAACCCATTGGAATACTATCAATGGAGAAATTTCACCTACTAAACAATTACAAGAATTAATCGACCATTCTTATGATTTAGTAATTTATAGTTTACCCCAAAAAAAGAAAGTAGAATTTGAAAAATTGCAAAATTAATTAATACAAATTATCCTAAAATTTATTTTAATGGAATGGTTATTATTATTTTTCTTCTTACCCTTTTTCTTTACCTTGATGTTTTTCAATTGGTTAGAACATAAGTTTTTTAGTTTCCGTGACATCGAAAATTTAGGAGAAGGTGAGATTTTAATTTCTGAGAAAAATTATGCAGACGCTCAAATTTTCTTTACTGACAAATTAAAATCTTTCCCAAAATCACCTAAGTCTTATTATTTTAGAAGTAAAGCAAATCTACATTTAGACAATTATTATTCTGCACTTTACGATATTGAACAATCTATTTCTTTTGACAATACGGTTCCTGATTGCTTCGTATTAAAAGGTAAAATACTTTACAAATTAGAAGAATACGACAAGGCATTTTTAGAATTTGATAAAGCGGATTGGTTTTATAGAAGTGGAAATGCGGAAACTTTGAGGTGGCGAGGAATGTCGAGGTACTTAATTGGTCAGGTCGAAAATGCAATTATAGATTTTAAAAGAGCAGTGGAATTAGGAGACGAAGATGCTGATTACATACTCAAAACTAAATTTGAATATATGCGGAAATAAAAAATGCAAATCTAATTAGGATTTGCATTTTTTATTTCAGTAAAAGTAGTTATTATTTCCCTTTGGCTGCCCATTGAGCCGCCATTACAAGTGCAGATTTATCGGATGTACTCGACTTAACCCAATTACTTAGAAAAGTATAAGACGACTTATCTGTCTTTGCATCAATCAATTTACTTAGTGATGCCATTGCTTTTGCAGGTTGGTTTTCTCTAAAATATGCCTTACTTTCTTCCCTCCAAACTCGTCCATCAATTGATTTTTTATCCACGCCAAGTTTTGCCAAATTTGCTCTAACCTCATTTATTTTTGTAGTAGAATATTTCATTCCTCTACTACTGTATAAAGAATACATGATAATATTTTCTGCGGTTTGATGTACTAATTTTTTGTCGTTTTTTTCATAAAAACTTGGTAAATTATTCATTAAGTTTTTAAAAATTTCGTTTTCATCGTCAATTACGACTTTCTGTAACAACAAGAAACTTGTATTATTTCCATATTGAGATTTAGGAATTTTTTTTACGTAGGCGTTCATCGCTGTAATATTTTCAACCGTATCACGCATAACTCTTGAAATTAATCCATACTCAATTAGAAAATTTGTATCACGATTTCCTCCTCGAAAACTTGCTTTGTAGGCGGAGGTTCTTTGTGCAGGATTTAATGCTTTCGTACCAGCTTCAATTAAAACATTGGCAGAATTATTATTTTCTCCTAAAATACTGATGTGCATCAATTTGACATCTTTATCAAAAAATAGGAGGGTGGGCGTTGATAAAATATAAAGACCTTGTTTATTTACAAAAGCTGCTCCTTCGGGAGTTGTGATATCCAGCTTGTAAGAAATAAAATTTTGATTATAATAATTTCCAACTTGTGGTAAATCAAAAGTTGGTTTAAACGCATTGCAAACATGGCAAGTAGGAGCATATACTTCCAAGAATACGGGTTTATTTTGAGCTTTTGCCAAATCAAAAACTGTTCTTAGATTTCCAGTTTGCAAAAAAGCCGTTCCTTTTTGGGCAAATGAAATGTTTACAATAATAATTAGTAAAATAGTGATAAGATATTTTTTCATGGGATTTTTTTTGTTGCCAATTTAAAGTTCAAAAATATGCCAATCTCTTCAACAGAAATTGGCATTAACAATCATTAATAGAATCTACTGCATTTGTTCGGCAGCTTTAATTTCTTCTCTCAAATCTTTGGTCATTGTTTTACAAAGGGTTTCAATAAGTTGTCCAGTTTTGTGGTCGCCCGTGGCTCTCTCCAATGTATCGCCAATACTCCCTATAACTTCTATATAGAATCTTTTCATATCAAAAACTTCCATATCTTTTGTCCAAAGCGGCAATGCCATCAATCCTTTATTATAATTGTCCCACACGCCAATGAAAATTGATTTAGTTTCTTCAATGCCCTCATTAGGGTTTTCTGTTGCCGACCATGAAATTTGCTCTGGGATATTCTCGTCGTCTAATAAAATTTTAAAATTAATTTCTGAATGTTTCATAAATATTTATACAATGATGGAAAATTATTCCGTTTTCATTCAACAAAATTAATTGATTATTTTCCAAAAATGCCTTTCCATTTGTAAAAGATAAAACTATCTTTGCACCCCGAATTTATTTTTGATTAAATCTATTTTTTATTATGACTTACCATGAAACCATTGAATACCTTTATCAACAATTACCAGTTTTTCATAGAATTGGGAAAAAGGCTTTTAAGGCAGATTTGAGTAATACCTTAAAACTTTGTAAGCATCTTGGGAATCCAGAATCGAAATTTAATTCCATTCACATAGCAGGCACAAATGGAAAAGGGAGTTCATCTCATTATTTAGCATCCATTTTACAGAGTGCGGGATACAAAACTGGACTTTATACTTCTCCTCATTTAAAATCATTTACCGAAAGAATTAGAATTAACGGAACTCCAATTCCTGAAAATGAAGTTGTTAGTTTTGTAGAGAAAAATAAAAATTTTCTTGAAGAACTAAAACCTTCGTTTTTTGAAATGAGCGTTGGCATGGCTTTTGAATATTTTGCACGAGAGCAAGTTGATATTGCCATTATAGAAGTTGGCTTAGGAGGTCGTTTAGATTCAACTAATATTATCACCCCGATCTTATCATTAATCACCAACATTAGTTTTGATCATACAGATATACTCGGAGATACACTTCCAAAAATCGCTTTTGAAAAAACTGGTATTATTAAACCAAATATTCCAGTCGTCATCGGAGAAAGAAATTCCGAAACTGAAAAAGTATTTCTCGAGAAGGCAAAGGCTGAAAATGCACCCATACATTTTGCAGAGGATAATTATAAAGTCAATTATTTTGAAGAGAAGAACTTATTATTAGAAATGGATATAATAGATTTATATAACAACAATACCTTTAAAATAGAATCTCAATTAGTTGGTGAATATCAAACAAAAAATATTTTAGGAATACTTAAATCTATTGATATTTTAAATCAATTAAAATTTGAGATTACCACTGAGGCTGTTTTTCAAGGGATTAAAAACGTAATTTCTAATACAGGGTTACAAGGACGTTGGCAAGTTCTTTCTGAAAAACCTTTAACAATTTGTGATATCGCACATAACGTGGCTGGAATTTCACAAATAGTAAGTAGTTTAAATAAAATCAAATTCAATCAACTTTGGATGATATTAGGTTTTGTTTCAGATAAAGATATTTCAGGGATTTTAAAATTGTTGCCAAAAGAAGCTAATTATATATTTTGTGAAGCCAATATCCCAAGAGCATTAAATTACAATGAATTATTAAATCAAGCTAAAAATTTTGGATTAGTAGGGGTGGGGATTCAGAATGTAAATGAAGCAATTAATTTTGCCATTTTAAAGGCAAACAATGACGATTTAATTTATGTAGGAGGAAGTACATTTATAGTTGCTGAAATTTCTGAAAAGTTTAATACTTTAAAAAACTGAGTTTATTTTTACGGTTTTTTACAATAATAATTTATTAAGTTTTCTAACCAAATATTATTCTGTTTATTTAACTAATAAATAAGATTGAGTTCAATCTTATTTTATATGCTTTGATAATTGTGTGAGAAATTATTTTATAGGATTGTATTTAAAAGATTTAATTTTAAGCGATTCTCAGCGTTTATGTAATAACCTATAACATGTTGATATTCAGTTAGTTACGGAAAATGACAATATGTTAAGTTAAAATTTTAAACCAAACATACTAACTAAAATCATAATCAACTGAAAATCAGATAGTTATAATATTTCAATAAAGAGTAAACGGTAATACAAGTTAAAAGCTAAATTGTAAACGCAGAAAGATCAATAAATAACCTAACTAATTTATTTAGTATTAATGTAATGAGTAGAAAGAAAAACATTAGATTTAAAGAAATTCAAGATAATCTTAACGTAATTCAAGAAGGAAAATTACAATTTAACACGATAAAAGGACATTGGCTAAGTGATTTTTTTCGAAATAACAACCCAATTATTCTCGAGTTAGGTTGCGGAAAAGGAGAATATACAGTAGGATTAGCCAAATTGTTTCCTCATAAAAACTTCATTGGAATTGATATTAAAGGTGATAGAATTGCCGTTGGGAGCAATCAAGCTATTGAAGAATCATTAAAAAATGTTGCCTTTTTAAGAATAAAGGTTCATGACATCGAGAATTTTTTTAATGAAAAGGAAGTTTCAGAAATATGGATAACTTTCCCTGATCCACACTCATTACAAAGTGGGATAAGAAGAAGAATGACTAATGAAAGGTTTTTGAAAATTTATAAAAAACTTCTAAATGAAGATGGATTACTTCATTTAAAAACAGACAACGAACCATTCTTTGATTATTCGGTAGATACTTTGAATAAATTTGGAGTACATGATTTTATTCAAACGAAAGATTTATATAATTCAAAATTGAATATTGGGCATTTCGGAATAAAGACAAGATTTGAAGAGAAATTTACTGCTAAGGGCTTCAATATAAACTATCTATCATGTAAATTTTTTCCATAAAAAAAACATCTCAATTTAAAAAGAGATGCTTTTCTTATGGAAAAAAAATATGTTATTTATTAATCAATTGAGCAAAATAATTTACAGTCCTAACCAATTGAGAAACGTAAGACATCTCATTATCATACCAAGCAACAGTGCGTACTAATTGAGTCTCACCCACATTTTGAACTTTCGTTTGTGTGGCATCGAATAAAGACCCGAAAGAAGTTCCTACAACGTCACTACTAACAATTTCGTCTTCTGTATAACCAAAACTCTCATTTGAAGCCGCTTTCATTGCAGCATTAATTTCTTCAACCGTTGTTTTCTTTTGAAGAATTACAGTCAATTCTGTTAATGAACCCGTAATTACAGGAACCCGTTGAGCTGAACCATCTAATTTTCCTTTCAAAGAAGGTAAAACTAAACCAATTGCTTTTGCGGCTCCAGTTGTGTTAGGGACAATATTTTCGGCAGCAGCTCTCGCTCTTCGTAAATCTCCTTTTGGATGTGGAGCATCAAGTGTGTTCTGGTCGTTTGTGTAAGCGTGAACAGTTGTCATTAAACCATTCACAATTCCGAATTGCTCTTCTAAAACCTTAGCCATTGGGGCAAGACAATTGGTAGTACAAGATGCACCACTAATTACATTTTCAGACCCATCAAGTATATCGTGGTTTACATTGAAAACTACTGTTTTTGCATCACCAGTTGCAGGTGCTGAAATAACTACTTTCTTTGCACCAGCTGTAATGTGAGCCGAGGCTTTGTCTTTATCTGCAAAAAAACCTGTACACTCTAAAACCACGTCAACATCATGTTGTCCCCAAGGGATTTGAGCGGGATCTTTTTGTGCATATATTGTAACAGTCTCACCGTTAACAGTAATTGTGCTATCTGTCGAAGTAACTTCTTGATTAAATCGTCCTTGTGCTGAATCGTATTTCAACAAATGAGCCAACACTTTTGGACTCGTTAGGTCATTGATAGCTACAACATCAATACCTTCCATGTTATAAATTTGGCGATAGACTAAGCGTCCTATTCTACCAAAACCATTAATTGCAACTTTAACTTTTGCCATCTTTAAGTGAATGTAAATTTATAAATTGTTTGATTTAATTACTCTACAAAAGTAATAGATATAAGTACACTTTACAAGTACACTTTGATAAATAACAGAGATAAATCTTAGTATTACTAACTAATAAAATTAGCAATACACAATAAATGTTTCTAAAATTACTAAAAATAGTAGCATTTAATCTTTGACTTACTAAAATTTATCACTCTTTAATAGTAGCTATTTTGTGTAATGAAACATTTAAATTGATCTTTATCTAACTAACTTAATTTAAAATGATTTATGAAAGGGTAGGAGAGCCTAATTCCATTAATCTGAGAATGGAAAAACTATGGTAGTATAACTACATAAAAAACTACTTCCTTTGATCAAAGAATTAATATCTAACTTATAAAATAAGGTCATTAATTTTCCCCTTCAAATTTCCAATTCTTAATTATGAAGTTTAATAGAACAACTTATAAATTGCCTCTGGCATAATTATGGTAATATAAGTATAAAACAAATAAGTTATTCCAATAAAAATCAAATTTTATAAGAGTGACATTGTGTCAGTTCTATAAAATTAAGGAAAAATTTATTAAGGTCTATTTAAAACCAAATAATATTTTGTCTGATATATATTTCGTTTTTTATTATTTTCTAACTTAACATATGTCAAATAGTTAAGTATTATAATCTCTTCTAAAAATTAAATCAAATTATTAATTACCTTTCCATAAAAAGAAGAATAATATATGTTATATTCTGTCCTATTTCTTTCAAATTAATCCTCTCTTTTATTATTATATCATTGAAATACTTTTACTTTGTACTTCAATTAAAAATGAATCAATACCCAATATTTAATGGAACAATTAAAAATTATTATTGAAAATGCTTGGGAGGATACAAGCCTCCGCTCAACTCAAGAAACAAAAAATGCTATTGAAACAATCGTAGAGAAAGTTGATAAAGGAGAACTTCGGACGGCACAACCAAATGAAGATGGAACTTGGACGGTAAATGATTGGGTAAAAAAAGCCATTATCATGTACTTCCCAATGCGTCAGATGGAAGTGCAAGAAGTTGGAATATTTGAATTTCACGATAAAATGAAGTTAAAAAATAATTATGCTGCCTTAGGTGTAAGAGTTGTTCCACCAGCGGTTGCACGATACGGAGCATTCTTAGCAAAAGGAGTTATCATGATGCCTTCTTATGTGAACATTGGTGCTTACGTGGATTCTGGAACAATGGTTGATACTTGGGCAACTGTTGGAAGTTGTGCTCAAATTGGTAAAGATGTACATTTGAGTGGTGGAGTAGGTATTGGAGGAGTACTTGAACCTGCACAAGCTGCTCCAGTAATTATTGAGGATGGTGCCTTCATCGGTTCACGTTGCATTGTGGTTGAGGGAGCAAGAATTGGCAAACGTGCTGTTTTAGGTGCGGGTGTAACGATTACTGGAAGTTCTAAAATTATTGATGTAACTGGTTCTGAACCAGTAGAATACATTGGTTTTGTGCCTGAAAATAGTGTTGTAATTCCAGGAAGT
>JANXML010000201.1 GCA_025354645.1 Arcicella sp. | reverse complement strand
TTCTTGGCTCTTACAGCTTCTTTTAGCAATCTAATTGCTTGCTTATCAGTTAGTTCTGTAAACATTTCTGTATCTTTGGGCTGTCTAACAGTCAAAGATTTTTTAGTGTCAATCGTTCCCATGATTGGCACTATTTTTTTACCTCTAATTTGAGTTGTGAAGTAGTTTTGATTGGGTTGCGTAAAAGCCAAAATTCCAACAATTCACGGTCAAAATAAATCTTTTTGCCTTCGGGTTTTGAGTGTGGTATCATTCGCAAACTCGTTAGTTTGTAGCAATACGATTCCGAAATACCTATGAACCTACAACCCTCTTCAAAGGTTAATACTCTCTTTTGGCTCAATAGCATTGATTCTATTTTCCCAAGTCTATCCTCTATTGATAAATTTTGCATCTTTTCTGTTGTTTAAAATTGATAAAATTGGAGTTAGCTAATTCCTTTTCTGTTGTTCAACAATGCAAAGTTTGGGCAAAAAAAAACGCACCTGACAAGATGCGTAAATACTTTTTCGTGCGTGTGTAACTAATTAATTATCAGCCATTTAAAATCATTTATGTATTCCTTCGTGCGTAAAATATCCCTATTATTTCGTAAAGCCCTCTTGAAAGTGTCTTCTTTAATTTTACTCTTACTTAACGTTAATTTTTTGGCTTCATTTACTTTTTTTCCTTCCTCTTTTAAAGTATAGTACATGGTAGTTATATCCAAATATTTCTTATTTTTCTCTATCGTTCTATTGTTCGGTTTGTTCTCCACGGGTGGATCGGTGGGCGTTTGGGGTGGGCGTAAAGTTTCGTACATTCCACGAATAACTAAACCCTTTTCAGTATCATTATTTACCGTTGTAGATTCCATCTTTTCAGCAAGCCAATTAATCACGTAATCCGTTACTAATGAAAGTGTTACCATATTTGTACTATCATGTATTGGCTCATATTTAACTCCGTGGAGGTAAAGAGGGTAAAAGCCATCGTAGAAGAATTTTAGAAATTCGTGCGGGTTTTTGTATCTGTAATAGTTATAATCAAGATACGCCCCAAACTCTGACCAATCCCTACGCTTTTCTATAATTTCAGTAGTTACAAAATACGGTAACATTTCATAGAGATATTCAAAGCCTTGCGTTTCGGTATCATATCCCATCAAACGCCCATCGAATAGTAAAGGATAATTATCGTAATTAATTTTTTCAGTATCTTGCATTGTCGTTTAGTTTACGCCCTAAATCTCGCTTTGGTCGGTGTAGGTTTAGGGCTTTTTTGTGGGTTTTAAAAATTAATGGTCGGGATTGAATTTACCGCTTTCTGTTTCATCTCATTTGAGGTACGAATATACTTTGAGGTATGTTTTAGGCTTGTGTGTCCTAATAGTTTGGATATGGTCAAAATATCGCTCTCATAGTAAGCTAATAGCGTTCCAAACGTATGCCTACTACAATGAAAGGTGATATGCTTTTCAATTCCTGCACGTTTAACCCAATGGTTAAGGCTCTTTCCCGTGGATTCGTGGGAGGGCAATTTAAAAACCAAGTCTTCTTTATCTTTGGACGTGCCTAAAATCTTGATAGCGGTTTGGTTCAATGTTACCTCCACTTTGCCCCCATCGCTGGCTTTATCTTTGGTTTTGGATTGTTCCACTTTCAAAACTTCATCATTGATATTTTCCCATTTTAAGGGCTTAACATCTACAAAGCGAAGTCCTGTATTACAACAAAATAGAAAGGCTCTCTTTACCTCCTCATTACCGCAATGCGTATTAGCAAGTAGTTGTAACTCCTCAATGGTCAAAACGTCTTTGGCAATACTCACATCTGTTTTGAAGTTCTTAACGTCCTCTGCTGGATTGGTTCTAAATATTTTGTCTCGTTTGGCTTGGTGCAACATTTTTTTGAACCGTGCAAAGTACGTGGGGGGGCTTTCCCCGTGGAGGTTATCACTTAGATATTCTTTGAAGTCAGTACAAAGTTTCTCGGTTATCTCTTTGGTTGTGATGCGTGGAGGGGAAAAGGTTTTGAAGTGGGATAACACGGCTTTCATTACTCGGAGGTCTTTCTTAGAATAATTCAGAACGTAGTTTTCAAAGTAGGTAATAAAGTCTTGATTCTTTACGGCTTTCTGTTCCATAACTTCCTCAATTTCACCTTTGAAAAGCTGGTTTTCCCTCATGTTTCTAAGTGCATCTACTTTGAACTTCACATCTTTGTTATGCTGTTTTTCAAAAAGTCCTTTGGGCGTGGTGTGGTAAAACTCATTCGTAGATTCCCAAACTCTCTTTTTTTCTTGAAACCATACCAAGTAAAGGCGTGTTCTATTTTTCTCAATAGAGGTGAGTTTTTCAACTATCTTAACACGCTGTTTTGTTTGCTTATTTTCCATTGATTTACTTTTGTTTTCCCTTGTTTGCAAAAGTAACGAAAAGTGTAGAATAAAATCAATATTGTAGAAAAATTGTAGAAAAATATTTTTTACAGGTAGTTAAAATATTGATAATCAAATAGTTAAAAGTTTAATTGTGTACCCGTCCCCGGTACTATTACCCCAAAATTAAAGGTGTAAATATCAGTTTATCTGATGTTTACACCTTTTTTGTTTTTAGAGTTTTTACTTAAGCTAAAATATTACTGGTACACTTTTTTAACGCCCTAATTAAATGTTACATACCCATACTTAATGAAATTTTATTATACGTTATTACTGTTTTTCTGTTTTAGTAGTCTCCGACTCTTTGCACAAGCCGATAGTACTTTGCTTTCACGTCCAAGAAAAAATTTTGATATTGAAAAAAATAGTTTCATTTTTCCTCATGTCTGGAAGCCTGGTTCGTTGAAGACTACTGTTGGTCTGACTTCCACAAAATTTCCTTTAGATTATATAGAATCTGCCCTCAGAATCCCGTTGATTGATATTTCTGCTACTATTGGACTGCCAAAAGGTCTTGATTTATCGGTAAATATTAATTCAATTTACATAGCTAATCAAGTTAAATTGGGATTGCATTGGAACAAATCTTGGGAGAAATTTTCAACAAAAATTGGGTATGATATGGGCTTTATTTTTGGTGGATTAACGCAATATGGATTCAATAATCGTACTTCGGTATGGTCGCATTATCCAAATGCTTCTTTGGGTTTTAAAGTCAGAGACCTTGCTTTTACTTTAAAATCAGATGTCAATATTGTGACCTACATAAACACTACTGCGGGAGGAATAAAGATAACCGAATTTGCTGATTTTTTTAATGGGGGTTCGCTTGGAATATATCTGGAACAGAGACTTTGGGCAAATCATGTTTTGATTGTGGGTTGTCGGGATAACTATGTTAAATATTATTATCCAGTTTGGCCTTCATTTAGTGCTTTTAACCGAAGATACCATAATGTTGAATTGTCTTTGGGATTGATTATCAAATAGTTACAAAATGAAATTGAATAAAAAATATAAATTCAAAAAAGTTTCTGAAAATATCAACGCAGGTAATGTTTTGAACGCTACCTGCGTTAAAACATATTATATCAATTATACTTTAATTTTCCTCTTGACACTGTTTTTAATGAGTGGTTGTAATGATTATGACCTTCCTGAAACTGTAATTATCAATACTCCCATCACAAACGGACAATCTTTAAACAATGCTTCTAAAACGAAATTAGCAGGAATATATAAAGTTGTGAAAGGACAAGAAATATTTGGAGATACCTTGATTTTAAAGTGGAGTAAAGACAATAATTTGTCCATTTTTGGAGGTATAAATGGTTTATATGCCGTTACGAAAGGTATCAAAAAAGATTCTTCAATTTATGGTTACGGTTATTGGCGATATGCCCTCAATAGTGAAACGGGCGGGATAAATTTACAATTAAACCCCAGTGAAGGGAGTTACTCAATCTTATCTGAAATTGACTCGAAAATTTCAAATCTACGGATTAAAGGTACTTTTGGATTGGGTAATAATCCCACTTCTGAACCTTTAGAATTAGTTTATGTCAGACCATTTTCTAAGAAAGTTTTGCAGGACGATTTCCGAATTTTGGCTCACCGTTCGGGTGGAAGAACTTCGGATTTACTATCTATTTCTGAAAATTCCTTGGAGATGATTGGGTTTACAGAAAACCTCGGTTCAACGGGTATTGAGATTGATGTGAGATTGACAAAAGATGGTGTTCCAGTGTTATATCACGATGAAGATATTAATATCAGATTAACGAAAAAAAGCCCTTTAAATGGACCTTTGATTAATTATTCCTACGATGAATTATCTAAATTTATTCGTTTGGTGAATGGAGAAAAAATTCCAAAATTAGAGGACGCTTTGTTGAAGGTAATTGACAGTACAAATTTAAAAGTGGTTTGGTTGGATATGAAATCAATCAATAATTCGATGGCAAAAGTGATTCCTATTCAGCAAAAAATGTTGGAAAGAGCCAAGCAAAAAGGGCGAAATTTAGCCATTTACATCGGGTTGCCTGAACCCGAAGTATTGGACTTTTTTAAAACCTATTCCAATTATCAAAATATTCAATCTCTGTGTGAATTATCAGTTGAAGATGTTAATAATATCAACGCCAAAGTGTGGGCTCCGAGGTGGACTTTGGGACTTTTAACGCCCGAAGTAAATGCCATGCACACCCAAAATCGCAAGGTTTTTTGTTGGACTTTGGATAATGAATCGTTCATTAAAAAATACATTAATGAAGGCGATTTTGATGGAATATTAACTAACTACCCAACCATCGTTTCCTATCATCATTACCTCCGAAAATAAGATGAAAAAATCTTTAATTATAGCCCAGATGTGTTTAATGACCTATTTTTGTACGGCTCAAAAAACTTGGAATACTCGTGATAGTGTGGCGAGAGGCGTGAGTATTTCCGTAAGTACAGGTATTAGTCATTACCTCAATACACTACAATCAGATGCTTCAAGAATTAGTTTAAAGCAAAATTTAGCTGTTCATCTTTTCGTTTTATGTGGGAACCCGAACACCGATTAAGTTTAGGAATTGAAGTGGGACATTATAAAGTTTATGAAGTACAATTATCAGAAGGAAACGATGTAAATACGGCAAGTTTAAGCGTTACGCCGATTCTTTTTTGCATTCAAATGCGGATTTTTAAGCACTTTTTTGCAACCGTAGGAACGGGAATTTCCATTCATCATGCAGACGTAAATTATTTGGGAAATAAGTCAGAAAGTCAGACAATGGCGTTTTCAAATTTGCAGTTTGGCGGAGGTTATGTTTATCCAGTTACCAAACAGTTTGGCTTGGGATTAAAGGCTCAATTTTTAAGTGAAAATAAAACGGAAGATGGGATTTTTTCTGTGCAGGCAGTGGCTCGCTATCAATTTAAAAAGCGTTTTAGGCGAGTGCGAGAATAATATTGTAGCTCGAAATGGCATTTCGAGAGTGGAGTCCAACTCTTAAAATACCACTTTGAAAACTGGACTCTACTTTTCGAAGTGCCACTTTAAGCTACAGTTCGGACTCGATTCTCGAAATGGCATTTCGAGCTACAGTAGTATTACTTCAAAAACCCCTTCAAAATCCCAATTTCCGCCATCGGATTCGCTTTTTCATACAAAATCTTGTAAACTGCATCAATAATTGGCATTTCAACATCGTGTTGTTCGTTGATTTTATGAATACTTTTCACGGCATAATATCCCTCCGCAACCATGTTCATTTCTATCTGTGCCGACTTTACAGAATAGCCCCGACCAATCATATTTCCGAAAGTACGATTCCTTGAAAATTGTGAATAAGCCGTTACCAATAAATCTCCCAAATAGCCCGAACTGTGCAAATCTCGATTGGCTTGTGGGTAAACAATATCCAGAAAACGTTTAATTTCTTGCATGGCATTAGATACCATCACTGCTTGAAAATTATCGCCAAAACCCAAGCCATGTGTGATTCCGCAGGCGATGGCAATAATATTTTTGATAACCGCACAGTATTCAACGCCGTATAAATCTGCCACGGGATTTGCTTGAATATAACGGCACGTCATTAAATTGGCAAACTCTTGAGCTAAATGAATATTTGGTGAGCCAATGGTCAAGTACGATTGTTTTTCTTGAGCAACTTCTTCAGCATGACATGGTCCTGCAATAACACACATTTGAGTGAGAGGAACGCCAAAAACCTTCTCCATCCAATCCGTTACCAACATATTTTCTTCAGGAATCATACCTTTGATAGCAGAAATAACCTTTTTCCCTGCAAAATTATTGCGTATCAGATTTTTTAAAGCACCAGGAACAAAGGCGGCAGGAACGGCAAGTATTACATAATCAACACCTTGAAGAGCATCGTACATTTTATAATACGCTTTCACTTTACGTGGATTTAGCGGAGCATCGGTCAGATATGAGGGATTATGATTGTATTTTTTAATAAAATCTACGTCCGATTTTCGGCGCAACCACCACTTGACCCTAACGTTATTTTCAGTCAAAATTTTAATAATTGCCGTAGCCCAACTACCACCACCCAATACTGCAATTTGGGTTGGGAGGTTCTTTTTAAATGCTGGAATTTCTGTCATATTGCAAAGGTAAGGAGTTAGGGATTATTGGACTTGAATTTCTTTAATAATAAGATCTGATTAAACATATTTTATGATTTATATTTTTACAAATCTAACAAAAAACTTAGCAAATAAAAGAAACAAAGGCTCAACTAGTTTATAGTTGATGCAACAAAATGAATAATTTTCCTGTTAAAATAATAAGAATTAACCTTACAAAACCGCACAAAATGCAAGACATTGAACCTCATTATCGTTGGGAAAACCTATACGTAGCCTCACGGGATGAACGCTCTCCTTTTTATGAGCGACTTTATAATTTGGATTATTACGAAAATGCAATTTATGGTTATTATATTCATCCAATGTGGGATGAAATTGGCTCTGAAACACTTTATTGCAAGATTTTATACGCAGATTACGAAAGACAGTTTGCGATTATAGAAATGTTTGGAGAATGGAACGATACCCTGCACAATGATATTATGTATTTTAAAAGAGCCGTAATTGACCATCTTGTCAATGAGGGAATTAATAAATTTATTATTTTAGGTGAGGATGTTCTGAATTTTCATGGTTCTTATGAAGATGATTATTACGCAGAATGGTTTGAGGAGGTGGAAGATGGTTGGATTGCAGTTTGCAATTTTCCAGACCATGTAGCAAGTGAATTTGCCAAATATAACTTGGATATTTATATTAATATGGGCGGAACTTTGAACATTTCCAATTGGCTAACGATGAAGCCTTTGCAGTTTTTTGAATTGGTTAATGGAATGATTGTTAGGCGATTATCGTAGAAGTATAAATATATATAATAATGCAAAGATAAAAATTTGGATTATAGATTTGCCAATTTTTGAAGAATTGGCAAATCTATAATCCTTTATTTCACCACCTTCATCACGCCATTCATAATACTCCAATGTCCTGGGAAAGTACATACATAAGGATAATCCCCTACGGTTTCAGGTGCTTTGAAAGTTAATTTATAGCTTCCTTCCGAATTCACCAAAGGCGTTGAGGCAATGATTTGAGGAATATTTGGAATATAACTTTTCTGAAGTGCGTCCTTTTGCGTAATCATTTTAGTAGCGGCTTTCCCAATAATTTCCAACGACTTAGGTTTTCCAATTACTAAATTGTGTTGCATCGCATCGGGGTTTTCAAATATTAATTCTACTGTTTTCCCTGCCGTTACTGTGAATTCTTTTTTGTCGTAACTCATCGCTTCTTTGACCGATTTTATCACAATCGTAATCTTGTTCGGGTCAACTACTTCATCCGTTTTTACTTGCCATGCTTGCATCAAACGGTTGAGTCTATTTTTGTCTTCCGAAACTAAATTTTTATTTAAACTTACCAGAAAACTTTTGTCATTTTCATTGACCACAACTTTTCTTTTATAATTCCAACCATCTGTAATTCCTCTTAATAAAGAAGATGCAGTTGCTTCTCCCATTTTGGGAAATTGCTTCAACATTTTTACGACTGAATCCACTACCGAAACTGCTGAATAACCTCTCATGGCTCTTTCAAGGGCATAATTGGTCATACTTTGTGGAGTAGAAAAATTAATTTTTTGGGTAAAAGAATTGTTCTTTTCGTCACTTTCTGCGATGGCATTTGCCTTATCTAAGTCAACGATGATGGTATAATCTCCCGATACATCCGAAGAAAAATTAATATCACCCGTCCAAGGTCCATTGTTTGATTTTGTAATAATGATGGATTCGCCCGCAGCAATTCCCTCATTGAAAGAACGACTCACGATATCAATTTTTCTACCTTTTCCCTCAAATCGAATATCCAAAGGTACAATTTGTCCTTTCTGAAGAGCAACTCCTCCTTGGTTTTTCACTTCAATTTTCACGTTAATATTATCTCTAACCACTGGATTTTCGGGCGTAACAATAATCTTC
>JANXML010000272.1 GCA_025354645.1 Arcicella sp. | reverse complement strand
AAATTTTCACGACCCGAAATCAAATCGGTCATGTGAACGTCTTTTACATCAAAACCAGCTAAATACATCGAATTCGCCATTTCTCGTTCAGAATTACTCCCTTTTTCACGAATAATGGCAGCCTTCGGTCTTGGCTTTGTTGGATCAATTATGGGTTTCTTTCCGTTAAAATGCGTTGGGAAATTATAATTTAAAGGTTGATTTTTATAGTTATTAAAACGCTCCAAAGCCATGCCGTTTTTCGATTGCTTTGAATCTAAGAGGAAAGAAGTTTTATACCAAGTATCTCTCAATTCTGAGACTGTAAAAACAAAATTATCTCCATTGTTTTTAATAGAAATAACGCCACTTTCAGTTACTTTTCCAATTTTAAAAATCTCAATATTATGCTCAGCAAAAATGGCTTCCACTTCCGATTTTGCTTGAAAAACGATGCTGATATTTTCATTAAAAAAGGTTTTGATGGTATCACTTTCGCTCAAAACACTTAAATCATATTCAGCCCCTAAATTGACTTCACTAAAACACATTTCTAATAAAGTAGTAATCAATCCGCCACTTCCAATGTCGTGTCCAGCTTGAATTTTATTGTCTTTTATTAAATCCTGCAAAACGTTGAAAGCTCGTTTGAAAAATGCCGAATCTTTAATCGTTGAAACGTCTGTGCCGACTTTATTCAAGATTTGGGCAAATGAACTTCCGCCCAATTTGAATGAATCTTGTGAAAGGTTTAGGTAATAAATATTCCCTTCATTTCTTTTCAATACTGGTTCAATAACTTTCGTGATGTCAGAGCAATTACCACCCGCCGAAATAATGACGGTTCCAGGAGCAATTACTTCATCATTTGGATATTTTTGCTTCATCGAAAGCGAATCTTTACCCGTCGGAATGTTAATCCCTAACTCAATGGCAAAATCTGAACAACTCTTCACGGCTTCGTACAATCGGGCATCTTCACCCGCATTTTTGCAAGCCCACATCCAGTTTGCCGAAAGTGAAACCGATTTCAAGCCGTCTTTCAAAGGGGCAAAAACGATGTTTGAAAGTGCCTCACCAATAGCATTTCTCGAACCTGCAATAGGATCAATCAACGCTGAAACGGGCGAATGTCCGATACTGGTAGCGATGCCTTCTTTACCTTTAAAATCCAACGCCATTACGCCCACATTATTCAGTGGCAACTGTAAAGCACCCACACATTGTTGTTTGGCAACCCGTCCGCCCACGCATCTATCCACTTTGTTGGTGAGCCAATCTTTACACGCAACTGCCTCTAATTGAAGTACTTGGTTTAAATATTCACTTATATTTTCAATTGAATAGGTTAAATCTGCGTAATTTCTTTCAATAGTTTTATCCTCCATAATTACTTTCGGAGAACTCCCAAACATATCTTCAATCGCAAAATCCATAGGTTTGATGCCCGTGGTTTTTGACTGAAAAGTGAAACGATGATTGTTCGTTACATCACCCACCACATACATCGGCGAACGTTCACGGTCGGCAATGCGTTGGAGGGTTTCTAAATCGGACTTGCCAATGACCAAACCCATTCTTTCTTGGGATTCATTACCGATGATTTCTTTGGCAGAAAGCGTTGGATCGCCAACTGGAAGTTTATCCAAATCAATCAATCCGCCCGTTTCTTCAATCAATTCAGAAAGACAATTTAAATGTCCGCCCGCACCGTGATCGTGAATGGAAACGATTGGATTATGGTCAGCTTCAACCATGCCTCTGATGGCGTTGGCAGCCCTTTTTTGCATTTCTGGATTGGAGCGTTGAATGGCGTTTAGTTCAATTCCAGAACCCAAAGCACCCGTGTCAGCCGATGAAACTGCGGCTCCACCCATGCCAATTCGGTAGTTTTCGCCCCCTAAAATTACTACTTTGTCGCCCTCAGTTGGTTTTTGTTTGATGGCTTGATCTGCTTTTCCGTAACCAATTCCACCCGCCAACATAATCACTTTGTCAAAGCCTAATTTGCGGGCTTCTTCTTGGTGTTCAAAAGTTAAAACTGAACCCGTAATTAAAGGTTGTCCAAATTTATTACCAAAATCGGATGCACCGTTGGAGGCTTTTATCAAAATATCCATCGGGGTTTGATAGAGCCAATTGCGTTCGGTCATGCCGTTTTCCCAAGGACGATTTTCTTCCAAACGGGAATACGAAGTCATGTAAACTGCCGTTCCTGCCAGAGGCAAAGAGCCTTGTCCGCCCGCCAAACGGTCACGGATTTCTCCGCCCGAACCCGTGGCTGCTCCGTTAAAAGGCTCAACGGTGGTTGGGAAATTGTGCGTTTCGGCTTTTACGGAAATGACAGATTCGAATTCCTTTTCAGTATAAAAATCGGGCTTATCGGCACTTTGAGGGGCAAATTGAACAACTTTTGGTCCTTTGATGAAGGCTACATTATCTTTATAAGCAGAAACAATATCGTTGGGATTTTCTTGGGAGGTTTTCTTAATTAATTTAAAAAGGGAAGATTCTTTTGTTTTACCATCAATGACAAATGTACCGTTGAAAATCTTGTGGCGACAGTGTTCTGAATTTACTTGCGAGAATCCGAATACTTCTGAATCAGTCAGTTTTCGATCTAATTTTATGGATAAATCATTCAAATATTCAACCTCTTCACTACTCAATGACAAACCTTCTTTTTTGTTGTAAGCCGCAATATCATCAATCAACAAAATTGGTTCGGGCTGAACGTTAATGTGATAAATTGTCTGATTAAGTCCGTTATATTTTTGCGAAATCATGGGGTCAAAATCCTTAAAATCTTCCGATACTTCCTTAAATTCTTCGATTCGGATAATACCCGAAATGCCCATATTTTGTGTAATTTCAACGGCATTCGTACTCCAAGGCGTAATCATGGCAGCTCGTGGACCTACGAAAAACGAATCAAGCGAAGAGGTTTCAGAATTAAAAGAAGTAAACGGCGTTTCAGATGAGCTATTGAATAGCCAATACAGTTTTTTGAGGTCTTCCGATGAAAAATTATCTTGCTTTTGGACGGCAAAAACGGTGTTGGTTAGGCTTCCGAAAAAATGAATCATGATTTGAGATTTGGTTGAAGGCACAAAATTAAATCAATAAAATGAGGAATGCGAGCGTTTTTTGGTTGGATTTGGTATCATGGTTTTGAAAGAAAAGTAATTTTCGTATTTTGCGGGATAATCACTAAGAAATGAAAGGACTCAATAAAGTTACACTAATCGGGAATTTAGGAAAAGACCCAGAAATACAAACCCTTGAAGGCAACATCAAAGTTGCTAAATTTTCGTTGGCAACTACCGAAAATTATAAAGATTCCAACGGACAAAATCAATCAAGCACCGACTGGCATAATGTGGTGTTATGGCGTGGATTGGCGGATTTAACCGAAAAATATCTTCGTAAAGGGAGCTTGGTTTACGTGGAAGGAAAATTAAAAACCCGTAATTTTGATGATAAAGACGGCAACAAAAAGTATGTTACGGAGATTGTGGCGGAACAATTGTTGTTATTAGACAAAAAAACGGATGGTAATTAACATAAAATATGAATTCGGTAACCACCGAGGTAACGACGTTATTTTTATCCATTTTGATATAAATTTGGAACTGAATCAACGTGTCCGACAATTAGTTGGCGTGAAATGGAGCAATACCAAAAAGGCTTGGTATGTGCTGGATTGCACGTTTTATCGGCAAAAATTTAAGTTAGAGACCAGAATTCCAGTGGGGAAGGAGGTGCTTTCTCATGTTTATGAAGTAAATCGTGGTGCTTTGCAAAGATACGTTGAAACGTTGCAATTAAAGGCATATAGCCCCAAAACCATCAATACGTACAGAAATGAGTTCGCCCAATTGTTGTACGTTTTGAAAAGTAAAAATGTGAATGAGCTAAGTACGGAGCGTTTGAGAGATTATTTTTTGTATTGCACAAACACGTTGAAACTTTCAGAACATACGCTTCATAGTCGAATCAATGCGGTGAAGTTCTATTTCGAGAAAGTTTTGGGAAGAGAAAAGTTTTTCTTTGAAATTCCCAGACCCAAAAAACCGTTGCAATTACCTAATGTATTGGCAATCAGTCAGGTAGAATTATTGTTTTCAAAGTTAGAAAATCTCAAGCATAAGACAATGCTTTTTTTGGCATATTCGGCGGGTTTGCGGGTGAGCGAAGTTGTTAATTTGAGAGTGAAAGGTATTCATTCGGCGAGAATGGTGATTAATATTAAGGGAGCAAAAGGTAAAAAAGATAGGATGGTTATTTTGTCGCAAGGAATTTTGGATCTCCTGCGAAAATATTACATTTCGTATAAACCAAAACATTGGCTTTTTGAGGGACAAATTAATGAAGAAGCATACAGTGATAGAAGCCTTCAAGCAGTTTTTCACAGGGCGAAGCGTGAGTCAAGGATTATTCAAGATGTAACGTTTCATAGTTTGAGACACAGTTATGCCACCCATTTGCACGAGCGGGGGACAGATATCAGATTAATTCAGGAATTATTGGGGCATAATGATATAAAAACCACGCTCAGATATACTCATGTGAGTACACGCAGGATGGAGAATATTGTAAGTCCGTTTGATAATTTGAACATAAAGTAGAAGAATATTTGGAAGTTAGTTACAGATTTTATAGTATTGTAAAGTAATAATAAAAATAAACAATTACGAAAGTACGACATTAAAAGTACAGTGAAATCATGGCAAAGTGCCAAACAATTTAAGAAGTACTACAAAACTTTCGTCTATTAGAGAGTTGGCGGCAAGTTTTTTTCGGGATTTTTGCGGGTACACTTGGGACGGGACAGTTGGTGAAATTTGGGTGTTACAATCCCTAAAAAACCAGCCGCCAACATGGGTTTGTGGCAATTGGGGCGGACGGAATAGATTGAACATTAGGAATTCTTTTGTACATTTGTTCGGGCTGACGGAACGCTTTTGAACATTAGTAAGTGATTGAATATTAGTAATTTATATCGGCGGACGTTCGGGCAGAGGTGTTTCAATTCCCCAACTTCCACAAGCCCTCGACGTTAGTGGCAATTTTATGACGCAGAAAAACTACATACTAAAAATCGAAAATCCTTGTGAGGAAAGCTGGATTTCAATGACAAATGTTGAGACTGGGAAGTTTTGTTCATCTTGTGCAAAAAACGTTATTGATTTTACCAATTTAACAGACAAACAAGTTATTCAATTAATTGAAAAGACAGATGGTAAATTTTGTGGACGTTTGGATAACAAGCAATTAAACCGAATTATCGAAGTCCAAAATGGGCAAAAATTTGGGACAGGAGTTTACAAACTTTTAACAGGATTAATTTTTCTTTCAACCGCTGACCAAGTTAATGCTAAAAACCCAGTCGAAACAAAAATCGAAATTTACAACTCGGAGCATTTATCTGTACAAGGAACTACTAATATTGACAATAATATTTTTCCAACAGACACTTTAAATAATGTTGTTTTAGGTAAAATAATAGATTTGGAAACCAAAGAGACTGTACATGGTGTGACAATAAAATTAAAGGACAAACCATTTGGGACAACCTCAGATATAAACGGAAAATTTAAACTGAACATAAAAAAGGAATTTATAGCTGACTCAATGACATTTCAAGTCACATTTATTGGCTTCAAGACTTTTGAGTTTACCGTAAGTAAGTATGATTTACCAATCCAAAAAGACATTTTTTTATCATTAAATGATAACGCATTGACAGGTGAAGTTGTAGTAATTCAGAAGAGAAAATGGTGGCAACGAAAGAAAAAAAACTGCCACTAACATGGGTTTGTGGCAAGTGGGGGCTGACGGAAGTTATTGAACATTAGTAATTTTACTGTACTTTTGTTTCGGCTGACGGAAACCTATTGAACATTAGTAAGCAACTCAGCATCAGTAATTTATATCGGCGGACGTTCGGGCTTTTGTTTTTCAAATCCCCCACCTGCCACAAGCCCCCGACGTTAGTGGCAATTTTAAATCAACCATAATGACAATGAAACTCTTCATTTTAGGACTATTATTAACTCTGACAAACTCAGCTTTTAGTCAAAAAAAACAACTTAATATTTACACCGACGAGAGAATAGAACTTTTGAATACAATCCAGTATTTATCGGACTACCCTATTCTCAATCAGGCGGACAGTTTAGAATATAAAAAAACAATTAATAAATATTTTAAAAATTATAAAAACCATAGCTCTGTAATTTTAAACAAAAATATTTCTTCAACTTTTTTCTCTTTTGAAAAACCAATAAACTTCATTCTGCACTACAAACTACCAAATTTTGAGTTAATTACACCATTTACTGACGAAGAATTGACTTCATTAAATGCGTCAAACTCACAGGACACTCTTAACCTAATCATAACAGAATTTAAGAAGTTTTACAACGAAACAAAGTTTAATGAGTTCTACAAATCGAATTTCAACTTTTACAACAAAATAAAAGAACCCGTAGCAACCGAATTCAAAAAATATAATATAGTCGTAACCTTAGAAAAGCACTACAAAACAAAAAATCAATCATATAATATTCTAATTTCTCCATTACTACACGATGGTGGTTATGCTGTTAATATTAATGAAAAGGGAAAGCACAACTTGTTTGCCATAATTGGACCGTCCAATACTATAAATAAATTGCCAGTTTTTGACACAAAGACAACGTTATCAATATATACTTTGCACGAGATGAGTCATAGTTTTTGTAATCCAATTATTGACAACAATTGGAACGAGTTTTCAAAGTTAGATTGTTTATACAAACCAATAGAAGCAGCGATGAAAGAGCAAGGATACCAGACGTGGAAAACTTGCTTGTATGAACATTTAGTAAGAGCTAATGAAATCATTTTAAATGAAATCATTTTTGGTAAACAAAGTGCAGATGAGGTAAAACTAAATTATATAAAAGATAAGAAATGGATTTACATTGATGATTTCATTTCTGTTATTAAAAACAGCTATTTAACGGATAAACAGGAGTATAAATCTCAAAATGACATAATACCTTTGATAATAAAAAAGTTGGAGGAGCAGAAAAAAAACTGCCACTAACATGGGTTTGTGGCAAGTGGGGCGGACGGAAGTTGTTGAACTTTGGTAATTTTATTGTACATTTGTTCGGGCTGACGGAACGCTTTTGAACATTTGTAAGTAATTGAAAAACAGTAATTTATATCGGCGGACGTTCGGGCTGAGGAGTTTCAAATCCCCAACTTCCACAAGCCCCCGACGTTGGTGGTCATTGTATCAGCGACAGTGTACTCAACTTTAACTACTTCATAAAATAATGAAACGTCATATAATCACCTGTTTTTTTGTATCAATAATTTCATTGAACGCTTGTAATACATCGACAACAGACCCAATTCCGACAGTACCAGCAGTTGTTACTCAACAGCCTGAAAAGTTTGATATTACAATTCTAAATCCAGTCAAAGTTGCAAAAACAAACTCAACAAAGTTAATTGCTCACTATATGCCGTGGTTTCAGTCAAAAGAAATATTCGGTAAGTGGGGCGGACATTGGACAATGTCAAATAAAAACCCTGATAAAATTGATAATAATGGGAAGAAAGAAATTGCGGCTTACTACTACCCTACTATTGGACCTTACGATTCCAACGACCCAGACTTGCTAATGTATCACGCAATTCTACTAAAACTCAGTGGAATTGATGGTGTATTTTTTGATTGGTATGGAACAATTGATTTTAATGATTGGAAAATCATTAAACAAAGTACTGAAAATGCTGTATCAATTTTTCAAAAAGCTGGATTAGAATTTGGCATTGTTTACGAAGACCAAGTCTTAAAAATCGCACTTGATAATAAAAAAACTCCTTCATTAATTGATGGAGGACAACAAGACCTAACTTATTTAAAGAATAACTTTTTCACAAAACCACTGTATTTAAAAAATAATGGGAAGCCAATATTGCTAAGTTATGGTCCGCAAGGAGTTAAAACACCCGAAGAATGGAGCAAAATATTTTCAATTTTTAGCGACAATGAAAAACCTGATTTTTTAACATTGTGGTATCATAGCCAATTAGCAGGTAGCGTGAGTACAGGGGAGTTTACTTGGATAGCCCAAAAACATTTGGATGAACTTAACTATTTTTACAATACGAGATTAAAAGAGCTAAAACCAAGTATTTATTTTAGCTCTATTTATCCTGGCTTCGTAACATTCTATGATGAAGGCGGTTGGGGTAATGGTACTAATTGGTGGTCGATAAAACACGAAAATGGAGAAACCTTAAAAAAGACTATTCAACTTGCACAAAATAATAACAGCAAATTTATCCAAATAACAACATGGAATGACTTTGGAGAAGGTACAATGATAGAACCAACACAAGAATTTGGTTACAGTTACCTCACTCAAATTCAGAAACTTGCTGGCGTTGATTTCAAAGAAGACGACCTAAAAATAGCAGAGAAATTTTATCTTTTACGAAAAAAATACAAGAATGATTCAGTCAAACTTGCAAAATTAGAGCAAGTATTTTACTACATATGTGGACTACAAATTGACAAAGCAAAAGAATTGATAACCAAAATCGAATAAAATGAACGAGAAAAAAGTATATTTATGGAAATTAGCAGAATTTCTCTATTTTAACGGTAAGCAAATGTCTGTACCAGAATTAGCAACTCATTTGAACAGAAATAATTTCCTAACATCATATGGTACAGAATATCAAGGAAAACGAGGTACTTACACACTTGTTTCTGAGACATATAATTGGTTAGAGTCATTAGGACTAATTGATGAAGCCAAGAAAGTTTCAGTTACATTTCCCAAGTCTGACGACAGTTTCGCTTACGAGTAACAATACCGAACTCGAACCTACTTGGGACAAAAACAACGACCACCAACATGGGTTTGTGGCAAGTGGGGGCTGACGGAAGTAATTGAACATTAGTAATTTTATTGTACTTTTGTTTCGGCTGACGGAAACCTACTGAACATTAGTAAGTAACTCAGCATCAGTAATTTATATCGGCGGACGTTCGGGCAGAGGTGTTTCAAATTCCCCAACTTCCACAAGCCCTTTCCGTTGGCGGCAAGTTTTTTCGGGGATTTTTGCGGGTACACTTGGGACGGGACAGTTGGTGAAGTAATGATATTAAAATCCCTAAAAAACCATCCGCCAACATGGGTTTGTGGCAATTGGGGCGGACGGAATTAATTGAACATTGGCAATTCTTTTGTACATTTGTGTGGGCTGACGGAACGCTTTTGGACATTTGTAAGTAATTGAACAACAGTAATTTACATCGGCGGACGTTCGGGCTGAGGAGTTTCAATACCCCAACTTCCACAAGCCCTCGACGTTGGCAGAAATTAAAAAAATACAATGGCGACATGGACAGCATTATACATAAACTACTCTGACCTTGACAAAGTTACTTTGCAAATCAAGGACTTTACAGGTATTATAGACATTGAAAAAGGCAGTTACCCTACGGACTTTTATAGCTCATATTTATTGGAAAGTGCCGTACCCAATTATTTGGTGGTGGGACAAACTCAAAATGATTGGATTACTGTCAGATATAATAGTTTTTCGAGGTTGGAAGACTTGGGAGTATCTATTTCAAATAGTTTTTCTTGCAAAGTCATAATTACAATGGCTCAAAGCGTAACCGACGCATATTATTTTGCACTGTACGACAAGGGACACAAATTGAGAGAAATTGAAGTTGAACAAGACGACTCAAAAAATATTGACTTTGGTAAACACTTCGATTTTGAAGGTGAAAAAGTTGGTAAGCGTAAAGAGTATGGCAATGAGGTTTATTACAGGTTTGACTTTGAATGTATTGATGACTATTGCGAAAAGTTTGGGCTGACAATTCAGTCCGACTACGACAATGTAAAGTGGACAATATTGAAGGGTGAGCAAAATCAACCTAAAATTTCAGACTACATAAAATCACTTAGCCGACAACATAAGAAACCTTGGTGGAAATTTTGGTGACGGGTGAAATTAACTTCTGCCAACATGGGTTTGTGGCAAGTGGGGCGGACGGAAGTTATTGAACATTAGGAATTCTTTTGTACATTTGTTTCGGCTGACGGAAACCTTTTGAACATTTGTAAGTAATTGAAAATCAGTAATTTATATCGGCGGACGTTTGGGCTGAGGTGTTTCAAATTCCCCACCTGCCACAAGCCCCCGACGTTGGCGGCAAGTTTTTTCGGGGATTTTTGCGAGTACACTTGGGACGGGACAGTTGGTGAAATATTGATATTAAAATCCCTAAAAAACCAGCCGACAACATGGGTTTGTGGCAATTGGGGCGGACGGAATAGATTGAACATTGGTAATTCTTTTGTACTTTTGTTTCGGCTGACGGAAACCAACTGAACATTTGTAAGTAATTGAACAACAGTAATTTACATCGTCGGACGTTCGGGCAGAGGAGTTTCAATCCCCCAACTTCCACAAGCCCTCGACGTTGGCAGAAATTATAAAACAAACAATACGAATGAAAAAAACATATTTAATACTAACACTTATTATTGCTTCTAATTTGACATTTGGACAGAAATTACCACTACCACCAAAGCCACCTAAACCGCCTAAACAAGAAAAAAACAGTCAAAAAAGTAACAGCAATTCTTACAGAATGTATGGAGACCAAGTAAAAGTTGTTTTACCAAAATTTAACATTCCAATTTCATCATCGACCGACGAAAAGTCAGTATATTATTTCAAAACAGTAGAGGAAAAGTTACTAAAACTTGACACGACAATTACAGCCGAACAAATTATCAGCCTGACAAAATTTAAAATCTCAAAAAACGAGATTATGCCTGGTTTGTTGGACAGTTTAGCAAATCAATCTTACAAGTTCAACGAAGATAAAAAGTATGATGAAACTATCAAAATAGCAAAAATCGTCTTAGAAGATGTTTAAAAATTATATTTGGTAAAATTCAGTTTCTATTTAAGATTATTTGGCAATTAGTAAGTAGTATCCATGCTTCGGCAGAATTTGTTGTTTTTTCATAGTCTTTTGCGTGCCTTCGGAAGAAATTCAG
>JANXML010000261.1 GCA_025354645.1 Arcicella sp. | reverse complement strand
TTACCTTATTAAACAGATTATCTACTTTTTCTATATCCTTATTGGTAGCCATACTTTTTGATTATGTTTTTGAGAATTTATAATTTCCTTGTCAATCATACCTTATTAGTCTTCTTTTTCCAAACTGATTTTTATAAAATTTTCCACTTTATCTTTCCGTTTTCTTCGCCTTGCGTAACGAAACATTTTGTCCTTATTAATGGGATATTTTTCAAAAACTTCCTTGAAAATATAGTTTAATTCTGAGCCTTGGAAAGTTTCATAAAGTTTAGGTTCGCAAATCAAATCAACCAAGAGTTTTTCAATCGTTACTGTCCTTACGCCATCAATCATTTGGGTCGGAGCTTCCGATGTCAATGGAATGATAATGATTGCATCGTTTTGATAGGGAATGTACCTATCCAATAATTCATCCGATGGACTCAAATATACGTTGGGATAATTATCTCTTAACAAATCAAAAACGGGTTCTAATCCGTCACGTTCAATTTCGACCATTTGGGCAAATCGCCCTGGTTGATGTAACGTAAATTCATTGACAATGGATGTCCGCCAAACACAGCATTCGAGTAGTGGTTTTTCTTCATAAATTAGCCCGTAAATGCCTTTTATTTGATTTTCTAAGGGTGGAGCATAATTTTTTCTGTTCAATCCAATACTATATTTTCCCCGTCCCGTTCTTTCTAAAATTCCTTTTTTTACCAAATTATTAAGCATATATTCAGTCTTTTCAATCCCCGTTTTTACCCGTAAATATTGCTCAATATTATCCTTTCCCATTTCTTGATTATCCCCAAAAAATGGACGTAAATCACTGATATGTAAACTGTGTGTTTTCATGGATTAATGAAGTTTCCTTGTTTCATACTCAAAGATAATATATTAATTATTGGCATCAAATTAATTTTAGTGCCAATAATTAATATTTTGTATATGTTATCAAATTTTCGTAATTTAGAGAGGATAAAAATTTCAAAATGAACATAAATTTCACGGAAAGTCAACTAAAATATCTTAGTCAATTTGAAGGAGAATTTCGAGTTGAAATGGAGCGAACACTTCGTATAGGCATTGTTGTTGCACAATATCATAGGGGGGATGGAATAAAATTTGAACCCACTCAGCAAGATTGGAAAGACTGGTTAATGGGCTTACCAGAACGAGAAGCCACTGTTTTTCGTAAGGAAGGATTTGAAAAGGCATACTTTCATTCCCGTTCAAACGTTTTTACATGGAACTCAATGACATTGGTTTAGAAGAGTATATGAAAGAGCATCTTTCTTCGGAAGATTTAGTCATTTGGAAAAACATTTGATTTATGACTGAAAAAATCATATTCATCGTCTTCTTACTCGGGGTTTTCATTTCGATGGTGATTTACATTGTCCGATTTTTGAAAACACCCAATCTCTTTGAAACCTTGTTCAAAGCATATCTATCATTTCTGGAACGAGATACATTTGCAATCAAAGAAAAGGAGGAACTACAAAGACAAAAAAATCGAAGAATTGGCAATTTTCAGAGAAGGATTCTTGTTTGGAATACGAAAGATTTAAAGAGAAATTCCCCAATGAAGAATATCCTTACTTTTAAAACTTCTTTATTCCCTCACGTCTTTGCATAATTTACATTATGGCAATATTTTGATTTTTTGCCGTAATATTAATAAAATTCATGCTACTCAAAATAAACTCAACTGTCCCAAAATCTTCTTGGTCGCTATTAGGTAGGGCTTCCGCTTCTCTGATTCAATCAATTTCACATCCATCTTGAAAACCGTTCCAACGTTCATTTGATTGCGTTGTTTTCTGGAACAACTAACCCACAATTCTGGAATGCTTTGCCCCGCCATCGGACGAACACGGACTTTCTTACGCTTGGTATCGTAGAGCGTTAAGAGTTTGATATTGCTGAAAATGGCACTCATTTTTGGGTAAATTTTAAATGTTTATTTACCTTAAATTTACACAAAAACCCGCTCAATTTCAAATGAAAAGGCATTTTTGTTTAACAAAAACTTGAAAATTAGTACCTTCTTTACCCACGATACACGTGTAAAATATGATGCAATAATGCCTTTTGGGTATTTTCATTTAAGCCTTGCCAAAAGGCGGTCCAATTGGTGTAATTTCCAAAAGTATCACCTTGGTAGGTTAATAAATATTCGTTGAAATCTTCGTTCACAAAACCGTCCACATTTTTTACGATGCCTCGGTTATTGAAAAAGAGGAGTATTTTTTGAAGCATAACCAAAACCATTGGGTACAATTGATATTGGTTCAACGTACCATCAAAACTTAGAAACTGTCGCCAATAGATAGTACATAGCTACTTTTTTCCCATAAGCCGTAATGGCTGGATGCTTGGCTTCTAATTTTTGGATGTGTGTTTCTTCAATAATTGGATAATCTTTTGCTCCTTCAATACCCAAATAAGCCAATAAATCAGCTTTGCAATCATTATCTAAATTCAAAAAGAAGGGGGCGAAATCTCTATAACCCACGTATTTATCCATTAAATGCTTGGCATTCTTTTTAAAAATCAAAGGGAACATTTCTTGGATTTTATCCTTATTCACTATAACTCCTAAGAATTTAGTTTGAACATTTTGGATAAATTTATTGACTGTGGATAGGGCAGTATTAGTGTTGGGAGCATCGAAGGCGATGGTTGCTGTCATAATGAATTTCTTTTGTTTAGAGATAAAGGCAGTCTAATTATATCTCCGTATTTTCTCTTTTTTCAGAAATAGCGTGTTGTAATCCTCTCAATGGTTTATCAACATCGTAAATTACTTTCCTAAATTCATTCCAGTATTTTTTTTCATCCATCGTTGCCATATCTCTGAGCCATTCAGCATCATCATATAAGGTGGCAATCGTTTTTTTCATTTCGGCAATTTTTTCTCCGTAAGTCATATCGTTTGATTTTTATTTTCCCTCAAAATATTTATCTGCTAAGTGATGCTTTTTACCAAAAATTTCAAATTATTAAGTCTTTAACATTTTTGTTTTTTGGATCATTTCGGCGGTAGAAATAGAGTCAATAATTTTATCAATTTTGGCATCAACCGCTTGCACACTTTCATAATTAGCATATTGCTCTTCACAAATATCTCGAATGTAATTGGCGGCATCTTTATTAATGCTAATCATTCGCATACCTTTAAGGATATTGGTATTACCTTCAATTAGGTATAACCGAATGATTTTACCCGCTGAATTTAACCAAAGGTCAACATCATCGTCCAGAATATGATGGACATTTAAGGATAAATCAAAACACCAACGCTTTCCATCGACTTCAAATTATACCAAGAAAAACGGAATATCGTGAGCTTCAAAAACCCCGTATTTGAATGAGTCCTTGCCCCAAGCCTTGATGTGTCGTTCATCCACAAAGGGGAAATAATAACAAATATCAAAGAAGGAGTCCGTTAAATCTGCTCGGCAATATTCTGTTCCGTTTGCTTTATCATGAAGTGGAAAAGATTTTCCAAAGGTAAATGCGACCATTAAAACGTTATTAATATTTAGTAAATCTAATGAATAATTGAAATTAACGATTTGGATATGATTAATCAAATTTGGGGGAATTTAATTACCAAACGGAACCAAGTATACAAGAATTAATTAGATTTTTTAATTCATTTATCTCTTTTTTTCATCATTCAAAAAAGTTGTATAATTTTAGTTATGTTAAGTAAAACAAAAATATGAGATTCGTCAGTTTTTAAACTGACGAATCTCTCTTCTATCTTTGATTCTCCTCATGTTGTCTCCAACTTGTTTCCTCTAAATTTGTAGAAACAAATTACTCATCCCATGCAAATAATTTTCTTCATGATTGGTATAAGTCTTCTCATGGCTCTGGGTTTTTTGGGAGCTTTCTTGTGGTCAATGTCAAAAGGGCAAAATGATGACTTACACACGCCAGCTATGAGGATTTTATTGGAAGATGAGAAGTAAAAAAACGACAAAATCATGAAAAATCACCCCCACCCTATGAGCAATTTTGAACAAAAAAAATGCAAGTGCGACAAAGAATGTGGTCGTTGCAAAGCCCTAAAAACAAGCAAATTGTACCAAACAAACCAAGATTAATTTTATGATAGCAAATTACGAAAATACCGCTGTAAGTTCTCAAAATTCAATAATTGAGCATTTTGAATACGACAATAAAATAGTCAGAAACTTTGCTTTGGCTTCCATCATTTTTGCCATTGTGGGGTTATTGGTTGGGGTTCTTATTGCCACGCAACTTTTTTGGCCTGGTGCAAATGTTACGCAATATTTCACTTTTGGGCGTATTCGGGCGTTACACACCAACGCTGTGATTTTTGCCTTTGTGGGAAATGCCATTTTTGCGGGAATTTATTATTCGCTTCAACGTCTTTGTAAGGCACGACTTTATAGTGATTTGCTTTCCAAAATTCACTTTTGGGGGTGGCAACTCATTATTGTTGCCGCAGCCATCACATTGCCTTTGGGCATGAGTACCTCCAAAGAATACGCAGAATTGGAATGGCCCATTGATATTGCCATTACCTTGATTTGGGTAGTTTTTGGTATCAATATGTTTGGCACAATTTTCAAACGCCGTGAACGCCATTTGTACGTTGCCATTTGGTTTTACATTGCTACGTTTGTTACGGTTGCCATGCTTCATATTGTCAATTCATTAGCAATCCCTGTTTCTTTAACCAAAAGTTATTCCTTGTATGCGGGGGTGCAAGATGCCTTGGTTCAATGGTGGTACGGACACAATGCAGTGGCTTTTTTCCTGACAACGCCTTTCTTGGGTTTGATGTATTATTATTTACCAAAAATGGCTAACAGACCCGTTTATTCTTATAAATTATCCATTTTACACTTTTGGTCATTGATATTTTTATACATCTGGGCGGGTCCTCACCACTTACTTTATACCAGTTTACCAGATTGGGCTCAATCATTGGGAACAGTATTTTCGGTAATGTTGATTGCCCCGTCTTGGGGTGGAATGATAAACGGATTATTGACTTTGAGAGGAGCTTGGGACAAAGTTCGTGAAGACCCACGACTCAAAATGATGGTTGTAGGCATAACCGCCTACGGTATGGCAACTTTTGAAGGTCCTCTTTTATCCTTCAAAAATATTAATGCCATTGCACACTACACTGACTGGATTCCTGCTCACGTACACGTAGGAGCTTTGGGCTGGAATGGTTTTCTATCTTTTGCCGTAATATACTACATGATTCCTAAAATGTACGGCAGAGAGATTTTCTCTAAAAAATTAATGAACGCCCACTTTTGGTTGGGTACATTAGGCATTTTATTTTGGGCTGTACCCATGTACATTTCTGGATTTACGCAGGGTATGATGTGGAAAGAATTTACCGCCGAAGGAAACTTGAAATATGCCAGTTTCTTGGAAACAACCTTGCAGGTAATTCCAATGTATATGTTGCGTGCGTTGGGAGGATTATTATACTTAACTGGTGCATTATTAGGGGCTTATAATGTTTTCAAAACGATGGCTATTGGCAAATTGATTGCTAACGAACCCGCCCAAGCACCCGCTCTTGAAAAAGTATATGTGGCAGAGGGAGTTGATTCATATTGGCACAAATGGGTGGAACGCAAGCCTTTACAATTATTATTTTGGTCGTTTGTGGTGGTGGGCATTGGTGGAGCCGTGGAGATAATTCCTACGTTTATGATTAAGTCAAATATTCCAACTATTGCAGCCGTTCAACCTTATACGCCTTTGGAATTGGAAGGTCGAGATTTATACATCCGTGAAGGTTGCGTTTCTTGCCACAGTCAAATGATTCGTCCGTTCCGTTCGGAGACGGAGCGATATGGGGAATATTCCAAAGCTGGGGAGTTCGTATATGACCATCCGTTCTTGTGGGGGTCGAAAAGAACGGGTCCCGATTTGCACCGTGAAGGTGGTAAATATCCCGATTCTTGGCATTATCAACACATGAAAGACCCAACTTCTATGTCGCCTGGGTCAATTATGCCAACCTACGAGTGGCTTTTGGAACAAAAACTTAATACTTCGCAAACGCAAGATAAATTGAAAGCGATGAAAACATTAGGCGTTCCTTATGACGACATTGCCATCAAATATGCCAATGAGGATTTGACCAATCAAGCAAAAGGAATTGCTGATAATTTAGCAAAAGAAAAGATTAAAGTAGCCTACGACAGGGAAATAATTGCTCTGATAGCGTATTTACAACGATTGGGAACCGACATCAAAAAAGGACAATAATAAACATTAATACCATGTTCAAACAATTTTTAGACAAAGTACAAGGAGCTGATATTCCAATGATTACCTCCTTATTAATATTTTTTGTATTCTTTATTTTGGTGGGTACTTATCTATTTGTTATTGATAAGAACCATGTTAAATACATGAGTCATTTACCGCTCAACGAAGAACAAAACACAGACCAATGAAAAACATATTAATCCTTCCGTTTATCTTGGGAGCTTACAGCGTAAACGGAGCAATGCTACCAAGCAAACAAATTTTAACAACCAATATTGCAGGATTATCGTTATCTGAAATTTTCCTAATTTTTGCGATACTCATCATGTCTGTTGCTTTGTTGGTGGTAATGCTTACCTTGCAAAAATTGGCTAAGGTGCTTCTAAAACCACAAATAGAAGAAGAATCAGCCTATACACAAGCAATGCAGAATCGTACTTTTTGGCAAAAATTGGGGAGTTTGAAGCCCCTTTCGATGGAAAAGGATTTGATGATTAAGCATGAATTCGATGGTATTGCAGAATTGGATAATCCTACGCCTCCTTGGTTTATGTATCTTTTTTATGGAACAATCGCAATTTCAGTAGTTTATCTCGTCAATTTCCATGTGATTGGCAATGGGCAAATTATGACTCACGAATATGCCGAAGAAATTGCCGTTGCCGATAAAGCTCACGAAGCGTATATGAAAAAATTTGCCAATTCAGTCAATGAAAATAATGTTAAGCTCTTGACCGATGCCAAGTCGGTGGAAGATGGCAATAAAATTTATACCCAAAGTTGTGTGGCGTGTCATGGCGATAAAGGACAAGGGGGCGTTGGTCCAAACCTGACCGATGAATATTGGCTACACGGAGGTTCAACCAAAGAAATTTTTCATACCATAACCGAGGGTGTAGCTGAAAAGGGCATGATTGCCTGGAAAAAAACCTTGAATCCCATTCAAGTACAGCACGTGGTGAGCTACATTGCCACCATGCAAGGCACAAAACCTGCCAATGCCAAAGAGGCACAGGGTGAAAAAGTGGCGGTGAAATAAGATTTGAATAATACTATGAATTCAACAAAAATAGATACCACTAATTACCGAGACCATTTGTCGAACGTAACGCAAGCGGGTAAACGAATCTGGATTTACCCTCGGATAGTGATTGGGCAGTTTTATAAGTTACGTACCTACGTTTCGTGGGTTTTGTTGGGGCTGTTATTGGGTTTGCCTTGGATAGAAATTTATGGTCATCCTTTGTTTTTATTCAATGTTTTGGAACGAAAATTTATATTTTGGGGCGTACCATTTTTCCCGCAAGATTTTCATTTGGTGGCAATTGGCTTGCTGACTTTTATCGTTTTTGTCATACTGTTTACTGTTATTTTTGGCAGGGTTTGGTGTGGTTGGGCTTGCCCACAAACGATATTTATGGAAATGCTTTTTCGTAAAATAGAAATAGCCATTGAAGGCGACCACAACGCCCAAAAACGCTTGGATTCACAGCCTTGGAATACCGAAAAAATATGCAAAAAAAGCCTTAAACACATCATTTTCATCAAAATGTCTTTCTTGATTTCTAATGTTTTTTTGGCGTATATTATCGGTAAAAAGGAATTATTCGCTATCATTTTTGATAATCCTTTTAATCATTTGGCGGGGCTATTTGCGATTTTACTTTTTACGGCGGTGTTCTATTTTGTGTTTGCTCATTTTCGTGAATTGGTTTGTATTGTGGTTTGTCCCTACGGACGATTGCAAGGCGTAATGTTAGACAAAAAATCTATTGTGGTAGCATACGATTTTGTTCGTGGAGAAATCAGAGGAAAACATCAAACATCTACTGAAAAAGATGTTGCTAAAATTAACAATCAACCCGTTCATGGTTCTTGTGTAGACTGTAAAATATGCGTGCAAGTTTGCCCTACGGGTATTGATATACGCAATGGCACGCAACTGGAATGTATAGGCTGTACGGCGTGCATTGATGCTTGTGATGAAGTTATGGACAAAATCCATGAACCTCGAGGACTAATTCGTTACGCTTCATTAGAAGGCATTGAGCAAAAAAAGAAGCTCAAATTCAATGCTCGAATTGCCTCTTATTCACTGGTATTGGTGGCTTTATTGAGTATTTTGGGATATTTATTAGCTACTCGAAATATTATCGAAACCACCATTCTACGGGCTCCTGGATTGATGTATCAGGAAAACAAGGACAATACTATCAGTAATTTGTATAACGTTCAGGTAGTAAATAAAAGTTACGATGAAATGCCCTTAACATTTAGATTAAAAGGAGGAAAGGGACAAATAAAGATGGTAGGTAATGCGATGAACGTGATATCGAGTGAGGTAGCGGAATCATCATTTTTTGTCTTTATTCCAGAAAATTTATTGAAAGAAAGCTCCGTAAAAATTGAAATAGAAGTGTTATCTGATGGGAAAGTAATTGATTTAGTAAGAACAAAATTTCAGGGACCGATAATTTAAACAACAACACCATGAACTGGGGAAAATCAATCGTTTTGTGTTTCATACTATTTGCAAGTTTTGTAGGCATAATGGCGTATAAAATGGCAACTGCCAAAGTAGATTTAGTTAGAAAGGACTACTATCAAAAAGAAATAGAATATCAACAGCATATCAATAGAGTTAGTAATTCATCAATATTCAAAAACAATAAAATTATGACCTACTTACCCGAAATACAGGCATTCAGGATTGGATTCCCAACGCCTGTGAGTAAAGGAGAAGTAACTTTCTTCCGCCCATCCGACAAAGCCTTGGATTTTAGTGTACCCATTAACAAGGTTTCACTGTTTAATTATTCTACCGAAGCACTCAAAAAGGGTCACTGGAAAGTGCAAGCCACATGGTCTGACGGAGCGTTGGAATATTATCTTGAAGACGAATTTACGATTAAATAAAGCCTATGAATATTCTTTTTTCAGTCGCCTTTATGACGGGTTTGGTGGGTAGTTTTCACTGCCTCGGAATGTGTGGACCAATCGCTCTCGCTTTGCCCGTGGGAAAACTTTCAATGACACAAGCCTTCATTAGTCGATTGCTTTATAATTTGGGAAGAATATTAATGTACAGTGTTCTGGGAGCTACTTTTGGCTATTTTGGTAAAACGATGTTTGTGGCAGGATTTCAACAGCAATTATCCATTTTGATTGGTATTTTAATGATGTGTTTTATGTTTCCCAATAGGCTTTTTGATTGGAGTCCGTTTCAGAAAATAACACATTTACTGATGGGTACTTTCCGAAAAGTTTTTCCAATCAATTCCCCTTTGGGATTCGTCCTTTTGGGGCTTCTTAATGGGCTGTTGCCTTGTGGTTTTGTGTATATCGCTTTGGCGGGAGCGTCTGCAACAACCACTCCAATTAAAGGAGCTATTTTTATGGCTTCTTTTGGTTTGGGAACTGCCCCCATGATGTTTTCAATGGGTTTTTTACAAAAATTTATTACTGCAAATTTTCGTCAGAAAATTAATACTCTTCTTCCAAAATACACCTTATTTTTAGCATTATTCTTCATCATCAGGGGTATGAATCTGGGGATTCCTTACCTTAGCCCAAAGTTTGAAAAAGCTCCTGTTTCTCGAACCATTACGGTTTGCCATTCTATAAAAAAAGATTGAAAAATCTCCCTCAAATGTGTATATTCAAGCAATAATTTACAAACATCACGATGGATTTTCCTTTTAATGCAATACTTTTAAAAACAATGTTGGACAATACACCAGGATTTAAGGGTGTATATGATATAACTGAAAAACGGTTTATATTTATTGATAGTTTTGGGTTAAAATTACTTGAAGTAGCTGATTTAGAAGAATTTACCGAAAAATATCCTCACGGTTTTAGAAAACAGAAAATAACAATTATTGATCATATTCAGCTTGAAGATGAGTTAAAAAAAAACGGATTTTGGAGCGAAGAAATCCTTTTCGAGACTTATCATTTAAGGGAGTTTTGGGGCAATCTGCAAATTTCATTATTCAAACATGAAAATAAGTTATTTTATTTTATTAAGATTGAAGATATTGACAATCGCAAATTTGCAGAACAGCAAGTATTAGACGGAGAAATTCGTTTTGAAGCCCTTTTTATGCACGCCGCCATTGGAATAATTATGGTAAATCGTGAGAGCAAAATTGTGCTTTCCAATCATTTTGCGGATATTCTTTTTGGGTATAATGCGGGTGAGTTAATGGGACAACAATTAGACATCTTGATTCCAGAGAATGTTAGAAAAAAGCATCAAAAAACCTACGACAAATATACCGAAAAACCTCAATCCAGAGCAATGGGCATAGGTTTAGATTTGAACGGAAGGCGAAAAGATGGTTCGCTCTTTCCGATAGAAATTAGTTTAAGTCATTTTAAATCTGGTGAAATTCCTTACTATATTTCATTCATCAACGATATGACTTTCAAGAAAAAAGCGATAAATGATTTACTAAATAGAAAAATTGAAATTGAAAAATTGAACGAGAATTTAGAAAGGGAGGTCATCAACCGAACCAACGCTTTGGTGGAAACATTAAAACGATTAGAAAATTCAAAAAATGAGTTACAAAAGGCATTGAACCGAGAAAAAGAATTGGGCGAACTAAAATCTCGATTTGTTTCAATGGCTTCGCATGAGTTCAGGACTCCGCTTACGACCATACAATCTGCTGCTTCTTTAATTGAAAAATACGCCAAAACCGAAGAGCAAGACAAGCGAGAACGCCATACGAACAAAATCAAAGTTGCCGTTGGTAATTTAACCGATATATTGGAAGAGTTTTTATCCGTAGGAAAATTAGAGGAAGGAAGCATTGAAAAGACAAAGAGTACGTTCAAAATACATGATTTGGTAGAAGAAAGTATTTTAGATTTGAAAAGTATTACCAAAAAAGGGCAATCAATAAACCTAAAAATTGATGGAAATAGTGAGGTTTTACTTGATAAATCATTGTTAAGAAAAATCATTATCAATCTTTGCTCAAATGCTTTAAAATTTTCACCCGAAAACTCGAAAATTTTATTATCCATTGATAATCAGACAGATATGTTTACGTTGAAAGTGTCAGACGAAGGAATTGGCATTTCTGTTGAAGACCAAAAGCATCTTTTCGACCGTTTTTTCAGGGGGGCAAACGTAACCAATATTCAAGGTACTGGACTGGGGCTACACATTGTGGCACGTTATGCCGAATTACTCAATGGAAAAGTATCAGTTGAAAGTACCCTCAACGTAGGAACAACTTTTACTGTTACTATAAAACTTTAATTACTATGAAAACAATCTTATTAATTGAAGACAGCGATGACATCAGAGAAACAACCGCTGAGATTTTGGAATTGGCGAATTACAAGGTTCTAACGGCTGAAAATGGAAAAATAGGCGTCGAAATTGCTCATCAAAACAAGCCCGATTTAGTGGTTTGTGATATTATGATGCCCGTGTTGGACGGCTACGGAGTGTTGCATATTTTTAGCCAAAATCCTGACTTACAGAATATTCCCTTCATTTTCTTAACGGCAAAAATGGAACGCTCAGACCTACGTAAAGGGATGGATATGGGAGCTGATGACTATCTGACTAAGCCATTTCAAGAAATTGAGTTATTGAAAGCCATTGAAAGCCGTTTGAAAAAAATAGAAACCCTTTCTAAGTCATTCAAAAACACCCAAGAAAGCCTTGATAAATTGTATCAGAAAGCCACTCAGCATCTTGATTTATCATCACTTTCAACGGATAGAAAAGTTAATAATATCAAGAAAAAACAACTGATTTATTCGGAGGGAGATGAGCCAATTCGTTTCTTTTTTTTGAAATCGGGTAAGGTAAAAAGCTATCAATCTAACCGTGATGGTAAAGATTTCATCACGGGATTGTACAATTCTGGTGATTTCTTTGGACATATTTCGATTATTGAAAATACTGAATATCGAGAGTCCGCCGAAGCTCTGGAAGATAGTGAGATTATCGGTATTCCGAAACATGACTTTTTGGAGTTAATCACTCGAAATCAGACAGTTAGCAATCAGTTTTTAAAAATGTTAGCCAATGATATTCAGGAAAAAGAAAAACAGCTAACCCAAATGGCGTATAATTCTATCCGTAAAAGAACGGCGGATGCTTTGATTATGCTTTCAAAAAAATACAAAATTGAAGGTGATGATAAGTTTGCCATGAAAATATCACGGGACGATTTAGCGGCAGTAGTTGGCACAGCCACTGAATCTCTGATAAGAACCTTGAGCGATTTTAAAGCAGAGAAATTAATAGAGGTAAATGGTAGTGAAATACGGGTTATTGATGAGCGAAAATTGGCGGATTTGAGGGGGTAGAATTACACCCTCACCTCATTCGTCAAACTCAAATTTTCATGAAATTCAGTAATATTTTTGAGCGTAGTAACAGCAATTTGCGTGAGTGCTTCTTCCGTAAAAAACCCTTGATGGGGCGTTACCAATACATTCGGAAAAGAAACCAATCTTTGAATCAAATCATCTTGAATGATACTTTCTGATAAATCCTTGAAAAACAGTTTATCTTCTTGCTCGTAAACATCAATCCCTAAATATCCAATTTTTCGGTTTTTTAATGCTTTAATTACGTCTTCGGTTTTTATCAAAGCTCCCCTACTGGTGTTGATGAGCATCACACCTGTTTTGAGTTTTGCAAAAGCACTTTCATCAAAAATATGGTATGTACTTTCGTTGAGCGGACAGTGCAATGAAATAATATCTGCATTACTCAAAAGATAGTCAAACGATTGATATTCAACGCCTTTGGCGATTAATTCTTCTGATTTTTGAATGTCAAAAGCAATTACTTTACAACCAAATCCAAGCATTATGTTTGCAAATGCCTCTCCGATTTTACCCGTACCAACAACGCCAACAGTTTTACCAAAAAGATTGAAACCCGTCATGTTTTCGAGCGAAAAATTCCCTTCTCGCACACGATTATAAACTTTGTGCGTTTTGCGGTTTAAAGTCAAAATCAAGGCTACGGCGTGTTCAGCCACCGACTGGGGCGAATACGCAGGTACACGTACCACCTTTATTCCGTGGGCTTGGGTGGCTTTAAGGTCAATATTATTAAATCCAGCACAACGGAGAGCGATGAGTTTTACTTCATTTTTGGATAAAATTTCAATCGTTTTTTCATCAATTTTATCATTGACAAATACACAAACTGCATCATATCCGATGGTCAAATTGGCGGTATCAGCGTTGAGGGCTGTTTCAAAATAAGAGAATGTATAATTACTCGTGGAACTATATTTCTCAAAATAAAATTTATCGTAAGATTTGGTACTAAAAAAGGCTATTTTCATGCTTTCCGTTGTTTATGTTTTCCAATTTTCTCCCTCTCCAAATCATACCCAAAGATGCAATTCCTACCAAAGTAATAGAATTGAGAGGCATCAAAATTGCGGCTACAATGGGTGATAAATTTCCTTGAATGGCAAAGCTCAGTCCGATACAATTATAAAGCAACGAAAACACATAACTAAATTTGATGATTTTCAATCCAAAATCGCTGTAATTCAAATAATTAGGTAGATTTTTCAATTCATCAGCCTTCAAAATAGCATCGCTCATGGGCGTAAAATTAAGGGTATTTTCAGTAATAGCGATGCCCACATCAGCTTGTTTCAATGCCCCTGCATCATTCAAACCATCACCAACCATAATTACTTTTTTGCCTTCATTTTGGAGGTTTTTGATGAACGTTAATTTATCTTGGGGACTACAATTGAATACCATATTATTCTTGATACAAAACAGTTTTTCTAACCTATTTCTTTCCGCATCATTATCGCCCGAAAGCAAATAAGTATCATAATGTTGGGTCAATTGCTGAATCGTTGCTTCAATTCCTTCTCGATAATTATTCGTGATTTCAAAATAGCCCAAATACTGATTATTGATGGCTAAATGTGCCATAGATGCGTTCTTCGGAACTTCATTTCCTATTTTTTCAGCCCTTAAAACCCAATTTTTTGACCCTAATTTTATCACCAATCCATCAACATTTCCTTCTATTCCTTTACCTGTTACTTCTTTGAAATCATTGATTATAATGTCTTGACAATCAAGCAATAATTGTTTGATTTTTGTAGAAATAGGGTGATTAGAATTACCGACTAATGCTGCCACTAATTGTTCTTCAAAAGTAGAAAGTTGTCGATTCCCTTTAAAAGCTGATAAAGTTTCTGCGGGCTTGGTAATTGTGCCTGTTTTATCAAAAACGATTGTATCACAATTTGCCATTTGTTCTATTACCTCACCATTTTTTAAGTAAAAATTATGTTTGCTTAAAATCCTCAAACCATTGCCCAATGCAAAAGGATAACTAAGCGATAAAGTACAAGGGCAAGCAATAATTAAAACCGAAACCAAAGCAGTGACAATTCTTGATGAATCGACAAAATACCAATATAAAGCCACCGAAAACGCCAAAGTCAATACGCCAATCGTGAAATGTTTACCCACAACATTTGAAAAAATCTTGATACGACTTGCCTGATTTTTCACGAAAGTATCATTGTTCCAAAGTTGGGTCAAATAACTTTGGGAGACTTCTTTCAATACTTCCATTTCTATCGTACCTCCTATCTGTCGCCCACCCGCATAGAGCAAATCACCTAATTTTTTATGCTCAGGGGCAGATTCGCCCGTTACGAAACTGTAATCAATTTTGGCTGTGCCTTTATACAACATAGAATCGGCAGGTATTAACTCGCCATTTCTTACTAAAATCTTATCGCCTTTTTTCAATTCATTTATCGGAATAGATTCTTCTTTGTTAAAGAAAAAGCGAGTTACCGAAATTGGGAAATAAGATTTATAGTCTCGCTCAAAAGATAGAAAGTCGTAGGTTTTTGCCTGAAACCATTTGCCGATTAATAAGAAGAATATCAAGCCCGTCAAGGAATCAAAATACCCTGCTCCGTTCTTGAAAATTACTTGATAAGTTCCTACAAAAAAGGCAACTAAAATGCTCAATAGTATCGGAAAGTCGATGTTGATGATTCTTTTTTTAAGGCTTTTAAAAACTGAATCAAAATAATCAGAAGCTGAATAAAATACCACGGGAATAGCCAAAATGATGTTTAGGTATCCAAAGAGTTTTTTGTAAATACCTTCCGATAAACCTAAATATTCTGGAAAACTAAACAACATGATATTACCCGCACAAAAGCCCGCTACGCCCAGTTGCGTAAGTAATTTACGATTGTTGGGTTTTTGTCTTTCTTTGATTAAATCACTTTGCGAAATCATAGGCTCGTAGCCCAGAGAAGTCAGGAGTTCGGCTACTTGGCGGAACGTAATGTTGTGATGGTTGAAAGTAATAACTATTTGTTTTTTCAAAAAATCGACTTGCGAACGTTCCACGGCGGAATGCAAACGGTATAAATTTTCGAGTAAATACAAACATGAACTACAATGAATAGAAGGAATAAAAAAAGTTGCTTTTGAAATACTATCATTCTGAAAATCAAGCAATTCGTTCACGATGGAAGGGTTATCCAAATAATCAAAAGCCTTTATTTGTGGGGTATTACCCGCCATTTTTTCAAGGTCATAATATTGACAAAGGTTATTTTGTTCCAAAACCTGATAAACCGTTTTGCAACCTTCACAACAAAAGAATTTTTCTTCGAGGTGGATATGTTCATCTGGACATTCTAAACCGCAATGATAGCAAAGTGTTTCGGTGGCGAGTGTTGTCATATTCTGTATTATTTACTTCAAAATTCTATCTAAAAAATTATAATTGAGATGAGCAATGTTACTGATTTTACTGATAAAAATCATGTTTTCTACTACATTTTGTCATGCAAGCCATCGGTTTTTGTAGAGAAATTTGTTTCATAAATTTTAATAATTCAAGATATGAAAACGATTCTTTTTCCAACTGATTTTAGCAATAACGCTATCCACGCATCTGAATATGCGGGTATGATTGCCAAACGCATGAACGCTAATGTCGTTCTGTTGAACGTCTATACCGTTCCTACGATTTCTGAATACCAACTACCTAATGAAATTGAGAATTTTATTGCGATCAATAAAAATGAAGCTCAACACAATCTGGAAGAGTTCACCAAAGTATTCTTGAAAAATACTGGTTTACAACCCGACAGAGTTTCTTCACGAGTCGAATACGGATTCGTGGCGGATAAAATTGTGGATATTGCTCGTGTTATTGATGCCGAAGTGATTGTGATGGGAACAAAAGGGGCAACTGATTTTTGGGATAGATGGCTTGGCACAAATGCCCAAAAAGTAATGAAGCAAGCCGATTGCCCCGTTTGGATTGTCCCTCAAAAAGCCTCTAATCGTTATCCACAGCATTTTTTATATGCGGCTGATTTCAAAGAAGATGAGCTTCTGGCAACCCACAAAATTATGGCAATGGCAGAGCCTTTTGGAGCAAAATGTAAGGTGGTACATATTCATGATTATTTTGAGCCAAATGTGGGACATAAAATAGAAGCTACTGAAAATCAGCTACATGACGAATTTGAGAAAGATGAAATTTCCTTGAAAACACTCAACCGTGCAGGGATAATTGAAGGTTTAGAAACCTATATCCACACCAATAAGCCCGATGTTTTGGTGTTGGCAATTCACGAAAAATCGTTATTCGAGAGAATTTTTGATACAAGTGTTACCAAACATTTCGTTCAAGAAGCCAATTTGCCGATTTTGACTTTCAAGAAATAAAACCTTCATCCTCAATCCATTATCATCATGAAAACGATTCTTTTTCCGACCGATTTTAGTAAAAATGCCTTTCATGCGGCTGAATACGCAGGAATGTTAGCGAAGAAATTAGAAGCAAGGGTGATTTTGCTACACGCTTTTTCTATTCCCATGGTGCCTGCTACTCATACTTCGTATAATGCTCGTTTTGCCATTGATAGTTATAGAAAATCTTTATCCAAAGAATTAGAAGAGTTCAGAAATAAATTCATTGAACGTACCTCTTTGCCAAAAGAAACAGTTTCGACAAAAATTGAGTATGGTTTTGCTGCCGACAAGATTCTGGAAGTAGCAGAAGATATGAATGTAGATATGATTGTGATGGGAACAAAAGGGGCTTCAAATTTTCTGGATAGATGGCTCGGTACAAACGCTCAAAAAGTGATGAAAGAAGCCAAATGCCCCGTTTGGATTGTTCCCTTAAAAGCCAAATTAGAATACCCCGAAAATGTCATTTATGCGGCTGATTTTGAGGAAGATGAAATATTAGCCACTCAAAAAGTATTATATTCTGTCCAACCTTTCGGGGCTAATTGCAATGTGGTTCACATCAATGATTTTTTAGCAATTTATTCGGGTGAAGGTGAATTAGTCTATCGTTTAAATGATGAGTTTGAAACAGAAAACGTATCATTTCAAAATATCAATTCGGAGGGAGTCATTGCGGGATTAGAGGCACATATTAAAAAAAGTAAACCCAATCTACTGGCTTTTGCTTATCACGAAAAATCATTTATAAGTAAACTTTTTGAACCAAGTATTACTAAACACTTTGTTCAAGAAGCAAAATTACCCATGCTCATTTTCAAAAAATAAATCTTTACACAACATGAAAGCATTAGTTTATCATAGTCCTGGTCAAAAATCTTGGGAAGAGAGACCTAAACCTACCATCGAACATCATACAGATGCCATCGTCAAGATTCTCAAAACCGCTATTGACATTAATGATTTGCATCTGATAAATGATAGCGTTCCCGTGATTTCAGAAGGCAGAACCATTGGTCATGAAGGTGTGGGTATAATTGAAGCCGTAGGTTCGGAGGTAAAAAACTTCAAAACAAATGATTCTGTGCTGATTTCTTCCGTCACTTCTTGTGGTAAATGTGAAAACTGCAAAAAGCAAATGTATTCGCACTGTGAAAAAGGGGGTTGGCTCTTAGGCAACGTCATTGATGGCACTCAGGCTGAATATGTCAGAATTCCGTTTGCCGATAATAGTCTTTATCACATTCCCGAAGACGCTGACCCAGAGGCTTTTGTGATGTTGAGCAACGTAGTACCTACTGCGTATGAGTGTGGCGTGTTATGTGGGAAAATAGGCGTAGGCGACTCGGTTGCCATTATCGGGGCGGGTCCAATCGGCATGGCGGCTTTATTGACGGCTCAGATGTATAGTCCTGCCCAAATCATTATGATAGATTTTGACGATAATAGACTCCGTGAAGCCTTAGAATTGGGTGCAAATCATGTCGTGAATATTAGTCACGAATACGCCGTAAAAAGTGTTTTGGATTTAACCAAGGGCAAGGGCGTTCAAACCGTCATTGAGGCGGCAGGTATGCCCACCACTTTTAGCTTGGCTGGTGAAATTGTGGCTGTGGGAGGTCATATTGCCAATATTGGCATTCACGGCAAAGGAGTAGATTTGCATTTGGAGCATTTATTTTCCAAAAATATCACGCTCACTACCCACATTGTTGATACTTCTTCAATCCCCGTTTTGATAAAAAGTGTAGTTGCTAATAAACTCGACCCAACAAAGTTGATTTCTCATCTTTTCAATTTAAACCAAATCATGGAGGCATACAAAGTGTTGGAAAATGCGAAACATGAAAAGGTTTTAAAAATAATTTTAACCGTGTAAAACGGAGCAAGAAAATCCTTCCCGAGTATTCAGAGAAGTCTAATTTCACAGGAAAGATTGCATTCACAAATCTTCAAAAGTCAAGGATATGAAAACGATACTTTTTCCGACGGATTTTAGCAAAAATGCTGAACACGCCGCTTTATACGCAGGAATGTTAGCGAGAAGTATGAATGCCAGAGTCGTAATCTTGCACGTACATTCTCCATTATCGCTCAAAGGCAAAACTGAGTTGGAACAGATACGTGAAATTGCTCCAACCAAAAGGGAATCGGAAGAAAATTTGAAAAAATTCACCAAAATTTTTATCGAAAAAACCCTTCTATGCCCCGATAGAATCTGCCAATGCGTTGAGTTCGGCAGTTCAATCGCTGAAATAATTGTTGAAAAAGCTATGAAAATTAATGCCACTTTTATTGTAATGGGGACGAAAGGAGCATCTAATGTTCTTACAAAATGGCTGGGTACTAATGCACAGCGAGTTATGAAAAAATCGGAATGCCCTGTCTGGATAATTCCTGATAATATAGAAGCTAAGTTTCCGCATAAAATTATGTATGCCGCCGATTTTAAGGAAGATGAGTTCTTGGCAACACTAAAAGTTACTCAATTACTTGAACCCTTGGAGGTTACGTGCAAAGTCATTCATATTCACGATTTTTTAGACAGAAAATCAGGTCATAAAGTGAAAGAATTGGTGGGGCAACTAAACGAAGAATTTAGTGACCAAAATATATTTGTAAGAAATATCAACAACACCGATATTATCGAAGGCTTAGAATCATATATTAATCTTTACAAACCTGATGTACTTTCCTTGGCAATTCACGAAAAATCGGTTTTTGAGAAAATATTTGAAACCAGTATTACCAAACATTTTGTACAGCAGGCTAAACTACCCATGTTAACTTTTAGAAAATAAAACAATTGACAATTATGAAAGATACCATTTCACATATACACGCTATGTGTAAAGACTGGACAAGAGAACTGACGTTCTATAAATCAGAAATCCCTTTCTTTAAAAGGCAATTAGGGGAAATTGCCAAGGATTATACTTCAAAAGATATTCTTGCCAAAGTTGATCATTTTGAAAACAAATTTTACATTATGAGTAATCATTTTGATGAATTACTGCATGACGTGAAATTAAAGGAAGAATCAATCTTGAACAAAGCTGCCCAAAAACCAAAGTATATCAACGTAAAAATGATTGAAATGGACGGCAAAATCGAAGATTTGATGGAATTTACCGCTCGTGATTTTAGGGAAACGAAGAAAGAGTTTTACCAATTTTTATCTAAATACTTGTAAAATCATGGTCATACAAGAAATCGTAACAGAGGTGGAGTCCAAGACTAACCCTGTTGTCAAGGTTCTACACAAAGGAGATATGTTTAAAGTGGTGGTAATGGCTTTCAAAAAAGATATGATTTTGAAAGAACATCAAACGCATCTCCCCGCCACCATCACGGTCATGAAGGGAAAAGTAAATTATCATACACAAGATTCCATCACAACCATTTATGAATATGATGATTTTCAAATACCCGTCCGTGAAAGCCATTCCATTGAGGCTTTGGAGGATTCACTCTGTCTATTAGTACAAGGTTAAATACCAATAAAATATTTTCTAAAACACTTCCATTTAACCAGTTTAAGCGAAAAGTTTAAACTGGTTATTTTTGGCATAAAATGGCATGAATTCGACCCAACTTATCCCATTATTTCACTCTTGAATTTATTGCATATTATCAAGCTGGAACGCAACATTGATTTGAATTATAGGTAGCGTTATCAGTCAGTACAATTATAAACCACGTCTTTCAGATTAAAGGTCGCATACGTGAAATCTCCCTCTGGATAACTATAAATGGCTTCGGCATAACTTGCTAATTGATAGCCATTTACGTTTTTGTAATCCCTCAAAGGCGTACTCCATTTATATTGTTTCAAAGGAAGATTTTCACGAATTGCATATCTATCTTCGGACGTAAAGTTTACTAATTCTCCTTTTTCATTAAAATAAAGCCACGCAAAAATTGTGATGCCATTATTGGTAAACGAAGCCTTCACTTTATCTTCATTTACTATTACCCACTTTATTCTTTTATCAATCAGCGTTGCGGGAGCCATACAACACATATCGTTAAAAAAAGTAACAGTTTCTGAAATTCCCATTTCTTTTCCTGATTGATATTGAACCTTAAATATTGAAAACAGACGTATATCCATAAAAGCTATTCCATTTTTGAAACTATGAAAACCAGCCACTGGCATTTTTTTCATGGTAGCATCCAAGAAAAATAACCTGGTGGGGGTTTTGATAAAATTATATTGCTCGGAGGTCAAAACCATCCAATCCGCCTTGGCATCCCCTCTGATTTTCCCAGAAAATTCTATTTTGAAATTACTGATTTTCGGCTTGCCTACGCAACCCACAAAGCGAAGATATTTTTGTACGGGCTGTGGGAGGTGCAACAAATCAATTTCTTGAAGTATGCTTTCAGTTGTGAATCCATTTTGTTCAAGACCTTGCGACACCTCTTTTCTATACGAATTTCTGAAATTGACCTCAAAAATTCCAACCACGGCAACTATCAATATCATAATATTCGGAATTGTACCAAATTTAGCATCCTGCCAATTCATTAGGATTAAAATCTGTGAGATGATAACCGTAATGATTGACAGATAAACCCACGTGCTGTTTTTGAATACATACAATAAGATTGTCATAACAAACAAGATTGTTACCAACAACCATAAAGAACCCACAGGTTTAGAAATTTCTTTTGCTAAGGGAAAGAACCCTTTATTTCCGAAAGCCGATAGGAAGCCCAACAAATGAACGATTCCGTGAAGAAAAAGTAGCACAATAAAAATGTATCTGAGCATGATTTTTAGAATTTTAGTACACTGTTTAATAAGTTTTCTGAATAATTTTTATTCTAAAATCTTTGACTGGCGAACTTCCCGAAAGTAGAAATAACTTTCGGGAAGTGAAATCGGCGTTTTATACTTCTCGTATGTTTGTGAGAAAAAATATTTTGAAAATAAAGGGTAAAAACTGAACTTAGAATAATGAAAAGGAGAGACTTTGAACTTCGAAGCAACCGCTTTTGGTATGCAGTTTTCGAGAGCATCCCCTTTTCAGCGTTCTAATAAATTCAGAACAGTACAAAAGACCTTTCCACGATGGAAATGAGTCTGTATCAACGAGAACAGTTTTTGTTCCCTATCCTTTCAAAAGAATATGAACTCAACCTTAAACATTACCCGTCAGCACGTAGGTATTGACATCAGTAAAGACTCTTTTATGGCTTGCATCGGTTTTCAAAAATCGGATTTGTCTATACAATTGGTCAGTACTAAAAAATTTGAAAATACCCTTGGTGGTTTTGAAAAACTACAAGCATGGGCAAAATCATTTTCTAAACCTGAGCTGCTTTTGAGCTTTACAATGGAAGCAACTGGTATCTATTATGAGTCCTTGGCTTACCATCTTTTTGAACAAGGTTTGGCTGTAAGCGTTCAACTGGCAAAACAAGTAAAGCATTATGCACTTTCGCTGAATGTGAAAACCAAAACTGACGAATCAGATGCCAAAGTTATCGCACAAATGGGACTGGAACGGAAACTTAAAATATGGAATCCTGCCAGTGCAAATATGCGTGAAATCAAGCTATTAGTACGTGAAAGAGAAGATTTAATGAACGAAAATAAGAGCATTAAAAATCAAATGCACGCATTACTACATGGAAAAAATCCACCTAAAAATATCCTTGAACGACTCCAAAAAAGGATTGATTTTATCAAACAACAATTACTTGAAATCGAAAAAGAAATCAAAACAAGTACAGTGGCAGACCCTTTATTGAAACAAAAAATTGATAATGTCTGTACCATCAAAGGGGTTAGTTTTATCACAGCTATTACGATTATTGCTGAAACAAATGGCTTTGCACTCACCCCATCCCACAAGGCATTGGTAAGTTACGCTGGCTATGATGTGGTGAGAAATCAATCAGGTACTTCACTTAATGGTAAAACAAAAATATCCAAAAACGGAAACAAACGCATTAGAAAAGCCCTTTATTTCCCTGCCGTAAGTGCCGCACAGCATGACCCTAAACACAAAGCTATTTATACCAAAATCGCAGAAAAAACAACCATAAAAATGAAAGGTGCAGTCGCTATTCAAAGACGTTTATTAGTCCTAATTTATACACTTTTCAAAAATAATGTGCCGTATGATGAAAAATACCAACAAACAAAACAACCAGAAAATGAGACTAAAAAAATTAGGCAGAATCAAAATATCGTTATTGAAATAACTGAAATTTGTCCTGCCTAAACTGCATAGCCAATTTATGACTTGCTTAGATTTGACAAAAATAATAAAAATATTTTAACCTTTAAAGTTTGTTTTTAACACAGTACCTCGAAAGTAGAAAGAACTTTCGAGAAGTGCGAAACGCCTACTTCACTTCCCGAAAGTTATTTCTACTTTCGGGAAGTTCCCCAGAAAACTTATTAAACAGTGTACTAAGTATCAAATTTTTTCAAATAACTCTGTGCCATAATGGCTGTGTCAATTTTAGACTTACAATTCTTAAAATACCAAATTAATATTTACCCCAAAACGACGAGTGGTGGCGGTTTGTAAAGGAGGTCCAACGGTGCTACCTGCAAATTGGTCTAAGTCAAAAGCACTACTTCCAGCAAAATACAGGAGGTTTCTACCCACTACCGAAATAGACGCTTGTTTGAATACCGATTTGCCCAATAATGAAGCGGGTAATTTATAGCCAATTACTACTTCTCTCAACTTGGCAAAGGTTCTTGACACATACAAAGGCTCTTTCCCTTGAAGAAATTGCAAATAATTTTGAACTCTCACATTCGTTGCGTTGGGAATAAAAGTCAATTCTGAATAATTGGTAATATTTCCAGCGGCATCAAATTTTGGCGAACCCGCTGAAATGCTTACGCCTGGACCTACGTAAGAAGGTTTGATAGTTCCAGTTGTTTTGAAACTTTCCCACTCGGCTCTTCTGGCAATCCCATAATCGCCCGTAACGGATGCTTCGCTGGTACCAGATTGGTATTGGTCGCCCGAGATTTCGTCGTAAATAATGCCACCAAAACGTCCGTCAAACTGGAAACTGAACGTTAAATTTTTGTAAGAAAAACGGTTATTGATTGAACCAACCCAGTCTGGATTGTAATATCCTAATAATTTCTTAGCATCCGTACCACCTGGATTGAATAATGGCAAACCGCCAACGTGGATTAATTGACCTTCATTGGTACGGTATAATTTGTAGTCATACACGCCATCAACTCTTTCACCTTCCACGTATTTATGGTCGCCAAAAGCTCCGTTGATGAATCTTGCGGGGTCTTCAATTTTCTTGATTTTCTCCGTAAATGTGGACCAGTTCGCCAAAATATCCCAATTGAAACCATCAGGATTTTTGATGGGTGAACCCGTCAGAGCAATTTCCCAACCTTGTCTTTGGGTGGTTAAATCATTTACTAAACGGCTTCTATATCCCGTTGAACTTGCCACGGGTACGCCCAAAATTCTGGGACCATCTTCGGTTGTAAAGTAAGTCATTTCCAATCCTAAGCGGTTTTTTAAGAATTTCAAGTCTAAACCTGTCTCATACGAAGTTACCGTAAATGGCTTCAATCCTGAATTGGCTAATTGACTACTGTAATCCGTTGAAGGCGTATTATTGTACAAAAGTTTGGTATTGTACGAGTTCTGATTGTCATAACTTGGACCATCGTAAGAAGTCGAGTAATCAGTTCCGTATTGCAATGGATTTGCTTGTCCAGATGCCTGCCAAGCTGGTCCGATTGTTGAACGAGTCAAACCACCTTTCACGTTGGCATACGAACCTCTCAACTTAGCGAATGACAATACCGAAGGAAAATTGATATAATCTGAAAGCACCGTACTCAAAGAAACAGAAGGATAAAAGAATGAATTTTGAAGGGTTGAAGATTTATCATCTCTACCCGTAGCTGAAAGTGTCAAGTAGTTTTTGTAGGTTAAATCTACGCTTCCGTAAACCGAATAAACCGACATATCAGACTTGAAATTGTAGGCTAATTTTGGGTTTTTAGAATTACTTAAATTATAAACCCCAGGCACAATCAAATAATCCGTGCTTTCCCAAGAAGAACTAAATTGAAAAGTACGAGCATTTGCTCCAACGATGGCAGAGACGTTTAAATCTGGTGTTACTTTTTTATCAAAAGTCAATAACAAATCGGTATTGTTTTCAAACATATTTCTACGGTCTTCACGGTAGTCTCCTTGTTTGAAATCACGACCGTAAATAATCATAGAATACGGCAATTTTTCATCTCTGAACGAGTTCCAAGTAGTTACCTGCGAACGCAAAGCAACATTCATGAAATCAGTGATTTTATAAGACAATTTTGCCTGACCAAATACATCCGTTTTGTAATGACCTCTTTCCCATTCGTAGGCAATGAAATAAGGGTTATTGTTACGTCCATATTCAAAGAAATACTGCTGAACCCCTGGTTTTCCTGGGTTTTGGTAGTAGTCTTTCATTTCGTCAATATCGTAGTGCTGTGGACCATAAACTTTGAATAAATAAGTATAACTATTGGGACCATAACTTACGTCAGGAATGTTGGGCGTGTATTGACGGTTGAAGTTTAAATTTCCTTCCAAACGTAACTTTGAAGAGAAGTTTTGACCCGCCGAAATGTTAAAATTTGATATATTCAAACCCGTATTGGGAGCAATTCCTTTCTGATAACTATGTGAAAGTGAGATTCTTATATCAGATTTTTCGTTAGAAGAAGCAATCGAAATATTATTGGTTGATAAAATACCTGTACCCATAAATTTTTGGTAATTATCAACACCTTTTGCCAAAAATGGCGTTCCGATTCTCTTGCCATCTGCACCGATGGGCGAATTATATTGACGCACATCTTGACCCTCAAAACGGGGTCCCCAAACGTTCGGACGACGATCCGTTCCCCCCGTTCCTGCATCATCATAAGGACCATCACCGAAGCGATAATTATAATTTGAACCAGGTCCATATTCGGCTTGATTGGTTGGTAAAGTCAAGAAAGTGGCATCTGCCATCGTGCTTGAATTGAACTCAACCGAGAAACCTCTTTTGTCTTTCGTTCCTTTTTTGGTGGTAATTAAAATCGCTCCGTTTTGTCCTCTGAAACCGTATAATGCCGCCGCATTTGCTCCTTTCAAAACGGTATAAGTGTCAATGTCATCGGCACTCAAATTCCAAGTGTCAGAGTTCACTGGAACGCCATCAACCACAAAAAGCAATTCACTTTTACCTCTCAAAACCACTTGTGGACGACCCAATAATTCAGCCGAAGGACCAACCGTTAAACCCGCAATTTTACCAACCAATGAGTTGATAGTGTTAGGTTCACGGGCTTTTACCAACTCAGCACCTTTTATGCCTTGGGTAGAATATCCCAACGTGCGAGTCTCTTTTTTGATACCCAAAGCCGTTACCACAATTTCACTAAGTTGCTGTGTTTCTTCAATAAGCGAAACATCCAAAGAAGTGCGATTTCCAACCAACACTTCTTGCGTAGTAAAGCCAATGTAACGAAATACAAGAGTCGCTTTTTCATTGGGTAATGCCAATTTATAAGCTCCGTTTCCGTCAGTCGTTGTACCACGATTAGTGCCTTTCAATAAAATACTCACGCCTGGAATCGAAGCACCATTTTTTTCGGTAACTTTTCCAGTAATTACAAGGTCTTGGGCAGATATATTGCTACACGTCACGAAGAGTATGATGAGCAAAAAGCCAAGCTGTTTCAGTAAAAATTTAGGTCTCATATTTGATAATTTTGGGTTTTAAAATGCAAAAGTAAGCCCACAGTTTTACCTCAATTTTATCAAACCATTATCGTTTTAAGGGATTTAGATTATCAAATTATTAAGTCAATATTAATCGTTTAGAATCATCAATAAAATAGTAATTTTGCACCTAAAATTTATATTTAACTGATAATCAGTACGTTAAAATGGAAATAAATATTCGAGAAGCCCATATAGAAGATTTATACAACGTCTTAAAACTCTACGGAAGCGTATTGGATAAAGGAGAAATTTTGAGCCTTGACCAAGCCGAAATCCTTTTCAGAAAAATGCAAACTTATCCAAACTATAAAGTCTATATTGCTGAAAATGAGAGTGAAGTTATAGGAACATTTGCCTTGTTGATTATGGATAATTTAGCCCACCAAGGCACACCTTCGAGCGTGGTGGAAGATGTGGCGGTGCAGACCGATTTACAAGGAAAAGGCATTGGCAAAATGATGATGGAATTTGCCATGCAAAAATGCCAAGAAGCGGGTTGTTATAAATTGGTGCTTTCCAGTAATTTGAGGCGAAAAGAAGCCCACACTTTTTACGAATCCTTAGATTTTGAAAAGCACGGATTTAGTTTTAGGGTTGAATTTTAAGATTAAACAAAAATAAGGTTTGATCAATTTTGCCTTCGATTTTCAGAAAGTATAACCCTCTTTTTTTCTAATTGACCAATCCGCTAACTGTCTCCAAAAGATTTTAGTTAACTCATTTATTTTTTCTTATTAAATTCCTTCCAAGCCAATAAATACTTAACAGCCAAAGAGTTGCACTCTCCCCAACCCGATGAAATATCAATCATTTGAGTTTTTAATTTTACGTTTGGATCTAAATTATATAAATTAACCATGATTTCTTTTAGATGAAAATCATCATGTGGGAACACGTTTGGACGTTGCAAAGTATAGAGCAAAATCATATCAATTGTCCATTTTCCGATACCTTTAATTGAAGATAACTTTGCCATTATTTGTTGATTTTCTAACTCCTGCCAGACGATTTTGTTTGTTTTAAAAAAGTCAATCGTTCTCTCAATCGTTTCGTATTTGTTGATTGAAAGACTGATATTTTGTAAAGCCTTTTCTTCAAATTGAGCAAAGTTGTCAAGTGATAAAACTTCCAAAGAAGCTTTGTCCAACATTTTTTGGAATATCTTTTTAGTACTACGATAATGAATTTGTTGCTCCAAAATACATGAAATTAAATCATGAAAAACATCATTTGTGCTTTGGATTTGGGGTTCTGGAATGATTGTGATAATATTTTTCAGCACTTCATCACTCTCCAAATTATGTTTTATTTTTAGATCATGGATCATCATAGTTTAATTTCAAACCAATTCCCAACTTCTTTCTTTAAAATACCTTTTAACTCTAACGACTATACTTTGTCAGAAATTATGAAGTTGTTTAAACCTTTGAAAAGTATTCCCAAATAAGTGAGAATTTTGTGGTGCTAAATCATAAAACATCACGCAATGGAAATACTCAGTAAAAATACAATAGATACATGGACTATCCCACATTAAACCTTTGGCAATAGAGGATTTAACCCTACTGTACCCATTCAATGAGATAATTGAGGCGATTCTTCTCCGTTTAATAACAGGTTGCCAGTGACGAGAATTACCCACAAAACAGTTTTTAGTAACTGATGTTTTGTTTTAGTTTTTGGCGTTTTTCATTGAGACTTTCATAGCATTTACTATTAAGATTGCTTTGATTGCAAAATGATTTTTCTTGGAATTGACCTTAATTTCCTCTAATTTGATGAAGGCAATCATAGAGTCCTCTGTAAATCTTAGATGAACCATTTAATCTCAATATTTTTCCCCGTATATCCATGAACAGACGTAATTTCATCCAAACCACCGCCACCAGTCTGGCATTTTCTGCCTTACCGATTTTGCCCGCTTTGAGCCATAATTTTGCTCAGTATAAAACCGCTTTGGTTGGTTCAGGTTGGTGGGGATTGAACATTTTGCGGTGTGCCATCCAAGCGGGAGAATCCAAAGTGGTTGCCCTTTGTGATGTGGACGAAAACCAACTCAAAAAATGTCGTGAGATGGTTGGAAAACTCACGTCCGACCAACCCAAAATGTACCGTGATTATCGGGAAATGTTGGCAAAAGAAAAACCAGACATCGTTATTGTCGCTACGCCAGACCATTGGCACGCCCTCTGTTGCATTGCCGCAATCGAAAGTGGAGCTAATGTTTACGTTGAAAAACCCGTCGGACATACCATTATGGAAGGTCGAGCGATGGTGAATGCTGCTCGCAAATTTGAGCGAACTGTGCAAGTGGGAACGCACAGGCGAGTGTCTCCGCATAACGTATCGGGGATGGAGTTTTTGAAATCTGGGAAGGTGGGCAAAATCGGCATGGTTCGGGCATTTGTGCATTATGGCGGTGATGCTGGAAAGATGCTTCCCGAAGTTGAACCGCCCAAAGGTTTGGATTGGGATTTCTGGTGTGGTCCTGCCCCCTTGCATACCTATAACGCAGGCATTCACCCCAAAGGATTCCGACAATATATGGATTATGCCAACGGTCAATTGGGCGATTGGGGTATTCATTGGCTCGACCAAGTAATGTGGTGGACGGAAGAAAAATATCCTAAAAAAATCTTCTCAACGGGTGGCAGAGCCATAAAAAAGGACAATACCGATTCACCCGACCATCAAGTGGCAGTCTGGAAATTTGAAGATTTCACCCTCGAATGGGAACACCGAATGTTTGCAGGAAACGAAGCCGAGAAAACCAATATCGGTTGTTATTTTTACGGAACGGAAGGAACATTCCACATGGGTTGGCAAGACGGTTGGACTTTTTATCCTGAAAATAAAAACAAAGCAATTATTCACGAAAATCCACAACTCAACAAACCCGACGACCAAAATATTAAAGAACTTTGGGCTGATTTTTTGAGTAGCATTAAATCAGGGAAATTGCCAGTTTCAGATATTGAAATCGGGCATCGTTCTTCAAATGTGGCTTTGTTGGGCAATCTGTCCATGAAATTAGGCAGAAGCATTGATTGGGACGGCGAAAAAGAAATCATCCTCAACGACCCCGAAGCAAACAAATTACTGCGTAGAGATTATCGAGGGCAATGGGTTTATCCGAGTTGAGTTACCTCTAAAATCAATCCTCAATCAATTGGTTGAGGATTATTTTTTTATAATTACCCAAACAATATCATTTGATAAAAACCGTTGATTTTGGTATATTTACGAATATTTTTCTAACCACCGACCCTTAAAACAATACGTTTTTAAAAGAAAAATATAAGGATTGTGCCTAAAATTATACCCCATAAAAATTTTGTTTTTTTTGCTTTTCTGATGTGTTTCTCTTGGCTGACTTTTGCTCAACCAATCGTAATCGTTCAGGATGGACCTGGTATTTGTCCAGGAGGTAAAATTACTATTTCAACCAATGATGCATCATTAACGAGTTATAAATGGGAAATTTTTCGTAGCCCAGCATGGTCAGCAGTCCCTTTTGAGAATAATTCAAAGTTAAGCACCGCTGAGCCAGGAAGGTATCATTTGTTAGCGATTGATAATTTAGGGGCTTCAAGAGTTTCAAATGAGTTAAGTATTGTTTTATTACCCGCTCCTCCCACGCCAATCATCACTCCAAATAGAAACGTAAATCAAATTTGTCAAGGAGATTCTCTCATCTTAAAAACTACTTTCTTGACGGGCTACCAACTGTTTTGGGCTTATAATGATGTTCAACTTTCTATACCCCAAACTGTGCAAATAATAGCCAAAAAGGCTGGTAAATATGATGTTACCTTAGTGGATCAAAGCCCTACGAGTAACGGTTGTGCTGCCAAGTCAGCCACTTTTAATCTGGACTATACTTCAACAGTTATTGTAAAAATTGATTCAGTCTCTCCATTTTGCAATCTATCGGTTGCTCCAACAAACCTCACCGTTACACCAACAGGAGGCAGATTTAAAGGAAAAGGAATCACAGATGCGGGAGCAGGTACTTTCAGTCCTTCCGTTGCGGGTGTAGGAAAACATGAAATTACTTATGAAATTGCCCAAAATGGAAGTTGCCCAAGCATAACCGATAAACGCATTATTTCTGTTTCAGATTTAAAACCAATTATTACAACAAACACTGGCAAAGCCCAATTTTGCGTAGGCGATATTGCCACACTTTCAGTCTTGCCAGATATGAAAAACTATGCCTGGTATAAAAATAGTGGTGCAACACCAGTTGGTGCATTATCAAAATTAGACATTGGTTTGGGCGGAAAATTCAACGTTGCAGTTGTTGAAAAAGAAACGCTTTGCCAAGCCACTTCGCCCGATGTGAATATTGAATTTTTTGCTGCTTCTTCTGTTTCTATTGATTTAATCCCATCTGTTTGCGGAACTGAATATCCAGTTGTTCCTTTAAAAGGTACTCCTTCGGGTGGTGCATTCACAATTGATGGTGTTTTTGCGACCACTTTCGATTATAAAAAATTGGGTTTCGGAAAGCACAAAGTTGCATATGTATTAAATGGTTCCTTGCCTTGTTTGCAAGGTTCAGCAGAGCAGGAAATAATGATTCAAGATTTCCCAAAACCAGATTTAGGACCCGATATTTTATTAGGAAAAGGCAACAGCGTAACCTTGAAAGGGACAGTGGAAGGAGGGACTACTTATATTTGGTCGCCTGCAACTGGCTTGGACAATCCAGCCCTTGCAAATCCAGTGGCAAGCCCTGCTCAAACGCAAGAATATATAGTTAAAGTCACTTCGAGTAATGGTTGTTCAGGTGAGGGAAAAGTAAATATTGTAGTATATCAACCCGTCTATATTCCCACGGCATTTACCCCAAATTCAGACGGTACAAATGACCTTTGGGAGTTGAAGGGGTTGGAAGTATATCCAAATCCAGAAGTGCAAATTTTTAATCGTTGGGGAAATATAGTTTTCTATTCAAAAGGCAATTATTCCCCTTTTGATGGAACAGACAGCAATAAAACTTTGCCCGAGGGTATGTATGTTTATAAAATCAATCCCTTTCCCGACCGTCCAGAATTTCAATATAAAGGTACATTTATGTTATTTCGGTAAGATAATCACCGTTGCACTTTTACATCAAAATTCACTAATCCAGCAGCAATTGTTCCAACGGTTGGGGAGGTGAAATTATTGATAGAATTTATCTTTATAACCCCTTTGCGAGTTACAGTTTTCCAATCTTTTGTTATCCTCGTATTTTGAAACATATAAATTTTTCCTGCTTCGATTACAATATCTTGAGTGGTGGTTGGAACGGCTATACCTTTCAAAAACAAGTCATTAACTGTTCCAAATTCGATTGGTACGTTGATAGGAGCGTAGAAAGTCGGAGTGCCACCAACCACTGAAACATTCGTGCAGATTTTATCACTCACCGTTACGCCCAAGCCCAAAGCAACCCTGCGAGGATTTGATAAAAAAGTAGGTTTGATGGATGGAGAACCAATATTTGCGTAGGTAATATCCACAAAATTGAGATTAGAATCTAAATCACAAGTTGAATAAACATCACCCGTTGCTGATGAAAATCTTGGATTTGTATTACTGGCTTGAACACCCAAATTTATGTTTGACCAAGAGATAATTTGTTCTGCTCCAGTTGGTAATATTCGTACATTTTTTCGAGATATTTTCCCTTTACTGTCAGTAATATCAATGTAAAAATTTCTAAAAATTTCCACACCCACCTCGGGCAAACTCAATTCTAAACTTTTGGTTTGCTCATCTACATCTTTCAATTTAACATTATCTAACAGCAAAATTCCTCTCGTTTCGGGCGATTCTGTAACAAAAACAGCCATCTTAACTGGACGGGTACCATCCAAACTCTTTTTAATAGTATAAGAAATCGCAATCACATCATTATTAGAAAGCGTGATACTGGGATTTGCTTCTAATTTATCGTCGGTAAATTTAATAATCAATGCACCGTCTGGACTTTTAATCTGTTCGGAACCAGGCTCAGGCGTTGGACCTTTGCAGGACAAAATGCTAAGATTTATGATAATAAGGATAAAAATATTTTTCATAATAAATAATTTGAACGGCGTTTGATGATTTGTTCCCCTTTATTTCATTAAAAGTAGTCAATATCTTATTACCTAAAAAAAATGGACTGAGATTTTATAAAAGTTTTTGGTCTGGGTTTAGTCACTGTATTGTTCTCAATTATTCATCACAGTTATTAACAAATCGTAAAATTACGAATGTTATAGTACCACAATCTCATCCGCATTTGCCACCTCAAAATTTTGTGTTTTCAAATTCTCAGAAATTATCACCGAATTTTCTTTGGCTTTGGCAATAGCAATCACATTTTTCTTTTCATCCAAAACCTCAAAAACTTCTCCTTTTTCAAAATTGCCAATCACTTTTTTGATACCGACTGCCAAGAGACTTTTACGGTTTTCCAAAGCCTTAACTGCTCCTAAATCCACCTGCACTTTTCCAGCAATTAAACTGCCAGAAGCTAACCATTTTTGTCGAGCATTCAAAGCCACTTCTTGCGGAGCGAATACGGTACCATTCTGATTATCAATGGCTTGTAAAATTCCATCTTCGGTTTTCATACCAAAAATTACCACTCTTGTACCCATCCGTGTGGCGAGTTGTGTGTAAGTTAATTTGGAAATCATACCACCCAAACCCAATGAAGATTTATCATCATTTGCTAACGCTAAAACCGATGAATCCACCTTGTAAATATGAGGAATAATGTTTTTGTCTGTATCCAAAAGTCCCCCAACGGAGGTGCATAAAAGCAAAGTTTCTGCCCCAAAACCCGTGGCAATCAACGTGGCGAGTTCATCGTTATCCGAAAATTTTAGTTCTAAATTACTGACCACATCGTTCTCATTCGCAATTGGAATTACGCCATTTTTCCACAATTCTTGATAAGTTTCCTTTAATTGCAAAAATTGATTTCGATTGGCAAAATGCTGTCTTTCGCAGAGACTTTGAGCCACGGTGATTCCGTATTTTGAGAAATATTGCGTGTATTTTGCCAATAAAAGAGGATTGCCAATGGCGGCGGCGGCTTTGCGTTCGGAGATGGTTCCTTTGTAGTTTTTAATAAATCCACGACCAGCCCCAACCGCTCCCGAAGAAACCATAACTATCTGATATTCAGCGTGAAGAATGGATATTTGGCGGGCAATTTCTTGTAGAATTTCTTCATTGAGTTCGCCCGTTTTGTGGGTAATTGAAGCCGTTCCGAATTTTATAACAATGATTGGTTTAGACATTTAATTCGATGAATGATAGCGTGAATTTTCTAATGATTACAAAATTACATAGAATTTGTCTTAAAAATCTGCGAAAATCAGCGTTGGCGAAGACATCTGCGTCATCAGCGTTCCATATTTAATGCTTCGATTGTGAATGCACAACTTTTTTCTAAAGCTGTTTTTAAGGATTTTACGTATTCTCCCCTCGGAATTTCAATCGCTCCGAATCGTTTTACATTGTCGTTAATAAACTGAGTATCAAGGAGTTCATAGCTTTGGTAATTTAGAATTTTCATTAAATAATGGAAAGCAACTTTGGAAGCGTCGGGTACTTTATAAAACATAGATTCCCCGAAAAATGCCGCCCCAATTGACACGCCATAAAGTCCGCCAACTAAATGATTATCCAAGTATGTTTCAACTGAATATGCCAAACCTGATTGATTCAATTCACAGTAAGCCTCAATAATTTCTTCCGAAATCCACGTTTCACCGTCACCTTTTCGGGCGGAAGCACAATTCCGCATGACTGCCTCAAAATTGGTGTTTATTCTGACTTCAAAAGTTTTTTTATTGATAAGTGGGCGAAGTGATTTTGGCGTTTTGTAGGTCGCAATCGGAATTACAGCACGTGGATCGGGTGAATACCAATAGAGCGTTCCGTCTGTATCTGCCATCGGAAAAATACCGTTCATATACCCATAAACAAGGTCATCGGCGGTGAGTTTATTGGTATTTACTTTTGGAGAAATTGACATTTTTAAAGGTAAACAATTTGTTTGTATTGAGGAATATATTTATTGGAAATATTAGTCAATTTTAAGCAAAAAAATGAGAATATCCAAATTTTCGCTTTGATAGAAAACCTTAATTTGCTGATTTTTAATGAGTTATAGCTTACGTAACAAAGTGATTAATTTAGGAATTATATTACTTACGAATAATATTTTTTAATAATTTGTTTAAAATATATTGCATCTCTCCTTTTGTTTTGTTAAACTTTGCATGATTGTTCGATTTCAACGTTCTTAAAGTCGAAAATCTGTCTCAGAAAATGCCATACGAAGTAAAATTCATATCATATTCATACATCCCCACACCTGTTTTTAGGTGCACATTCTTCCGTAGGGTCTGATACCCTAATTCTGTTCGTTTGCCCACGTGGCAAATATTTCTCAAAACGTTTTCGTGTAGTTTTTTCATTTCCTAAGGCTTAATTCGTTAAGTCGTAGCGATTTATCATCTACCAACATCATCAAAAACATTTTTAGCAAAATTTCAACAGTGGGAAAAACATTAATCTCTGAAAATCTTATCGAAAATTACACCGTTCAAATCGCCACGACTGAACATTTACATCTTGCCGAAGCCATTTGTGCTGAAATGGAAGAATCCGCCAAAGCAAGAGGTACAGGAATCGCCAAGCGTTCGTCCGAATATTTACGTGCCAAAATGGAGGAAGGCAAAGCCATCATTGCCCTTGACAACGAAGGGCAGTTCATCGGTTTTTGCTACGTAGAAACGTGGGAACACGGAAAATTTGTGGCAAACTCTGGACTCATCGTAAAACCCGAATGGCGGAAATATGGCATTGCCAAAGCCGTGAAAATGAGGGCTTTTGAGTTATCAAGGACGAATTATCCAGATGCCAAAATCATTGGAATCACGACTTCATTGGCAGTTATGAAAATCAATTCTGAATTAGGCTATGAACCCACTACTTTCTCAGAATTACCCGTAAACGATGCCTTCTGGAACGGTTGTAAATCATGCGTAAATTACGATGTTTTGACCCGCACCGATCGCAAACATTGCCTATGCACAGGCATGATTTTCGACCCTGAGTGGGAGAAAAACAAAGCAAAACGTGAGGCAGAAGCATCCTTGAAAGAAAAGGAAAAGGAAACCGAACACATAGAATGGAATTTTTTGAAAGATGTAAAAGTCTTGGAGAGATTGAAATCTATTAAGGAAAAGATGTTTTTGAAAATGCAGGTGCGGAAAGCGAAAAGGGTGGTGGTGTAAAGTCTGAATGTCCATAAGCTGTAAGCCCTGTCATTGCGAACAACGTGAAGCAATCTGTGGCTTATGAGGAAAATACTTTAAACTCGATGGCATAAACTTGTTAATTTACAAAAACAGATTTCCACGTTATTTTCATCAATCCGACAGATTGCTTCACGATGTTCGCAATGACAGAACTCATAATATCTCAAAATACAAACCCATGAAATTACTATCAAAAATAATATTTCTCTTACTCCTGAGCCTACCAACGTTGGCACAGGATATTTTGGATAATCAAGGTATCATCAGCTTGTTAAGCTCAAAAATGTCGCAGGATATTGTGATTACTAAAATCAGTTCCAGTAAATGTAAGTTTGACTTGTCAGTAGATGGACTGTTGGAACTGAAAAACGGACGTGTTCCCGACAAAATCGTGAAGGCAATGTTTACGGCATCGCCCCCGACGGAAATCATGAATAATGAGGACGTTATCAAACTCTCAAATTCACGCATCGGAAACACAGTAGTGAAGGAGAAATTGATGCGAACCCCACATAAATTTGATGTAAGTTCGGAGGCATTGGTGAGACTGAAACAAGCAAAAGTGCCCGATGCGGTCATTAAAGATATGATTTTGTCGCCTTATCAAGGAGCAAATGCCGTGGCAACCACTCGCCCAAATGACGTGCCGAATGAGAACAGCAGTGTAGCTCCAACGGTGGTTTCACAATATAATCGTAATCCAAACGAAAGGGACGCTCGCAACAACAATCGTGATGCAGAACAGGATCGTAAAAAAGAAGAAAGAGAACTTGAAAGAGCCGAAAGAGACAAAGAGCGGGATGAAAAAAACCGTTTGCGTGATGCCGAGCGAGCGAAAGAAAAAGAAGAACGTAATCGTGAGCGAGAAGAGCGTTATCGTGATAGAGACAACAGAAGTACCAGTAGTAGAAATCCAGAAAGAAGTCGTCCCGTGAGAATCAGAGTTGTCAATGATTTGTATGATGTGAGAGGTTTGAAGAAAATCGGGGAATCCACCAGCATTGCCTCAAAACCAGACGGAAGACAATATTCCTTGAAAAATGATGCCCTCGACAAACTCAAAAAAGAAGCCGAAGAAAAAGGAGCAACCCATATTTTGATACAGTCGGAAGTTTTTACGCTTACGCCCGTGAATGCGGTGAAATTGGTTGGGGTGTTTTATCAGTGATGGAAATAGGATTGAAATTATTTATCTTTACCAAGAAATTAACGACATACAAACATGACAGTAATGACAAAAAAAATCCTGCATTAACTTCAAAGAAAGCTATTGTAAAGCCTTCTCCTAAGAAGAAGATTGTATTAGGAACGGGCAGTCACTTGGGTTTTATTTCTGATACACTTTTTGACGAAGATTTGAATAATTGATGAAAAATTATCTTCTTGACACTCATATATTTTTGAATGCTTATATAATTGTAAAACCCTGTCATTGCGAACAATGTGAAGCAATCTATTGACTTATGGGCTTCGTGTCATTGCGAACACAGTGAAGCAATCTATTAGCTTACGGGCTTCGTGTCATTGCGAACACAGTGAAGCAATCTGTTAGCTTACGAGAAGCAATCTTTAAGGTCAAAGGTATAAAAAAAGGGGTTTCAAAGTTACCTCCATCAATCCAACAGATTACTTCACGTTGTTCGCAATGACAGAGTTTACATATTTTTGTGATTGATTATCAGATGATTATAAATAAAATTGCTTTCGCACGTGTTGTGGGTGAAAACACCGCACAACGGCGTAAAAGACAAACAAAGGCAAAAATTTGTGACCTCCAATTTAGACAAACCCTGTCATTGCGAACAACGTGAAGCAATCTGTTGGCTTATGGGAAATAAATTATTAAGCTCAAATATTTGATTATCAGATAATTATAAATAAAATTGCTTTCGCACGTGTTGTGGGTCTGGGCGACCCCGTGAAACAGCTCACAACGGCGGGGGAAGACAAACAAAGGCAAAAAAGTGCTTCAAAAGCAGACGGAAGGCAATATTCTTTGAAAAATGATGCCCTCGACAAACTCAAAAGAGAAGCCGAAGAAAAAGGAGCAACGCATATTTTGATACAGTCGGAAGTTTTTACGCTTACGCCCGTGAATGCGGTGAAATTGGTTGGAGTGTTTTATCAGTGAGATTTTACCAAATTGGGAACAACTGTTAAGTTAATAATGTATATTTGAATTTATGAGAATTTTATCGAAAGGTACGCTTCGTGATTTTTGGAAATTATACCCAGATGCAGAATCAGGATTAAAAATGTGGTTTTCAAAAGTAAAGAAAGCTGAATATAAGATACCAAGTGATGTGATTGCGGATTTCAAAGGAGCAGACTACATTGAGGGACGTATCATTTTTAACATTGCCAAGAATAAATACCGATTGATAGCTTCGTTCAGATACGACAAACAAATTTGTTTTATTCATTTCGTAGGAACTCATAGCGAATACGATAAAATTGACCCTGTAACCGTGGAAGTTTAATCTTTAAAACTAAAAAAATGGAAAATATAACAATCAAAGCTGTCAAGACTGAGGAGCAATATAAGGAAGTGATGCAACAAATAAAATCGCTGTGGAATTGTCCAGAAAATAGCCCAGAAGCTGATTTATTGGAGGTTTTGAGTATTCTGGCGGATGATTACGAGAATAAAATTTATCCTATCACAGCTCTCGACCCTATCGAAGCCATAAAATACGAAATGGAAGAAAACGGACTTACCGCAAAAGACCTCGCACCGTTTTTAGGTAGTAGAAGTAGAGTCTCAGAAATACTGAATCGCAAGCGATCATTGACTTTTACGATGGCAAAAAAATTGTTTAAGGGTCTAAATATTCCTGCGGAGACATTGCTTTCTTATTGAAAAAACGACGGGTGTATGCTCAGTGAACTGCCCTTCCCTGTGCGACAGTCCGATTCTAACGTCCTAAACGACTTCGTTTTCGATGCAAAATTACAGAAATAGCCTTAAAAACCTCTTAATTTGATTAGTAAAATTTATGACAAATACATCAACAAAATCCAAGAAAAGACTTTCAGATAAATACAGAGGTATTCTTAGTAAACAGCAAGGTGAAAGTCTGAATAAGCATATCAAGCAAATGAGAGAGGAGTGGGATTGCAAAACTCTGTCATTTAGAACACAGTTAAGCAATCTGTTGGCTTATGGGAAATGAATTGTAAACTCAAATATTTGATTATCAGATAATTACAAATAAAATTGCTTTCGCACGTGTTGTGGGGGAAAACACCGCACAACGGCGGGGGAAGACAAACAAAGGCAAAAATGACAGCTTTTTCCATAAAAATATTAAATCATAATTGGCTCAATTCAGAAGATTTAAGTCATACTGATTTATGTTCTCATGGAGAGTTTGAAATTATAATTGATGATCAAGTTATAGTTGATCAAAAAGATGAATTAAATTGGACAATCTCCACTTCTGTTCTTAGTTTATTGAGGAGTATTGAACCATATAATCACGAAGATGGAAAATATTGTGATAAGATATTGCATTGTGGTCAATTATTAATGCTAAGCTGTCCAATTTGCATTGATTGGAATTTGACTTATGAAAATGATACAGTAACATTAAATAATGTCCATAAACAGTTTAGCGTAAATCCACAAGATGTTGTTCATTTCAAGGATGTAAATATTAAAATTGGAATAAAAACATACGCAAGTGAAATATTAAAATTGGCAGAAGAAGTTAAGCAATTCTTTGATAATAAACCTAAAAGAATATTCTGCGATGAATGGGATTCTTCATCTTGGGATGTTTTTTGGTCAGAATTTAATGAATTATTTACAAGAGGAAAGGATAAATATTTATTGTAGAATTTTTTATTACAAAAATCCCGAAACTTAAATTTTGCAAGTAGAAACAAAGACTATACAACGACTTTAAAATAAATTCAAAAATACCAGCCTATCACAATTCACGTGGTGCTAACAACAAAAAATGACCAAACCAAAAGTAATCTTAGCATTTTCGGGAGGGCTTGATACCTCCTTTTGTGTAAAATATCTATCCGAAGACCGTGGATTTGAAGTACATTCTGCCCTTGTCAATACGGGCGGTTTCAGCGAAACAGAACTCAAAGACATCGAACAAAAAGCCTACGGTTTGGGCGTTGCCAGCCACGTAACGCTTGATGTAGTCGAGAAATATTATAACGATTGTATTCGCTATATGGTCTATGGCAATGTCTTGAAAAATAATACTTATCCGCTTTCAGTGTCGGCAGAGCGGGTTTTTCAGGCAACCGCCGTGGCTGAATACGCCAATAAATTAGGAGCAAAAGTCATCGCCCACGGCAGTACGGGTGCGGGCAACGACCAAGTACGTTTTGATGTGGTTTTCCAAATCATGGTGCCAGACGTGGAGGTCATCACGCCCATCCGAGATTTGAAATTGTCTCGTGAGGCAGAAATCGAATATTTGAAAGGGAAAGGCGTAGTCCGTGATTGGACAAAATCAACGTATTCCATCAACAAAGGACTTTGGGGAACGTCGGTTGGAGGAAAAGAAACGCTGACTTCCAACGGAATTTTACCAGAATCGGCATGGCCCACGCAGGTAACCAAAACGGGCGAAGAAACGATAAAATTACATTTTGAAAAAGGGGAATTGGTAGGCATCAACGGTGAAATCTCTTCGCCAGTAGAAGCCATTGTAAAACTAACTGACATTGCCGCACCTTATGGCATCGGGCGAGATATACACGTGGGCGATACCATCATCGGCATCAAAGGACGGGTTGGTTTTGAAGCCGCCGCTTCCATTTTGACCATCAAAGCCCATCATTTATTAGAAAAACACACGCTCACCAAACAGCAATTATACTGGAAACACACCTTGGGCGAAACCTACGGCACAATGCTCCACGAAGGACAATTCTTAGAGCCAGTGATGCGTAATTTCGAGACCTTCTTGGCTGATACTCAAGCAAATGTAACGGGAACGGTGGATATTCATTTAGCTCCCTATCGTTATCAAATGATTGGTATTGAATCAAAATACGATTTGATGTCGTCCATCTTTGGTACTTACGGAGAAATGAATAATTCATGGACGGGCGATGACGTAAGAGGCTTCTCGAAAATTGTTTCAAACCAAACGATGATTCATCGGAAGGTGTCGGAGTATGCTGGGAAGTAGAGTTTCTGAACTTGGATTCGTCAGATGTGCGGATTTTTTGGATTAAAATTTGCGTACTAAAATCCAAAAAATTCTAAAATCTGACGAATCCGAATTCAGATAAAAGAGTAGAAAAATATTCTTACCTTTATCTATCAAAATAAACTGTAAAAGTCATGACTACTGCAATAAATGCTTATGATAGTTTAGCCGATTTTATGGCTTCTCTCGACCCTGTGAAGGTTTTGGGGTTTCATGCTCCCAAAAATATTCAAGACCGAGTTGAAGAACTTTTAGAAAGGCAACAAGAATCATTCTTAGAATTTTCTGAAAAAGAAGAATTAGAGCATTATATGATTTTAGAACATATCGTTAGGCTTGCTAAATCTCGGGCAAGATTACAAATTTCTGAAAAATAAAATGAGTCAGAAAATACCCGAAGCATTACGTAGAGAAGTAGCATCTCGTGCGAAATATCATTGTGAATATTGCCGTAGATTAGAAACAGACTCATTTATTCGCTACCAGACCGACCATATCATCAGTAGAAAGCATGGAGGATTGACAGTATTGGAAAATTTAGCTCATTCTTGCCCAATCTGTAATAATGCCAAAGGAAGTGATTTATCAACCGTCCTTGATGGGGAAAATATTATCCGACTATTTCATCCACGAAAAGACAATTGGTTTGAACATTTTAGTATTGAAGATGGCTTTTTGATTCCATTAACTGACGTTGGTGCAGCAACTATCAAATTACTAAAACTCAATGATTTTGAAAGAGTTTTGGAAAGGATAGATTTGATTAAAGCTGGATTGTATCCATAGAATTAAACAATGAAAAAAATAAAAATAGGAATCATAGGCGGTGCGGGATACACAGGAGGAGAATTACTCCGAATCCTGATTCATCATCCGCAAGTAGAAATAGTTTACGTTAATTCAAAATCGCAAGCTGGGAAACCTGTTTATAGTACGCATACGGATTTATTAGGCGATACAGAATTAACTTTTTCAGAAGACTTACATACCAATATTGATGTAGTTTTCCTTTGCTCAGGTCACGGCGAATCCAAGAAATTCTTAGATGCTAATCCAGCATTCAAAGCCTTGAAAATCATTGATTTAAGTACAGATTATCGTGACCAATCAGAAGGGTTTGTCTATGGTTTGGCGGAATTGCAACGTGATAAAATCCGTCAGGCTCAATATGTGGCTAATCCAGGTTGTTTTGCTACTTCCATTGAGTTGGCTTTGTTGCCTTTGTCACAGGCTGGACTGATTCATGACGATGTTCATGTGTCGGCGGTTACGGGTTCTACGGGGGCGGGGCAAAGTCTTTCACCAACGGGGCATTTTTCTTGGCGAAGCAATAATATTTCCATTTATAAAGCCTTCACGCATCAACATCTTACGGAAATCGGAATGGTTTTGGGCGATGCAGGACACGTTGCTCCCAAAGTGAATTTCATTCCGTATCGTGGTACTTTTACCCGAGGAATTATGGCAAATGTTTATACCAAATTTGCGGGAACGTTGGAGGAAGCTGAAACACTTTACCGAAACTATTACGCTGAACATCCTTTTACCCACTTAAGCGATTCGCCTGTGGATGTAAAACAGGTTGTCAATACCAATAAATGTTTAATCCATTTGGAAGTTCACGATGGTAATTTGCTGATAACCAGCATTATAGATAACTTAACGAAAGGAGCATCGGGGCAAGCTGTTCTGAATATGAATCTCATGTTTGGGCTTGATGAAAAAATGGGCTTGGGCTTGAAGAGTGTGGGCTTTTAAAGTAACACGGACAGCCTTGTCCGTATATAAATTATAATCCACGGACAAGGCTGTCCGTGTTACAAACTATAATGCAAAAACTACTATTTATTTTAATTCTCAACTCACTAATTTTCAGCACATTAGCCCAAGAAAAAAAACCTTACAGCCGTAAGGGAGAATACTATTTTTTCTGGGGATATAACCGTTCTGAATATGCCAAATCGGATATTTCTTTTCATGGTAAAGGCTATGATTTTACGTTGAAAGACGTTGTGGCTTATGACTTGCCGATTCCGTTCAGTACCGAAGAATATTTTGATATTACTCGTTTGTCTATTCCGCAGTATAATTTTCGAGTGGGGTATTTTTTCAATGACCATTGGGCAGTTTCTTTTGGCTCCGACCACATGAAATACATCATGGTAAATGACCAACCCACTACGATTACAGGACATATTTCTGCCCAAGTTTCTGACCCTGCCATCAACGTAAATTCTGTTTACGTGGGTGATTTTAACAACACGCCATTTATTATTAATTCAAAAGATTTTTTAAAATATGAACACAGTGATGGTTTCAATTATGCCCACTTTGAAATTGACCGCTATGACCGTATTTGGAAAGCTAAAAATAACATTCAGGGCTTGGATTGGCTCGTGGGCGTGGGAGCAGGAACGTTGATTCCTCGCACAGAAGCCTATCTTTTTACGATGGGGCGAAATAATCATTTCAACTTTGCGGGCTACGGATTTTCTGCCAAAACTGGACTTCGTTTAGACATCTCCCGAAGGCTTTTCTTTCAAACGGACTTTATGGGAGGATTTGTCCGTTTAAACAATGTTCACACCACTGGCAGAGACGACCAAGATTACGCCCAACAAAGCATCTGGTTCGGGCAGTTTTATGGTGCATTGGGCTATAAGTTTGGTAAAAACCGAGTGAAGTGATGTGGCACGTAGATGACGCAGATGCTTCGCACCGCAGATTTAAGAGGATTTTTTAAAATATTTCAGAAAGACTTGTTGTGAATTGAGGATTTTGAATTTATACAAAATATTGAATATTATACACAATCGTTGAATTCTCAAAATAAAAATCCTTTAAAATCTGCGTTGCGAAGCATCTGCGTCATCTGCGTTCAAACCTTAATCAAAATACACAATGAATCTTTTTAATGTATATCCACTTTACGACATTACGCCTGTGAAAGCCCTTGGGAGCAAATTATGGGATAAAAATGGCGTAGAATACCTCGACCTTTACGGAGGTCATGCCGTTATTTCTATTGGACATTCGCATCCGCATTATGTTCAGAAATTGACGGAACAATTAAGCAATATTGGCTTTTATTCAAACTCCGTAAATATCCCCATTCAGCAAGAATTAGCGACAAAATTAGGCGAACTTTCGGGCTATGAAGACTACGAATTATTCCTTTGTAATTCAGGAGCGGAAGCCAACGAAAACGCTTTGAAATTGGCTTCGTTTTTCAATGGTCGCAAGAAAGTAATTGCCTTCTCGAAAGCCTTTCATGGGAGAACGGCGGGGGCAGTTGCGGTAACTGATAATAAGTCAATCGTTGCCCCAATCAATTATGATGAACACGTTACGTTTCTGCCTTTCAACGATGTGGAGGCATTAAAAGTTAATGTTACGAACGAAATTTGTGCCGTCATAGTGGAGGGAATTCAAGGCGTTGGGGGAATAAACGTAGCTTCCGATGAATTTTTGAAAGCCGCCCGTGAAGTTTGTGACAAATCAGGAGCAATCTTGATTTTGGATTCTGTACAATGTGGGTATGGACGTTCGGGTAAATTCTTCTCGCATGATTTCTCAGGAATTCGCCCAGATATTATGACAACTGCCAAAGGAATGGGTAATGGTTTTCCGATTGGTGGCGTATTGATTGCTCCAAAATTCAAGGCAAAGCACGGAATGTTAGGCACAACTTTCGGAGGTAATCATTTGGCTTGTGCGGCAGCAGTAGCAGTTTTGGATGTAATGAAATCTGAAAATTTGATGCAAAACGCTACCGAAAAAGGAGATTATTTATTCGATAATCTGAAAGGAATCAGTGGAATCAAAGAAGTACGTGGGCGTGGTTTGATGATAGGCATTGAATTTGAACAACCCGTTGATAAAATCAGAGATTCACTACTGTTCGACCACAAAATTTTCTGTGGATATTCTGGTAAAAATACATTGAGATTATTGCCGAGTTTGGCGTTGGGACGGGAGGAATGTGATACATTTTTACAAGCACTTTTAACGGTAAACGGTTAGAACGGTGAACGGCACACGGGAAACGCAAAAAAGGTTCAAAAGACGATTTTTCTTGTGAACCTTTTTGATTTTTAAATTTGTCGGACTCCTTTTCCTTTTCCCCGTGAACCGTTCACCGACAAGTCCTCTTCCGCCAAAATCTTAGTAATTATTTTTTTCCAAGCCTTCGTTTCTTCTTGCGTAATTTGTTTTTCTTCGATTGGTACTCGTTCTTGGCAACATACATTCTTTAATCTATTGTAAGTTAAGCTGTTGATTACGCTTTCATTTTGCCAAGCTGTAATCGTCACGTTCTCCTCTTCCAAAGTTTCCTCTCGAAAATGTCTTGCTAATAATATGTAGTCAATTTTTAACATCAGGGTTAATTATATTTTCAATGAGATAATTTACCGCAAAGCGAATATTTTATCAATTCGTGGAGTGAATGCTTACATTATAAAAGACTGATAAATTGTTATAAGGTAACGCAATTTGAACAAAATTTCGCAAAAAAATACTGTAATCTGACAGTTGCAAGTGTCATAAATATAAAAATAAGCAATTTTACTCTTTTTTCAACAAAGTCTGTGACTGTCAAATACTTATAAGTTTATAACCACTTAATTTTACATAAGAAACCTAAATTAACATTCAACAAATCATTTTTTTGGCAAGGGTTTTGTAAAATAGGTATTAGTATAAGCATTTGTTTATTTTGATATTAACTCAAAATGTGATTATTTTGCGTTTCTTTTGCGTTATTTATAAACGTAAAAAAAGAGTTTTTCCTTAAATAATTGTAAAAAAAAATCTGTCAAAAAAAACCACAAGACAGACATCAGATAACTAATAAATAAAAATTAAAAAATGGCATTAATTACCAAAATTAGAGAGAAGTCGGGAATCGCAGCGGCTGCAATTGCTATCAGTTTAATTCTCTTCCTGGTTGGTGGAGACCTTTTTACGGGCAATTCACGTTTTTTCGGAGGTTCAAGAAACGTCATTGGCGAAATAGGTGGAGAGAGTATTCAATACCAGGATTTCCAGAAAAAAGTTGATGAATTAACCCAAAATTATTCACAACAAGCTGGCAAAAGTCCAGGCGAACAAGAAACCGCACAAATGCGTGAGCAAGTTTGGAATCAATATCTTTTGGATTTAGCATACAATAAAGAATATGAATCTTTGGGTCTGTCTGTTTCTCCGAAAGAATTGGTTGATATGGTTCAAGGAGAGAACATTGATCCACAAGTTCGTCAGCAATTCACAAATCCACAGACGGGTCAATTTGATAAAACTTATGTAATTCAGTTTTTAAAAAACTTCAAAACAATGGCTCCTGCACAACAACAGGCTTGGGCAAGTTTTGAAAAATCATTGGCTCAAAATCGTTTGAGAACAAAATATGAAGGCTTGTTGAGAATGTCCACTTATACAACCAATGCGGAAGCTCAAAAAGAATACGTTGCTCAAACTGCAAAGGTGAACGCACATTATTTATACGTTCCTTTTTATTCAGTGGCTGATTCAACCATTAAGGTTGCAGATTCACAATTGGAAGATTATTTATCGAAACATAAAGATGCTTTTAAAGGACAAAATACCCGTTCAATTCAGTATGTAACATTCCCTGTTATTCCTTCAAAAATTGATACCGCTTCTTTCTATAACGACATCAAACGTTTGGCAAAAGAATTGGCAATCACGAAGAATGATTCAGCTTTTGCCATGATGAATTCAGATGTGAAAACACCTTACTACGCAACGTTAGCTGAAATTCCAGAAACGGTGAAAGGGCAATTAGGTTCAATGACAATGGGTGGAATTTATGGACCTTTCAAAAACGGAATGTCTTATTCAATCTATAAATACGGTGGTGTTCAGAAGGATACTTTGTTTACGGTTCGTGCAAGCCATATTTTGATTCAAGCTCCAAAAACATCTTCTGATTCAGTAAAAGCAGCGGCTCGTAAGCGTGCAGAAGGAATCTTAGCCCAAATTAAAGGTGGTGCCTCTTTTGAAGCAATGGCTCAACAATTTGGAACGGACGGAACGGCTCAACAAGGGGGAGATTTAGGCTATTTCAAAAACAATGGTTCAATGGTTAAACCTCTCGAGAACGCAATTTTCGGATTTTCTGGAACGGGTTTATTGCCAGGAATTGTTGAAACAGACTTTGGTTATCACATCGTGAAAGTGACAGAAGCCAAAACAAATACTCGTTATAAATTAGCGGCAGTAAACAGAACGATTGCTCCAAGTCAAGCCACTTTGGATGAGGTTTTGCGTAAGGCAGATGCTTTTGCTTCGGCGAACGATACGAAAGACAAATTTGAAGCGGCTTTGAAGAAAGATAAATCTTTAATTATGTTGCGTGGCGACAAGATACCAGAAGGCTCTGCGGGTTTCAATAACTTGCAAAACGCCCGTGATATTGTTCGTTGGGCATTTAATGACGACACAAAAGTAGGTGCGGTTTCAACGGTATTCCAAAATGAGAATCAATATATTGTTGCGTTGGAAACTGGTTCAACCAGTAAGGATAACGTAAAAATTGATGATTTTCGTGATGAATTAATGGCTCGTGTGAAAGGCGAAATGAAGGCAGAAACCATCATGAAAAAATTAGGTGGCGTTTCTGGAACGTTGGAACAAATGGCTCAGAAATACGGTGCAGGTGCATTGGTTGAAACTGTAAATGACATTACGCTTGCCCAAGGCGTACTGACGAGTGCAGGGGCAGACCCAACTGCATTAGGAAAAGCATTTGGTTTGAAAGTGGGTCAAAAATCTAAGCCCTTCAAAGGTGATGCGGGTGTTTTTGTCATGGAAAATACGAAATCAACGCCAGCCCCAGCCATGGCAGATTTGACGATGTATAAAAACTCAGCGAAAATGATGGCGGCACAAAGAACGTCCTATTATATCAACGAAGCCATTAAAGACAATGCTAAAGTGGTGGATAATAGAGCTAAGTTTTATTAAGAATATTTGATAAAGTAATCATTAAAAAAGCATCTCGAAAGGGGTGCTTTTTTTGTTTTTTATCTGTCGTGTTTTGTCGTGAAATGTCATAAAATAGTTCTTTTAAATGTGAAGTACATCATTTACATTTGTTACCAATATATATATGCTGAACACATCATAAAACTAAACTTATATGAAAAAAAACGTACCCTACAAAAACGAAATCTTTGTTTCGTAACCCTTCTTTACAGGCTTGATTGGGAGTGATTTAGCCTTTCAAAAATTCCTTTTATTAATTTCAATTTAAACTTTATTATACATGAAAAAAAAACAGCTATTGTTTTTACTGATTGCGTATGCCCTTTCAGTAAGCCAGATTTTCGCACAAGATGATGTAGACGAGCCTTCTAAAAAATATAAATGGGAACTAAATGTAAATGCAAATCATCTTTTATTTCCTTCATATCGGGTTGATTATTATCCAGTTCATTACTTCGTAAGAATGAAAAAGCAAAACGAGAATGCTTGGCGATTTAGTTTAATTCCTCAACTAAATAATTTAACTAATATTTCATCAGGTAACCCAGGTTTTTTTGGTATCAACGTGGGAGTTGGTCATGAATGGGCTAAAAAAAGGAATAATTTAAGATTATATTGGGGTGTTGGGACAAATTTTTATTATGAGAATGCTAATGGTTATGCGGGTAATGGAGCTTCACAACAAGCTGGCATACCTTTAAGTACAAACCCTCAATCTTTTGGAAGTACTTCATATTTTATCTCATTACAAGGTTTTGTTGGAGCTCAATACTATTTATCCAAAAAAATATCAGTTTCGTTAGAAAGCAAATCTATCTTATACTATCGAAATGTTTCTATTTATGATAGTAAAGGAGTTAGCGGTGTACTATTGTCTGTAATTGACTGGCAACAATTTCCAGTCGGAGGTTTATTTATTAGTTATCAATTTTAAA
>JANXML010000246.1 GCA_025354645.1 Arcicella sp. | reverse complement strand
AGTTAGTTTTAAGAGCTGTAGCAGTAATAAAAAGTCAAACTCCTTATGTGGATAACTTTGTAAAATCAGATGAAATACTAAAAAATGCCGCTTAAAAATAAGTAAAATATTGTTTGGAATAACCATAACAATCGCTGCGGTTATTTTTCTTGTATCTGACTGGCACGCACAGTGAAGAAAAGTAAAGCCACGCAAAAGGAAATTTTGTTATTTCGAGACAAGCCAAATTAAATTTTTAAACATCTTCTAAAATTATAATGGTATTAATTTTTTCTGGAAAATATACTTTTTAGGAACCAGAAAATAAACAAGCCGAAGCAAGTATTATTTGAAATACCCATAGAGTTATATTCATTACACTAATCATTTATAATTTATAAACCTTGTTCAATTTCTCTATTAATGCCTGTCCATTCTTCTTCAAGTCTTTTTTTAGGAAAATTAGGCGGGTTCTGGAAGCATTCAAATATTGGATATAACCTCCCAATTGACGAAGTAGAAGTTTGTCCTTCGAAATGGTTAAATCAACTTCTTTTATTTGCTTATTTTTTGCTCCACGACCTAAATTTTTACTGGCGAACGGGTCAAAAATCTGTACAGCAATACGTTTGTAACTATCTTGGTCAGACTTTTCACGTTCTTCCACTAAGTTAATAGTCTTAATTTTCAAGTAGTAATCAATAATCTCATTGGCGGCTTCTTGATTATGAATAAGTCTGAACGAAGCCGAATTTTTCATTTGCTCGAAAGTGCCTTCATTATTGGCAAAAGTAACATTGCGAGTAGCCATTTTATCCAAAAAGTACAATTTATGGAAATCCTTAATTGACTTCGGGTTTTCTAACATTTCCATCAGAGAATCCATTTGTCCGATTCGCATTTTATGGTATATAATCTGTTCACCAATTAATTTGGTGTCATCATTAATATCATTGATAATTGATTTGATGTACTGTTTTTCTAAGTTACGATCCACATAATTTTCCCGTTCATTGTTCAGTAAAAAGGCAGCCATAACGGCTAAGAAAGGCAAAGTGAATTCAAATACATAATCCCGCCAAGTTTTTCTCATTTCCACCAAAACATTGACTGGTTCTTCCTGAGAAGCATTTTCTCCCGTATTTTCGATGAATGATTCTTCGTTAATTTCTTCCATAAATTTCTGATTATTAAAGGATTAAAGGTATGAAATTAAGGTTTTTATGGAAAGAATTTACTATAATAATTCAATAAAAATAAATCAAATCAGTCGTATCAACTTTTGTAAAACCTACCTGCCGAAAATAATTTACCAACTGCCCACGATGATAGGTTGAATGATTGAAAACATGGGCAATGGCTTGATATTTTACCCTCGAAAAATCATCTCCTTTCAAACTTTTATACGCAAAAGTCTCATTCAAATCTTCCTCAGAAACGTCAGTAACATAGTTTTTCAGATTTTCAGAAGCATTTTCCCAAATCTCAATTAAGTCGTTCTTATTGCCTTGAAAGGTTTGGGTTAGAAATGGTTGTGCTTGATTATTAAATCTCTCAAACCAAAGTTTTTCCGCCCCAGCCGTATGAATTGCCGTGGCTTCGATGCTATCAAAACTACCAATTAATTTTTGCGACCATTGTTCATCATTGATTTGCGAAAGCCAAGAAATCATTTTTTGATTCGCCCAAATGTTGTATTGAGCCAATTCGAGGAAGTAATTTTTGTTCATAATTGAATCTTATTTCTTTAAAAATAATCTACCTAAATTTTTTCTTACGGGTATGTCAAAAAATACAGTAACCAAATAGGAAAATCCCATTAAAAGCAATGTTCCAACGGCAACAACCATATATTTTTCAAAGAAATCGGGTTTATTTTTGGTAAGATAATTGGCAAAAATCCACAATGCCCAATAATGCGACATATATAGCGGATAGGATATTTTTCCAGAAAAATCACAGAGTTTTTGTAACCTATTTGATAGGCTTGCCCCAGCACCCAAAGCCACTATGAAAGGGAAATAGATGATTATGGCAAATGATTCCGTTATTAAATTCCATTTACCATAAGGCATGATAAAAGCCAAAGTCAATAGTAAACCAATTCCAATGAATCCAAGATTATTTTTAATAATCCAGTTACATCGATAAATCAATAAACCTACAAAAAAGGAGTAACAAAGTCTGATAAAACCATCCCAAAAAGTTGGACCTCCCCATCCGCCCATAACGTTGCCCGCACGGTAATTAATGTAAATAATTCCTAAACCTGAAATTACAGTCAAAATCATCAAAAAGTGCTTTTGGATGCTGTGGAACCCCAATACAAATGCCATATTAGCGATATATTCCCAAAATAAAGACCACGCAGGAGCATTGAAACTGAATAAGTTAAACATTCGGTCGGGCATGGCGGGATAAGGAATTAGGAGAATTGAACTGAGAAAAATAAGAAATATCTTCTCAAAATTATACGTCGGCAAAGGAGCCACAAAAGGGTCGAATAAGTAAGCCAATAATCCCAAAATTGAGCCGAACATTACCAATGGATGCAAACGAATGAGCCGCAATTTGAGGAATTGCCAAATGCCCATTTTTTCGATACGGTCATCATAAGCATAAGCAATCACAAAACCCGAAAGACAAAAAAAGAAATCAACCGCTAAGAAGCCGTGAGCCATGAAATTTTTGCTGTAATCGGTGATAGCAATTTCCATAAAATGGTAAATTACCACCGCCACAGCGGCAATGCCACGGAGTCCGTCAAGGATTTGAAAATGCTGTTTGGTTTTTGAAATACTTTGGTTCGTAGTATTATCATTCATAAAATTATTTCATAAAAAATTAAAAAATAGCTCGATGTTCAACAACACCAATCTACAATAATACGAAATAATTTAACAACTATTTTAACAATTACGGGAAG
>JANXML010000204.1 GCA_025354645.1 Arcicella sp. | reverse complement strand
CAATTTTTAACAATAAATCGTCCACAAAACAGTAAATTGCAATTGTAAAATCATTCATTTTGATGTTAGTTAAGTTCGCAAAACAAATTTAACGTCATCTTGAAGGATTTTACACTTTTTACGCTACGCAACTTACATTATATACCTATTTTTATAGTCAATAGAAATTTACCTTAAATATTATTTTGGCAAGAAATTCGTTAAGATAAAGTTAAATAAATCATAATTTCTCTTTTCACAGCATTTCAATCATGAAAACAATCTTAGTATTATTACTTTCAATCACATTTTTTACCGCAAAAGCCATAACCGAAATATCATCTATTAATGGTTCTTGGCAAAGTAAGGATGCTTCTGGCAATACGATCACGATGATTTGTTCGGATAACTATTTGATGTTTGCCATGTATGATTTATCGCAAAAAAAATACGTAAAATCGGGTGGAGGAACCTACCAATTATCAGTAGTTTCGGGCAAAAATATTTTTTCATATAAACGAGATTTCAATACCGAAGATTCTACTGTGGTTGGTTTAACTGTTGCTAATTTTTACAGTATTAATAAAAATGAATTATCGCTTACGGAAGGACCTTTGGCTGGCAATTGGAATCGAATTGATGAGTCAAAATCTCCAAAAATGATGAATGCTACTTGGAGAATTAAAGCCCGAGAAGGTTCGGATTTTAAGATGCAAACAGTTCTGAAAGGCTCAAGGAAAACCCTTAAAATATTATCTGGGAGCCGTTTTCAGTGGGCAGCGTTCAATACGGACACGCATCAATTCTTTGGAACTGGTGGAGGAAATTATACCGTAAAAGACGGAAAATATACCGAAAATATAGAATTTTTCTCTCGTGATGATAAGAGAGTTGGAGCATCGCTAACTTTTGATTGTGTGTTAAATGGTAAAGATTGGACACACGCAGGACAAAGCTCAACGGGTACACGTGTACACGAGATTTGGGAAAAAGAAGAATAAATTTTTGTTATTTTTTTCACCATGAATGCCCAAAAGAATTAGAAAAAATATTTGGGCATTCGTGGCAAAACACCCTTAAATAATTTTCCCATCTTTCCTCTCTTCATATATTTTTTTAAGCATTTTATTTTCTATAATTACCTCTCTATAACTTATTGTATTTTATTTCCTGCAAAAGTTTAGACTTTCGTAAGATACTTCATTTGTTGATTTTAACTAAAAATTACCTCAATTTGATTATCTTTAAAAGTATAATTTGGTTAAAATTTTTAATAATAATAGGGGTAGAATGATGATAAACTGTCTCATTGAAGAGACCAAATTGGAAAACTTGTCTTAAATATGTAATTTTGATATGAACTATTGTAACATACCCCCACTAATAGACTTAAACTCTTTTGAATAAAATGATTAACAGGAAAATGGTTAAGTTACTGACTCTCTGCATTATAGCTTTTGCTAATCAGAGTATTTTTGCTCAGTATATTATTACAGGACGAATCACCGATGCTAAAAATGGTGATCCTCTTCCTTTTGCAACAGTTGGCTTAAAGGGAGCAAATATTATGAATATTGGTGCTCAAACTAATTTTGAGGGTATTTATACTATTAAAACCAAATACAAAGCTGATTCTATTTACGTCAGCACAGTTAATTATAAGAAAAAATCAAAGGCTCTTGATAAAGATGCAATTACTCAAACCATTGATTTTCAACTACAAGGGGAACCAAAATCTTTGGATGAAGTGGTGGTTTATTCGGGTGAAAACCCTGCCTATAAAATTCTTAGAAAACTTCGTGAAAATGTTGAAAAGAACGACCGCAAACGTTTGACGGCTTTTGAATATGATTCTTATTCAAAAATGGAGTTAGACGTAGATAATATTTCCGATAAGTTCAAGGAAAAAAAGGTTATGAAGCAAATTCAAGGTGCAATTGAGAAATTTGAAAAAATTGCAGGCGAAGACGGAAAAGCAGTAATTCCAACGTTTATTTCTGAAACAATTTCAAAATTCTATTACCGTGAATCGCCTTCTCGGAAGAAGGAAATGGTTTTGAAGAATAATATTAAAGGAGTTGGCGTAAAAGAAGGAAGTTTCATCTCGCAGTTAGTGGGGGGCAATATTTTTGCTAACTATAATTTCTACGACAATTACGTTCCTTTTTTGGGTAAAGATATTATTTCGCCCGTTGGAAATAACTGGAAAGGAACTTACGCCTGGTACATTTCTGATACTACTAATGTGGACGGACACCTTTGCTACGGAATGGAATTTGATCCAAAAAATGATAAGGATTTAGTTTTTACAGGAAAAGTTTACATCGACACAACTTCTTTCGCCCTCGTACAGATTGATGCAACCGTAGGAAAGCAAGCAAATATCAATTTTATTGACAAGATTAAAATTTCTCAGGAATTAGAGCAAACGTCAGATGGCGGATGGTTGCCAGCTAAAACACGTTTTTTGATTGACATTGCTGAAATTTCTAAAAACTCCGCAGGAATGTTGTTGAAAATGTATATTTCCAATAAGAATTTTGTCATTAATCAGCCCAAAGAATTGAGTTTTTATGATTTGCCTGTTGAAGTTGCGGAGGACTCCAAAGAAACGGATCCAAAATATTGGCTCGAAGCACGACATGAATCTTTGTCTGCTCAAGATATTTTGGCAGATAGACTTATTGACACCATTAGAAATGTTCCAATCGTAAAAACTTACGTAGAAATTGCTGAAATTGTCGCCAGTGGTTACAAGCGTTTTAATAAATTTGCGATTGGTCCTTACTTGAATCTTTTTTCAGTAAATAATCAAGAAGGATTACGTACACGATTTGGCTTTAAAACCTTAGCAAATTTCGACAAGCATTTGATACTCAAAGGATGGGTAGGTTTTGGAACGAAAGATTTGGTATTAAAATATGGTGGAGAAGCGAATTATATTATTTCACGTCGCCACTGGACTGTTGCGGGAATCAAACATAGCTACGACATTGAACGCCTTTCGCTCACACCCGAAGCAATTGGTGACAATAAAATTTTCTACGCTTTTACTCGTTGGGGCAATTACTCAGGGGCTTTTTATCGCCGAGAAAACGAAATTTTCTTGAAGTCTGAACCCACAAAAGGATTTTCATTTAACGTTGCCTTCACGACTCGTAATTTCGATCCGTTATTTGATTTCCAATTCCGAACTGATCCAGCACTTGGAAGTAAATCACCAACGCTTGGTGGCTATGATGATAGTTTCATAACGGTTGAAGCACGTTTCGCAAAAGGAGAAACCTTCATTATGGATGGTAATGAGCGAGTTGCACTTGGTGCAAGACGTGTACCAGTCTTAACACTTGGATACCAACACGGAATTAAGGGCGTGATGGGAAGTAACTTTAATTATGACAAGTTTACTGCCAAAATTTATCAATCCTTCCGTTTGGGTAACCTCGGACGTTCGGACTATACCATACAAGCTGGATATGTTCCGACCGATTTACCCGCACCGCTTTTATTTCCGCATTTAGGAAACCAAACATTTTTTTATAACCGTGCGGCTTTTAACACCATGCACTTCTTTGAATTCGTGAGCGATAAATTTGTATCTCTGAACTATAACCACAACTTTGAAGGGTTGTTGTTCAACCGTATTCCTGCGATTCGACAATTAAAATGGCGTTTGATTGCCTCGGCTAATGTCCTTTACGGAAGTCAGCGAGAATCAAATCTTGAATTAATGAAAGAAGCCATTCCAGTGATTAACCCCCGAATAAGAGGAGGTGAATTACGTCCACGATACAATTTTTCATCCCTCGACCCAAATATTCCTTATGTGGAAGTTGGTTACGGGATAGACAACATCTTTAAGATATTTAGAATACAGGCATTTCACCGCCTAACGTACCTTGACCATGAAGCTCCAGATGGTAGATTACCAAAATCTTTTGCATTAAAAATGTCAGTACATTTTTCTTTCTAATTTTTCTTATTACTTTTGCCTTACGCTCCTTTCTTACTTGTCAAAACAACACGTGGGAAAGGAGTTTTTTGTTGGTTGGTGATTAACAGACTGGCTGTTATTGTACTTTTTACTTATTTCGCTTCTGTAGTTGGTGAAAATATCAACAACGGCAGTGAACTCAGCTTTTTGCTTTCATCTATATTGTTAGTGAAAACACCAACAACGGTAGGAAAACTAAATACCAGGATGACTACTAATACCTCCAGTCATATATGGATGACTACTAATACCACCAGTCATAATTAAATTCTTTGAATGACTGAACTTTGAAACTGTTGATTTACTTACTGATAGTTTTGAATTTAAGTTTGAAGCTTTCATGATTTTTGTTATTTATGGGTTTTTGTTATTATTTATGATACAAATTTGCACCGCTTTCAGCGGTGATTTTGAAATATTGTCCTAAATTGCCTTTTCACAATCCAAATAGATAAAAGTTCCTTTTTTACTAAAACTATCATTTTAAAATATTGCACTTTTTCTCTTAAATGGTTAGAAAAATATTATCAAATGAAGTTGTTCGAACTCATGTAATAATTTGGGTTATCTATACTTTATATTATAGCTCATTAATAAAATATTTTTATGATGTACCTTTATCAATTGCTTTCATATTACAAATTATTCTTTACAGATTAGCTGATATATTACTATTCTATGTTAATGCTTTTTTCATTTTACCAAACTTCCTTTTTGTTAGAAAACTTCCTTTACTTTTATTATCTTTTATTTTTGTTGTTTTTTGTTACGTATCTTATGCTTACGCTCTGGAATTTCATATTTTTAAATTTCTAAGTATTACGATTCCAGATGATAATCCTGAATTCATTCAAGTAATTTCTCAGTCTGTTTTAACAGGTAGTTACTTTGTAATTTTTAGTCTCGGTTATTACTTTTCTCAAAAAGTAATTTATCAACAAAAAGAAATTGCCCAAAAAGACACAGAAATTGCCAATCAAAAAGCGGTTGTTGCTGAGCAACAAGTAGTTCTTATAAAAAAAGAGAAGGAACTTGCGGAAGAGAGAGAGAAAAATGCTATCTTAGCGAAGGAAAAAGCACAGGCAGAAATGGCTTTTTTGAGAGCCCAAATAAATCCTCATTTTTTGTATAACACTTTGAATATGATTCATAGTAAAGCAATTACTTCCACAAAAGAAGTTGTTTCACAATTAATCATAGATTTTTCTAAGTTGATGCAATATGCAACCAGTACAAAAATGCAGGAAGATACAGTAGATTTGGATGGGGAAATTGATTTTGTAAAGGGTTATTTGAAAATGTTTAAAGAACGTAATCAACAAAATGCCCACATTGATTACGAAGAAGAAGGATATTTCGGTTCGGATAGGGTTGTGCCGATGGTGTTAATTACAATCATAGAGAATGCCCTAAAACACGGATTAGTAGATAATCCAGACAACCCTTTGGTTGTAAGAGTGAGTTTGATAGATGATTTCTTTATTTTTATGGTCAGAAATTTGAAGAATCCATATAAAAATGACATATCTGGAAAAGGAAATACGGGAATAGGCGTTCCTAATATTATTAAAAGATTAGCTGCTGTTTATAAAAAAGGTGGTTTCACCTTAGAATCAGAAGATTTAGGCGATGATTATGTTGTAACCTTTACCGTAAATTATAAACTTATATAGAAAATGATTAATGTTATTGCAGTAGATGATGAACAGTCGGCATTAGATATCTTGATTGCTTATATTAAGGATACTCCATTTTTAAATTTAGTGAAAGCAACAACCAATCCGATGGAAGTTGTGGGGATATTGCAAACCAGTAATGATGTTGATTTGGTGCTTGCTGATATTCAAATGCCCCGCATGAATGGACTAAACTTAGTGAGCCTCTTTGATTCAAAGGTTAAATTCATCCTAACAACGGGTTATCAAGAATATGCACTGCAAAGTTTTGAGTATGGTGTTATGGATTATTTGGTGAAACCTTTTGGCTATCAACGTTTTTTGAAGGCAGTAAGCAAAATGCCTTTTGAAATGACGTTGGTTGATGCTCCTTCGGACGGACCAGAACCAGAGCCAATGCCCACGAAGGAAGAATACATTTTTGTGAAAGTGGATGCCAAAGGAAAATTCCATAAGGTTTTATACAAGGATGTTATTTATATTGAAGCACAAAAGACTTACGCTTCCATTACAACAAACGGAGAAAGAGTTACAACTAACCTAACGCTTTCAGATTTAGAAAAGCGTTTACCAATCGACCGTTTCATGCGTGTGCATCGTTCATATATTATTGCGAAAGACAAAATAACGGGTATTGAGGGAGATGAGGTTGTTTTAGATAAAGTGCTTAGAATACCGATTGGCGATACCTACAAAGAAGCATTTGCGGGTTTTATCGAAGGAAGTGTTTATTTTAAGGAACAAGACACCGCAACGGTGTTAGGCAAACGAGTGAAGAGAAGTCTAAGACCAGATTAGAGTTAGAAGTTTGCAGTCGATTTTTTTAATTTATTGAAAGGTTTAGTGGAATTTCCGCTAAACCTTTCGTTTTTTATACCGACACGCCGATTTATTGGATTTGATGAAATACGATTTGTAGCTCAGGGCTTTTGGGTCGGTGCAGCCTTCTAAATTTAGAATTTCAATATTTTTGAAATCAATTGGATGGCTTTCGGCTTGGAGAGCAATGTAGCCTGTCTTTAAGGCTGTTCCGTCCTTTTTCTTCCATGCTTCAATTGCGGCATCATCCATTTTTGCAATTCCCCAACCCTGTTTGTCATCTACGAATCCTCCACCGATTTGGGTTTTATTGTAGGTTAACACAGTATCTCCATTAATGACGTGATGCACCACTGAATCCCCTAAGACAATTGCTTCGGCATTTACCCATTGGTCGCCATCGTATGTTTTTGAATCTGAATCTATGCAATGAACTGGGCGAAGGCTTCCTTGCATATATGCTTGTGTACCTGGTGAACATAAATTGCCTGTATGTCGCTCACCTTTACCTAAACCTCCCAACAATTGCATTTCTAAGGACAACGGAAAAGTTTGATTGAAAGTCAGACTTTGGGCGGATTGGGAATGGAGCATAATTCCGCTGTTTCTAACATTCCAAGATGCACCGCCAGGCGTTTGATTGCCTTGAAAACGATATTTGAAACGCACGATATAATAAGAATAAGGTTTTTTGTAGTAAATATGACCGTATTTCTCTTCAAAATTTTGGTATTGGTCATACATAACCCTCATCATTCCGTTTTCAACTCGAAAGGTATTTTTGTAATTATCGTTTAAGGGTTGCCCCGAGATTTTGATGTCCCAACCCGAAAGGTCTTTACCGTTGAAAATGGTAATCCAATCTTTTTTATCCGCTTTTTTTTGGGCGAAAGTTGAGTTAGAAAATAAAAGGAAAATAATTATATTTTTCATAATTTATAGTTTTATTTTCGAGACTGAGCTTACACAGAGAGCCACAGAGTAAAAAAACGAGAACCACAGAGATATTTAAGAGAGTTTTCTCTGTGGCTCTCTGTGTAAGCTCAGTCCAAATTCTACTTCCCATTCTCCTTTTCCGTTTTCACTTTCTTTTCAGCAGTAACAGGAGCAATGGGTTTTAGCCAGTAAGTATATTCGTAATTTTTATAATTCAACCGATATTTTTCAAGCGGTAAATGCCCCCATGAATCTATGCCTGCTAAGCCTGTTTGTTGTAAATCCACATTAAGATAAATTTCTTCCCGTCCAATCAAATCACCTGAATGATATTGTGCTTTATCTTCGGCAGGGTCAAGGTCTTCTTGAGAATGATTTAGGGCGTTAATGTTCAGATAATCAGCATCTTGCACAATCATTATGCCACGCCCTTTTGCGTTCATTAAACTCGCCCAACGTACATCTGCTTTGTTACCCGACTCTTGCGGACGGATATAAGCATGGTATTGGTCTTCGACTTTTCCTTCGTATTGCCCAACGGTTGCTCCCGTTTTTCTATCCCAGTAACTTTCTTGTGGACCACGACCATACCATTTTAAATTGTTAAATTCCTTTGGCATAACCATCTGATTTCCAAAGCGTAACATCATGGGATATGAGCCTTTTAATGCCTCAAATTTATTCTTAATCTTGATATTTCCTTCGCCATCCACCTCATAAGTTGTTGTGTAAAGAGCATCGCCATTGAGCATTTTTTTGGTAAAAACTATTTGTGGATTTCCACTTACTATCAAGGTTTTCGTATCTGAAACAGGCTCAATTTTACCCGTTTTCAACCAAATTCTTGATTTCTTTTGCGTATTTGAACCGTAGTCATTATCATTTGCCGCACGCCAAAAATCTGGCATTGGACCTTTTTTAATTAAGGATATTCCTTGTTTTACGAAAGAACTAATTGTCCCAATTTCTTTATCAAAAACAATCGTGAAATCTACTCCTGTAACTGTGATTTTTGCTCCTGCTTCACTCAAAGTTGGATTTTTTGTGGTAATTAAAACAGGGGCAAGTCGTTTGATTACGTTCAATGGGAACTGTTCATAAGCCATCTCTGAATTTGCTGACAATAATGGCTCTTTGTTTTTCAACTTCATCGAAACATTTAAAAAGTACTCTTTACCCGCTTTCAAATTTGTTCTTGGTGAAATAGTAAATATTTTTAATTTCCCCGCCGCAATGCCTGTCAAATCGTCTATTTTGCCCTTTTCTACTTCAACGCCTTCTTCCAAAACCGACCAATTCAAAGAAAAATTGTCCAAATTACGGAAAGAATAGGTGTTTTTAACCTCCACCTGATTCAATCCAACATTCTCCAATTTGATGTATTGATGTACTTTTTTTACTTCCAAAGCATGGGGATGTAATTGACGTTCGGGACCTACTAAACCGTTGCACAAGAAGTTTTTATCAGAATTAATATCCTTCGCTCCCCAATCGCCACCGTAACCATAAACTTTTTTACCTGCTTTTTCAATAATTACGCCTTGATCAACCCAATCCCAAATAAAACCGCCTTGAAGATTTGGATATTTTTCGATAACATCCCAATATTCTTTGAAATTACCGACCGAATTTCCCATCGCATGGGCGTACTCACACATGATATACGGACGGTCTTTGTGGGTTTGGGCGTATTTTTCTACTTGTTCAATTTCTGGGTACATCGGACAAACGATGTCGGTATTCCATTCTAATTCAGCTCGTTCATACTGAATCGGTCGAGTTAGGTCTGTTTGCTTCAACCAGGTATAGGTGTTATAAAAATTCCAACCGTTTCCTGCTTCATTTCCTAATGACCAAATAATGATGGAAGGATGATTTTTGTCTCGCTCAAACATCCGTTGCGTACGTCTCATGTGAGAATTCAAAAATACGGGATTATTACCCAACGTTTGCAATAAACCATAACCCATTTCGTGGGATTCGATGTTTGGTTCGTCCACAACATACAAGCCATATTCATCACAAAGCTCATACCAACGGGGATGATTTGGGTAATGAGAAGTTCGTACGGCATTGATATTCAGCGACTTCATCAGTTGAATATCTTGAACCATTCTCTCTTCCGAAATCACGTGGATTGTTATGGGGTCGTGTTCGTGACGGTTTACGCCTTTGATATAAATGGCTTTTCCGTTAACCAATAACTGCCCATTTTTAATCTCAGAAGTACGGAAACCGATTTTGCGTTTAATTACCTCCAAAATTCGTCCATCTTTATCCGTCATTGTCAAAACCAAAGCATACAAATTTGGAATTTCAGCCGACCACTGATTTACGTTTTGAATCTCGCCTTTTAAACTCAACTTTTGTTTGCCAGTGCCAGGAATATTTTCAGGTTTCAACGTTTGAACACTAAGAACTTTTGTGTTAGAAGCATCTAAAATTTCTGCCGAAACGTTTACGGGCGTATCGTAATAGGAAAAATTTTGGATTTCAGCATCCAACGTAAATAGTCCGTTTTTGTAAGTATTATCCAATACAGAAACGACCTTAAAATCACGTAAATCTAATTTTGGCGTGGCATATAAATAAACATCTCGCTCAATTCCTGAGATTCGCCACATATCTTGACATTCCAAATATGAACCATCCGACCAGCGGTAAACCTCCAAAGCCACCACATTTTCACCCGCATGAACGTACTGCGTAATATCAAATTCAGATTCTAATTTTGAGTCTTCGCCATAGCCAACTTTTTGACCATTTACGTAGATGTAAAAAGCTGATTTTACGGCTCCTAAGTTGATGAAAACCTCCTTTCCAGTCCAATCAGTAGGCAAAGTGAATTTTTTACGGTATGAACCAACGGGATTATCTTCGGGAATTGGAGGGGGCGTATTATTCAGAATTTTTGAACCATAAGTTGCTCCCCATTCGTCCGATGATTTAAAACGAAGATCGAATTCATAAGGGATATTTACGTAAATAGGCGTTCCATATCCTGCAAATTCCCAATTAGAAGGCACTTTGAAATTATCCCAACGGGTATCATCGAAGTTTTCTTCGTAGAAATTGGCAGGTTTCAAGGCAGGTTTAGAAACCCATTTGAATTTCCAAGTTCCGTTTAACGAAAAAAAGTTTTTGGAAGAAGATTTATTACCCGCCATCGCCAATTCACGATTTTCAAAGGCAAAGGCACTCGCACGAGCAGGAAGGCGGTTTACTTCGGTAATGTAAGGGTCAAGCCATTCGGGCTTTTGGGGTGTGGTTTGTGATAGAGCCGATAAGCTAACAAGGCTTAAAGCCAACGATGATACAATTTTGTTCATAAATTGAGTTAGGAATGTGTTTAATGCCTTGAAAGTCAAAGATATGCAAGTTAAAGATTATTTGTACAACAATATTCGCTTTTGGCTTTTCTGGATGGATATTTATATTGAAAAAAGTATTTTTTAGCAATTTTTAGCCTTTTACTTTTTGTCTTGATATAAAAAGTAACAAAAAAATCAAGAAATCCCGAAACTCGCCGAGCGTCGGTCGCTACGCTCAAACAGCGGGATTTCGGCTTGACTCCGAGTTTGTCCGACTTTCCCAAAAAAGAATTGCTAATGAGATATTTTTCCCTCTAAACTATTAATTCTCAAACCTTTCCATTATTTTTGCATTCCCAAAATCGAAGCAAATGGTACTTTCGAGATTGGTTCATCATTAATGTACCAAACCAATGAATCAAAAAATCAGAATTAAATTGAAGTCATTTGACCATACTTTGGTGGACAAATCGGCTGAGAAAATCGTTAAGGCGGTAATCGCTACGGGTGCAGTAGTTTCAGGACCAATTCCTTTGCCTACGAAAGTGGAAAAATTCACAGTATTACGTTCCCCACACGTGAACAAAAAAGCTCGTGAGCAATTCCAATTGTGTACTTACAAGCGTCTAATCGACATTTTCTCATCATCTCCAAAAACAGTTGATGCGTTGATGAAATTAGAATTGCCTTCTGGTGTTGATGTTGAAATCAAGGTGTAGTTTACGGTGAAAGGTAAACGGTTCACGGT
>JANXML010000200.1 GCA_025354645.1 Arcicella sp. | reverse complement strand
TTGCTTCGAAGTTCAAAGTCTCTCCTTTTCATTATTCTAAGTTCAGTTTTTACCCTTTATTTTCAAAATATTTTTTCTCACAAACATACGAGAAGTTCTTTCAGATAATCAAACTATCCAAAAAACTTATTAAACGCTGTATTAAGTCAGAACAATTAATAATGATTTGGTTATCAGTTGATTATGTCTAACTATTGAGTTTCAAGTAACATAAACTATTTCTCAGTAATTACTTACAAGATTTTAGGCATCAGTATAAAATCAAACAAAAAGCTCTTTCTGAATCAGGAAAGGGCTTTTTGTTTGATTAATGTAATAATGAAAAAATTAATAAATAGGCGATTACTCCCGCAAAATAACCTATCAAAGCAGTGAAGCTAATTTTACGGAGGTACCATATAAAATCAATCTTTTCCATTCCCATCACAGCAACGCCTGCCGCTGAACCAATAATTAAAATACTTCCACCCGTACCTGCACAGTAAGCCATAAATTCCCAGATTTTTGAATCGGGTGGAAAAGTAGTTAAATCATACATTCCCATTGATGCCGCCACTAAGGGAACATTATCAATTATTGCAGAAGCCAACCCAATTAAAACTACAATTACGTCTTGATTACCCACCGTTTTATCCATCCAATGTGCTAATCCTGAAAGCAAATGCGTTGATTCCAAAGCCCCAATGGCAATTAATATTCCCAAGAAAAACAGAATACTGGAAGTATCGATTTTACTTAACGCATGAGAAACTGTGAAGGGATGGCGTTCTTCTTCATCCTTGTCGGAATGGAGAATTTCTGACGTTATCCAAACAATTCCCAAGCCCAACAATATGCCCATGTAGGGAGGTAAATGGGTTATAGTTTTGAATATTGGCACGAATAACAAAGTTCCAATTCCAACCAAAAGCATAATGACAGAGTTTTGTGTTTTAATTACTAATCCATGTGTCTCCTCTTTTGAATCTTCCTCATCTTCATTTCGTTTAACCGACCCTTTTAGCTTAAAAGTCAAGTAGATAAGTGGGATAATTAAAGAAATTAGACTTGGAATTAAGAGGGTTTTCATGATATTGGTGGGTGTAATTTGTCCGCCAATCCAGAGCATTGTAGTCGTAACATCTCCAATTGGTGACCACGCACCACCCGCATTGGCAGCAATAATGACAACCCCCGCAAAGAGTTTTCGAGATTCAGGTTCTTTGATTAATTTTCTTAATACTGAAACCATTACAATTGCCGTAGTAAGGTTGTCCAAAATGGCAGATAAAAAGAAGGTAATCATGGCAATTATCCACAATAAAGTAACCTTATTTTTACTGGTAATTCTGTCGGTAATTAACTTAAAACCATCGTGTGCATCAATCAACTCGACAATGGTCATGGCTCCGAGAAGAAAGAAAAGAATTTCAGAAACACTGGCTAAATGATGGGATAATTCGCTCAGAACTGTGTTGGGTTCGTTGAAGTAAACGATGTAAACCGTCCAACATAATACGCCCGTGAGCAATGCAGTGGCAGTTTTATTGATTTTTATGGGATGTTCAAAAGCAATGGCAAGATAGCCGATTATGAAAATTAGAATTAAGAGGGTTTGCATGAGTTTAATTGTCAGTTACTGGTTAATGGTTATTAGAAAAATCTAATAATTTTACCCAAAACTAATAACAAATAATCACTAACTAATACCTAAAACTCAAACAAATCACCTTTTTTTCTTTTCGTTCCCACCATACAACCCTAACTTTGTACAATTTTTAGAACCAGTATTATATCAAAATTGTAAAGAAAATGAGTTTAACAGTATCGCTCGCCGACCGCATTAATGTACTTGAAGAGTCTGCAACCCTCGGGATGACCAAAAAAGCCCGTGAACTTGCTGCCTTAGGACACAAAGTTATTAGCCTATCCGTAGGAGAACCTGATTTCAAAACGCCAAAGCATATTTGTGATGCCGCAAAAAAAGCCATTGATGATGGTTTTCACGGGTATTCGCCCGTAGCTGGGTATCCTGACCTTCGTAAAGCGATTGCCGATAAACTCAAACGTGATAATAATTTAGAATGGAATCCAGAGAATATTGTTGTTTCAACGGGTGCTAAACATACCCTTGCGAATGTGATAGCCACTTTGGTAAACCCTGGCGAAGAAGTTTTGATTTTTGCTCCTTATTGGGTTTCATATTCCGAAATGGTGAAATTGGCAGAAGGGAAAACCGTTATTTTGGAAGGTACTTTTGATAATAATTTTAAAGTCACACCTGAGCAATTTGAAGCAGCAATTACGCCAAAAACGAAATTGGTCATGTTTGCTTCGCCAAATAATCCAACGGGTTCGGTTTATACGGAGGCAGAATTGAGAGCTATCGGAGCAATCGTGGCAAAACATCCAAACATATTTATTATGGCGGATGAGATTTATGAATATATTAATTTCACAGAGGAAGGTCATTTTTCAATCGGCACAATTCCAGAAATCAAAAATCAAGTCATTACGGTGAATGGTGTGGCAAAAGGACACGCTATGACGGGTTGGAGAATTGGATTTATGGCAGCCACAAAATGGATTGCTGATGGCGTTGAAAAACTGCAAGGGCAAGTGACTTCTGGAACAAATTCTATCGCCCAAAAAGCGGCAGTTGCGGCTTTTAATGGACCTTTGGATGAGGCATATAAAATGAAAGAAGCCTATGACCGTCGTCGTAAATTAGTCGTTGGTTTGTTGCGTGAAATACCTGGTTTTAAAGTAAATATGCCCGATGGAGCGTTTTATGCCTTTCCAGACATTAGTTATTATTTCGGAAAATCAGATGGAACTACTTTAATTAAAGATTCAGATGATTTTTGTATGTGGTTATTGGATGGTTCTTTTGTAGCGACGGTAGCGGGTTCAAGTTTTGGAGCTCCGAACTGTATTCGCATTTCAACGGCAGCTTCTGATGAACAATTGATTGAAGCCTGCGAACGGATTAAAACTGCGGCGGCAACTTTGAAATAAGTAAGATTTCGTTGTAATTTACAATTAGTAAAACGTTATTTTTTTATCATGATAAATATTAATTCCAACAAAAAAGTCATTCCATACGAAGCGACTTTTTTGTTATATGTCTAATAATCAGATGATTACTTAACTTTCTTTTTAATTAATTCCTTAACCTTAGCGGCTCTACCTTGCTTTCCACGTAAGTAGAATAATCTTGCACGACGCACTTTACCTCTGCGTAACACTTCAATTTTATCAATGTTTGGAGAAAGTAAAGGAAAAATTCTTTCTACCCCAATTCCGTTTGAAATTTTACGTACTGTGAAAGTTTCACCTGCACCTGCATTACGACGTTGGATTACGGTTCCTTGAAAAACCTGAACACGCTCTTTGGCTCCTTCACGGATTTTTACGTGTACATTAATGGTATCACCTGCTGAAAACTCGGGCAATTCTGCACGGCGTGCAGCATTTTCAGCTTCTACGAACTTAATTAAATCGTTCATTTTTTGTTTTTTTACTGTTGAAAATTTTAATTTATTTTCCGAAAAAATTACCAGCGGTAGCCTTAAACGTCTGATTATTAAGGAATTACTTAACAAAGACTGCCCAGCCACATAATGATTTTTGTTTGGGACTGCAAAGGTACGGAATGATTCTTAAAATGCCAACCCTTAAAGAATCAAAATTACACATCATTTCAACTTCATCGTACTTGATGACTTCATATCAATCAAGCCAAATACGATTGGATTTCTAAGTTACCTATTTAAATAATTGAAATTGTAAAGGTAAGCTGCAGTTCAATTGCTAAATATCTGACAGTCAGATTATTAAAACACAATTAAAAAAACAGTATTTTTTCCATTAGCTCTATGCAAACCCAATTATGAGTATTTTTTTTAGTAATTTTATTTATATTACCACTTTTCAAGTCACTAATTTAATATAATATGTTTTCGAAAATTTTGAGTCGAGTGGTCTATTTCCTTATATTATTGACATCCATCACTCCCCTAATTTATCAAAAGAAACTCCTCTTCCCTTTCGATAGTGAAAAGGGATTGTTTTTTCGATTGAATTTGGAAATTATGCTGGGACTTTGGTTAATTTTAATACTGAAAGAACCTACTTTCAGACCAAAGAAAACACCCATAAATTTGGCTTTGGGATTGCTTTGTATCGTTTTGATTATTGTAGATTTATTGGGCGTAGATACTTATTTGAGCATTTTTTCAAATTTTGAACGCATGGCGGGATTGATTCAATATCTTTCACTTTTTGCCTATTGCTTTATTATTTCTTCAATCGTGAACACCCCTAAAAGGTGGCTGATTTTTGGAGTTTCAATATCAACAATTGCCTTTATCGTGGCATCAAAAGGGATTATTCAAAGTTATAATTCAGAAGAAATGTTGTTGAATGGAAATAGGGTCGTTGCCACCATCGGAAATCCTAATCAACTGGCAATGTACCTTTTATTTGGCTTTTTCTTGGTTGGATTGCTCATTACTCAATGGATTTTGCCTTTAAAAAAAACGAAACCTTTTCTTTCCTATTTTCTGTTGGTTATTTCCCTTATTTTTTTAATTACATACCTTTTTTGTTCCCTCAAAACCTCTACTCGTGGTTCGTTGGTCGGGCTGATTGCTGGCATTTTTATGATATTAATGTTGACTTTTTTTCATACCAAAAAACAGAAATTCAGAATAGTAATTGGAGGATTTTTGATGGTTTTGTTAATGGGGGTTTGTGCTATTTTTTATTTTCGTAAATCCTCCGCAATTGATACAAATATTTTTCTAAATCGAATTACGAGAGTGACTGATTCTGATGGTTATAATACTTTTCAATCTCGGATAGAGAACTATAAAGTTGCTATTGAAGGCATAAAAGCCAAGCCATTTTTAGGTTGGGGACAGGAGACTTTTCATTATACGTATGCCCAATATTTTAACCCAAAATTATTCGCTGATGCCACATGGTACGACCGCACGCACAATATCATCTTGGAGTGGTTAATCATTGGCGGAATCGTGGGACTATTGGCTTATTTGAGCCTTTGGGGGGCAGTTTTATATCAACTTTGGCGAAAAAAAAGCGTTTTAAATACCTCCATAAAAATCATTATTTCTGGGTTTCTTGGAGCATATTTTATCAGTAATCTATCACTTTTTGATAATCTTTTGACACTCATGGCATTTATGATTGTGATTGCTTTTATTGAAACACATGAGACAGAAAAAATTAAAATTAGCACTATTAAATTAGATAATAAATCATTCATTATCAGTTCATTAGTAATTACAATTCTGACTTTTTTTACTATTAAAATTACTTGTCTGAACGCTTACCAAACCAACAAATCCATCGCTAATGCTTTTAGTGCAGGGTCGTTGGAGGAGGTTATTACTATTTATGAAAAAGGATATGAAAATGCTCTTATCGGAAGGCAAGAAGTGGCGGAACAATTAATTTTAATGTCATCGGATGTGGTAAACAGTCCCCTCCTACCCGATGCCAAAGCCCAGTATTATGCCACAGCTCGAAAGGTGATGCAAACTGAAATAAATCATCATCCTCAATACGCTCGTTTACAGATACTTTATGGGAATCTTTTAGAGAAACAAGGAGATAGTTCGGAGGCAACGAAAGTCTTTGAAAAAGTGCAAATACTCGCCCCAAAAAGGCAAAATAGTTTAAGGCAATTGGCAATGTTATACGCCAAAAATAAACAGTTTGACAAAGCCACAAACCTCCTAAAATACGCATTTTCCTTAGAAAAAAGCCATGAAGAATTGAAAATTTACCAAGCAATCGTGTGGGCAATGAAGGGTAATAAAGCCGAACGAGACAAATTAATTGATGAAATTTCAGATAAAGAATTGAACAAAAATGTGGTCTTAATAAAGCAAACTTTTGAACTCACTAACGACACAAATTCCTTCTTGAAACTCTGTAATGAGCATTTTTTGGGTAAAGAAGATACTCAATTTATTGCCTATCAGACGTGGGCAACCACGGCTTACAACCTCAAAAATACCCAAGAAGCCGCCATCGCAACCTTTGCTTTTCGATTGCATTATACCGACAAATCAAACTTCATCGACCAACGAGATGCTTTGCAAATTCGGCAGGACGTTTTGAATGGGAAAAATCCCGAATTTGCTTTTCAGCGTATGACTCAATAATTAAAAAGCGTCTTGACACAAATCAAGACGCTTTGGAAATTGAGTTTTATTTTAATCAATTTTCAATCAATATGTTGCCCAATCATTTCTTTCCGCCTTCTCGAAATTAAGGCTATCATATTATTGCTCATTTTCACACAATTATTCGGAAAATCATACTCTCTTAAATGTCGTTGATTCACCAAATATGCTCTGTGCGTTCTGATAAAAGCATATTCACTTAAAAGGTCTTCAAAAATTTTGATTGTCCTCGGAATCAATAGCACTTTTCCACACAAAAGGTGAATAGAAGTATAATTGATGTCGGCGGTGAGCATAACAATTTCTTTGAGTAATATTTTTTTACGGCTTCTGATAAAATACAATTTATCATTAGACCTCTTTCCTAAATGAGATTTTCTTATTTTTATTGTAAATAACTGATTATGAGTGATAAATATAAACTTTTACAGGATAATCCTAAATATTGCACCCGTCTATTTGGGATAAAATTTGAACTTTTTGAGACTA
>JANXML010000167.1 GCA_025354645.1 Arcicella sp. | reverse complement strand
TTGGAGTTCCGATTCATACAACTCACAGATGTGGGTGTATAATTTGATAAGTTTGAGTGATTTTTCCATAATTCTCAAACAATTTTATACCTCACTCTGTCTTTTTTTTATAAAAGTTTAACCCGTAATTCGCATAAGTTTTCAATTACATTCAAATCCTATAATGCCAACCATTTACGATAATATAAAAGAACATTTAATACAAGGACTAAGTGAGGTTTTAGAAGTTTCGCACCGAGCGGATTTTTGTGTAGGATATTTTAACCTAAGAGGTTGGAAAAAAGTGGCTGGTAAAGTTGAAAAATGGAATGGTGAGCAAGATAATCAGTGTCGCTTATTAGTTGGAATGCACAAAGCTCCTGAAAATGTAATCCGTGATTATTTTAATAAAGTTGAACAAAATAGCATTGACACACAAACGGCAATCCTTCTCAAAAAACGTTTAGCCAAGGAGTTTAAAGAACAGCTCATGGTTGGCATTCCAACCGAAGAAGATGAACAAGGATTAAGAAGGTTATCAAAACAACTCAAATCCCAAAAATTAGTTGTTAAATTATTTTTGCGTTATCCCCTTCACGCAAAACTTTATCTGCTATTTCGACATGATAAAGTGAATCCTGTTAATAGTTTTTTGGGTAGTAGTAATCTCACATTGGCAGGTTTAGCCAATCAAGGGGAACTCAATGTTGATGTACAAGAAAAAGATGCAAACCTTAAATTAGTAAATTGGTTTGAAGAACGCTGGGAGGATAAATTTTGTATTGATATTTCAGCTGAATTGGCTGAAATTATTGACACTTCATGGGCATCTGACAATTATACGCCTTATCAGATTTATATCAAAATCGCATATCATCTTTCAAGAGAAGCACGGGCAGGATTAGCGGAATTTCAATTACCTAAAATTTTTCAGAAAGAACTCCTTGATTTTCAGCAAAAGGCTGTACAAGTTGCGGCAAGGCATTTAAACAAACGGGGTGGGGTTATCATTGGCGATGTTGTAGGTTTAGGAAAAACCATTACAGGTACAGCATTAGTGAAAATGTTTGAGGAAGATTATTTGCTTGAAACCTTGATTATATGCCCCAAAAACTTAATGGGTATGTGGGACGATTACGTGCATCGTTACCAATTAAGAGCCAAGATTATCTCTATCACTCAGGCACAAACCGAGCTGCCTAAAATGAGAAGGTATCGAATCGTTCTAATAGATGAAAGTCATAATTTACGCAATCGAGAAGGGAAACGGTATAAAATCATTCAAGAGTATATTCATCGCAACGATTCAAAAGTCATTTTGCTTTCTGCAACGCCCTATAACAAAACTTTTATTGACCTGTCCAATCAATTAAGGCTTTTCATACCCGATGATAAAGATTTAGGCATAACGCCCGAACAATTTATTGCCAGTATTGGAGGAAGAACTACCTTCATGGCTAAATACCAAACCAATATCGGCAGTTTATCAGCCTTTGAAAAAAGTGCTTTTGCGGATGATTGGCGTGAATTGATGCGACTTTATTTAGTACGTCGTACTCGTGGTTTTATCAAAAATAATTATGCTTCAACCGACCCAACCAACCAACGGAAATATCTAACTTTTTCTGATGGAAGACGTTCTTACTTTCCCGGCCGTTTTGCCAAAAAAGTAGAATATCATTTCTCGCCAAATGACCCCGACGACCTGTACGCTAAATTATATTCTGATGCTGTTGTTACGATTATCAATAGCCTAAACCTACCCCGTTACGGCTTAGGTACAACCCTATATACCGAGCAAATACCCGAAGTTTTTCCAACTTCCGAAGAATTGATAATTCAATCAAACTTGGGTCGTGCGGGTGCAAGACTGAAAGGTTTTGCCCGTACTAATCTCTTCAAAAGACTTGAAAGTAGTGGATATTCTTTTTTGCTTTCTATTAGTCGTCATGTTTTGAGAAATTACATATTTTTATACGCCATCGAAAATAATTTACCTTTCCCCATCGGTAAACAAGATGCCAATATGTTAGATGCGTATTTGGAAGAATCTGATAATGATGGAACAGAATTAACCCTCTTTGGAAATATTGAAGATGAAAGCATTGATTTACTTCTCGATGATGAGGAATACATGAAACGGGCGGCAAATGTGTATAAATTATTCTTTACCAAGTTCCAAAAACGATTCGATTGGATTGGTAGCCACTTATTTTCAAAACAACTAAAAACCGCCTTAGCAGACGATTGTAATAGCCTTATCAGTATTCTGGAACTTGGTAAAGAATTGAATCCTGCTGAGGACAGGCAACTAAACGCTTTGTATGAACTTTGTGCTAAGAAACATAAAAATGAAAAGGTTTTAATTTTCACCCAATTTGCCGACACCGCCATTTATCTACATAAAAACCTAACGCAATGGGGTCTTAAAAATGTGGGCTGTGTAACGGGTAATGTGGAAAACCCTACTGATTTTGCCCACCGTTTCAGCCCAGAAAGTAATCATGTAGTGAACGTCAAAAATGAACTGAGAATCTTGGTAACAACTGATGTATTATCAGAAGGGCAAAATCTTCAAGATGCTCATATTATCCTTAATTATGATTTGCCTTGGGCAATTATTCGCTTGGTGCAACGGGCGGGGCGAGTGGACAGAATTGGTCAGAAATCAGAAAAAATTTATTGCTATTCCTTCATGCCCGAAGATGGCATCGAACAAATTATTCGCCTGAGGAGTCGCTTGCAAAACCGATTGGAGGAAAGTGATGAAGTGCTGGGGTCGGATGAATTATTTTTTGAAAACCAAACCATGCGGGCGGAACTTACCAATATTTACAATGAAAAATCGGGTATTTTGGATGAAGAAGACGATGGCGAAGTTGATTTGGCTTCCTACGCTTACCAAATCTGGAAAAATGCTACTGAACGTGACCCTTCGTTACTGAAATCTATTCCAGATACGCCAGAAGTGGTTTATGCCACCAAAGAAATTGATAATAACCATGCTCTTTTTGATGGTATCGGTGGGAAAAGTAATGCCATCATTGTGTATGCTCGCACGCCCGATGATAACGATGTGATGTCGTGGCTCAATGATAAAGGAGAAACCATAACGCAGTCGCAACTGACCATTCTGAAAGCCATTGCTTGCGAACCCGAGGTCAAAAACCTTACAAAATTGCCCAATCATCATCAATTAGTGGCTCAGGGTTTGGAGGTAATTAAGGAAATGGAGAACAAAACGGGCGGAGAATTAGGCAAACACACGGGCATACGATACAAAATCTATCATTTGCTGAAACGATATTACGAGCAAAATAAAGGAACAATTTTCGTAACTGAGGGTTTGGAACGTGCCATTGATGATATTTATAGATATACCCTCCGTGAATCTGCCAAAGAGGTGATTAACCGATATTTCAAAACCCACGCCAAAGACGATGACATGGCAATTCTGGTGGTTTCGCTCAGAGAAGAAAGCAAATTGTGCAACATAACCGATGAAGAAACCCACCACAAAGACCCCCAAATTATTTGCTCAATGGGACTTAAAACTAACCAAAAAAATGGCTAAACTCAACCTTGAAAAGACCAGACAGTTCTTACAAAATTTTCAATTTTCAGATTTATTTATCGAAGAACTCAACTGGTCTAATCCCACTAATAAAGCAATCCAGCACGATACAATCAAAGACTTATCTATTACCAGAAAACCCATTGCAGAGCTTTCTGGGGCGGTTATCTATGAAATATCAATGTCCGATGGTAAAATTCCGAACGCCAAAATCCGTGTTGAAATAGCCAATCACATCCAAAAAATCAAACAAGAACACCTCCTAATTTTTGTGGATGCTCAACGCAGTCAATCGGTTTGGCATTGGATAAAAATTCAAGATAAAGATGGGGCTGCCAATCGCAAAATATATCGAAGTCATTTCTTTATGAAAGGACAAACGGGCGATTCTTTTATTCCAAAATTATCGGGTCTCTTCACCGATTTATCTGAATTTGATTCTGATGGACAAATTTCCATCGCCAAAGTTGCCGACAAGTTCAAGCAAGCCCTTGATATTGAACGAATTACCAAAAAATTCTTTAAGGAATATGAAACCCTATTCTTGGAATTTGTGAGACTCATCAAAGGAATCAATCACGAAGAAGATTGCCATTGGTATGCCTCCGTAATTCTGAACCGTTTGATGTTTATTTATTTCTTGCAGAAAAAAGGATTTATTGATAACGCCAATTACAACTATTTGTCCGAAAAATTAAACACGACTGACAAGGTTAATGATGAAGCTAATTTCTACGGAATTTTCCTCCAAAAACTTTTCTTTGAAGGCTTTGCTAAACCCGAAGACCAACGAGATGCTGAAACCAAACGCATAATCGGGAAGATTAAATATTTGAACGGTGGGCTGTTTCTGAAACATAAAATTGAACTCAAATATGCCCAAATAAGCATTCCAGACGTAGCTTTTGAAAATCTGTTTCGCTTGTTTGATAATTATAGTTGGTCATTGAATGATACCATCGGCGAGAATGATAACGAAATTAACCCTGATGTTTTGGGGTATATTTTCGAGAAATATATCAACCAAAAAGAGTTTGGAGCGTATTATACTCGCCCCGAAATCACGGAGTATCTCTGTGAGCAAACCGTTAATAAACTCATTCTCGACCAACTCAACGGCGAACCTCTGCCCGACCTCTCGGCATTTCCAGCGTTAGATAAAAAGCTGAATTCTCCTGCGGACTTGCGGACTTTTGAATCTTTATCCGACCTCTACACCAAATTGGATGCCCCAACGATTCATCGTTTGATTGATGAAAAAAATGGTATTTTGCCCAACCTCAGCTTGCTCGACCCTGCCTGTGGTTCGGGGGCATTTTTGGTGGCGGCTATGAAAACCCTTATCAATGTGTATGCCGCCATCATTGGTAGAATTGAATTTATTAACGATAAAAAATTGAGCGATTGGCTCAAAAAAACCCGTCTGGAACATCCCAGCCTACAATACTACATCAAAAAACAAATCATTACCAATAATCTCTATGGTGTGGACATCATGGAGGAAGCCACTGAAATTGCTAAACTTCGGCTGTTTTTGGCATTGGTGGCTTCGGCTCAAACCGTGGACGACCTCGAACCTTTGCCCAATATTGACTTCAACATCATGGCGGGCAACTCGCTGATGGGTTTGATGCGGGTGGATAGTAGCCGCTTTGATTTGAGTAAAAGTAAAGAAACACAATTAGGACTTTTTGCTGAAAACAAAGCCAAATCATACCAACATCTTATCAACGAAAAAGAAGCTGCCATTGCCTCCTACCGCAATTCTCATGCCCTCGGGATTACGGATTTGCAGAATCTCCGTGAAAGCATTCAACAACAAAGGCGTGAGGCTTACAATATTTTGAACCAACTGTTGCTGGAAGAATTTATTACCCTAAAAATTCAATACGAAGAAATTACGTGGGATGCTGCCAAAAATAAAGAGGGAAAAGCCAACAAACGCCCCCTGACGATAAAAGACATTGAAGCCCTCGAACCTTTTCATTGGGGATATGAATTTTCGGAGATTTTTACGAAGAAAAACGGCTTTGATGCCATCATTGCCAATCCGCCTTGGGAGGTTTTTCAGACGAATGAAAAAGAGTTCTTTCAAAAATATTCAGAAAATATTCAAAAGAAAAAGCTTAGAATTGAAGATTGGGAAGAAAAAAAAGAAGATTTAATGAAAGATGAAGATATTCAAAAGTCATGGCTTGAATATTCGAGTAGCTTTCCTCATCAATGGATTTACTATAAAAATAGTAGCCATTTTAAGAATCAGATTTCAGAAGTGAATGGAAAACAAGTTGGTAATAAGCCAAATCTATATTGTTTATTTCTTGAACAAAGTAAAAACTTATTACGACAACATGGATACTGTGGAATTGTAATTCCAAGTGGTATTTACACGGATTTAGGTACAAAGCAACTTCGTCAAATGTTATTTGATAGCACAGAAATTACGGGATTATTTTGTTTTGAAAATCGCAAAGAAATTTTTGAAAATGTACATCGAAGTTTCAAATTTATTGTTTTAAGTTTTGAAAAAGGAGGAAAAACTACATCATTTCCAACTGCATTTATGAGACATGATGTTGAAGATTTAACTATCTTTCCTAAATACGGTTCTTTAAATGTGAGCGTTGAAATGATTAAAAAACTATCGCCAAATAGTTTTTCAATCATAGAATTTAAGAATGACCAAGAAGTTACCATTTCTCAAAAAGTATCTGAATTTCCTTTACTCTCAAATGATTCTTCGGGTTGGAATCTTGAACTTTATGGAGAAGAAATAAATATGACACGTGATTCTGAAAAATTTAAAACAGAATCTGATAATTTAATAGTTTATGAAGGTGGGATGGTTCATCATTTTAATCATCAATTTGATAAACCGAGATATTGGATAAATCAAGAGTTTATAAATCAAGAGTTTATTGATAAAAAATACAAAAGACATTCTGAAACAAATCTACTGACAAAAATACAAAGTGATGAATTCAAGAAAAGAATCATACATGATTACGAAGTTTATAGATTAGCAATTAGAAAGATTGCAAGAAATACCGATTCAAGGACTCTTATAGCTTCTATTGTACCTAAAAATTGTGTTTTAGGAAATTCCCTCTCCGTCATTTTTCCTTTTAAACATTCCGTGGAAAAACTTAATGAGTTGGCTTTTAATGGAAGTGATTTACTTTTAATAACATCTCTACTAAATTCATTTATAGTTGATTCTATTTTAAGAACAAGAGTTACAGCTAATCTAAATCTGTTTTTTCTAAATCAACTTCCCGTTCCACGCCTACAAGCAAACGACCGTTTTTATGAAGAAATCGTGGAACGAGCCGCCCAATTAATTTGCACCACCGAGGATTTTAAAGATTTGTGGGAGGACGTAATGCCAAGCCCCTGGACATCATCCAGCGGAGCAACGGATGCCTTAGTCCGCAATATACTGCGGTCGGAACTTGATGCCATGATTGCCATTATCTACGGAATCACGTTGGAAGAACTAACGTATATTTTGAGTACCTTCCCGATAGTATTAGAAGATCAGAAAGCCTTGGTAATCAAGGAGTTTGAACGAATTACGGTTGAACAAGAAGCGATGAAGAGCGTTAATCAGCAAGTGAAAAAACTGATTGAAGACGGTGAAAATAGTCAAGTAGAATTTAAGAGTACGCTCAGGGTTGATTTGAAGACTAATAAACCCGAAAAATTCATTGAACACAGCGTTCTGAAAACCATTGCGGCTTTTCTGAATTCGGGAGGAGGAACATTATTGATTGGCATTGAAGACAACAAAAATATTTTGGGGCTTCAACCCGACTATGATTCTTTCACAAAACCCGATAAATTAGACGAATTTCAGAAGCATTTTGATAATTTGATTGGCAAAAGTTTGGGCAATCGTTTTCAGCGAAATCTAACGGTAACTTTCCCAACGATGGAAGGCAAAACAATTTGTATGGTTGAGGTAAAAGAAAAATCATCCGAACCCGTGTATGTGATGGATGAAAACAACAAGGAGACATTCTATATCAGAAGACTCGCCTCAACGATTGATTTAAAATTGAGTGAAGCCACTAAGTACATTCAAGAACATTGGAAGGGGTGAGCATCATAATTTTCACCGTTGGATGAGTGTTTTGATGATAAAATTTTAACCGACCTTTAAAGCGTGGAATTTTACGTGCGACTATATAAGAAAATGTATAAGTCGGAGGAGATGGATGACGAATAAAAATGGGTTACAGGATTTGGTTCTGTAACCCATTTTTTGTGAACGTTTTGTCGCAAATAATTATTAAATTTGCGACAAAAATATTATCTTGTCGCAAATAATTATTAAATTTGCGACAAGATAATAAACTTAAATGATGGAAAGTCTTGAAAACAAGATATTTACGCAAATTTGCCATGAAGAGAGGGATAAACTTTTTTTTACCGAAGACTTTGTATCTCATGGGAACGCAAAGGCTGTGAGCAAAGCGTTGGAACGATTAGAAATAAAGGGAGACATAAGTAGAGTAGCCAGAGGAATTTATAGGAAACCTGAGTTTTATAAATACGTAGGAGAAGTACGTGGAGCAGGTAATGATGAAATTGCCAGAGCCATAGCACGTAGAGATAAGGCTCGAATAATACAAACGGGAGCGTATGCTTTGAATGCTTTGGGACTTTCAACCCAAGTACCTATGAATGTGGTTTACTTAACCGATGGAGCAGCCAGAAGGATTGATGTGGGTAAAGGAAGGGGAATTTTATTTAAGAAAACTTCACCTAAGAATTTGGCTACCAAAGGCAAAATTAGTGGTTTAGTGATTCAAGCATTAAAAGCAATTGGGAAAGACAAAATTTATGAAAGTGAAAAGAAAAAAATTATTGATTTGTTGAAAAGAGAAGATATTGAGAACGTGAAGCATGACATTACGCTTGCTCCTGAGTGGATTAGAATAATTATGAGAGAAGCCCTAACATAATAAAAAATGGAAACAATCAAGAATTGGTATGATGTAGATTCAAATGCCAAAAGAATAATTTATGATGAAATTTCAAAGCAAACGGGATTAGTTGTCGATGCCATCGAAAAAGACTGGTGGGTGGTTCAAACACTACGCTTGATTTTTGAAATGGATTGTGCCAATAGTTTAGTTTTTAAAGGTGGGACTTCTCTAAGCAAAGCATGGGGTTTGATTCAACGCTTTTCGGAAGATATTGATTTGGCATTAGACCGTAAATTCTTGGGGTTTGAGGGTGAATTGAGTAATCAACAAATCAAGAAACTTCGCAGAGCATCTTTCAAGTATATCACGGAGGAGTTTTATCCAACTCTGAAAGCCAAGTTTGAGGATGTTGGGCTTACGGACGTAGAAATCAAGATTGCCGAAACCACCGAAAGCGACCAAGACCCACGAATTATTGAAATTTATTACCCGAGTGTGTTTGATAGTTTTGGGTATGTCCGCCCGAAGGTGATTATTGAAGTAGGGAGTAGGTCGTTGAGAGAACCTTTTTCAGTTCGTTCATTTAATTCATACGTTGGGGAGCATTATCCAGATACCTTTTTTGCAGATTCATTGATTAATATTCCAACGGTAAATCCAGAAAGGACGTTTTTAGAAAAGATTTTCCTTCTCCACGAAGAGTTCCAAAAGCCACTTGATAAAATCAGGGTGGACAGATTGACCCGACATTTATACGACCTTGAAAAATTGATGGATACGGAATTTGCAAAAAAAGCCTTGACGGATTCAAGACTTTATCAAGACATCGTGGCACATCGAAGATTATATACATCTATCAGAGGCATTGATTATGAAAATCATAGTCCTCAGAGAATTAACCTAATTCCACCCGCAGGAATCATTGACCGTTGGGAAAAGGATTATATAGTAATGCAACAGAGTATGATTTATGGAAAGAGCTTATCGTTCAACGAACTAATTGAACGAGTGCAAGAGTTGAAAAGGCGGATAAATGGGTTAGAGTAAAATGTTGGGTAAAATTAAAAGTGCATCAAAATACACTTTTAACTATTCATAAATCATTTTGAAGTATATTTGCACACATAAACGCAATATAATACACAAATGAATAAAGAATCACTCGGCAATAAAATCAAAGAGAGACGTAAAATCTTGAAAATTCGGCAAGAAGATTTGGCGGAGATTTCGGGTGTGGCTTTGCGAACTGTCGTGAATGTGGAACGTGGTGAGGGTAATCCGTCTTTGGAAACACTACTCAAAATTGCCGAAGTCTTGGGTATGGAGTTTCAAATGAATGTAAAATTATGAGAAAGGCAATCGTGAATTTTAAGGAGATTCCAGCAGGACGTTTAGAGGAAACCGAACAAGGTTTTAGGTTCAGTTATGACGATGCTTATTTTCAAAACCCTACGCAAAGAGCCGTGAGCCTCACCTTGCCCAAAACACAACAAACCTACATTTATCCTTCTCTTTTTCCCGTTTTTTTCAATATGCTTCCCGAAGGTTCAAACAAAGATTTACTATGTCGAGTATTACGGATTGACGAAAACGATTTCTTTGGTTTGTTGCTTGCCGTTGCCCAGTACGATACCATCGGAGCGATAACCATTACGCCCATCAATGATTGATTTTTCTTTAAAATATTGCCCATCAACCCTCAAAGAAGGTTTTGATACGTTCAGTCCTTTGGCATTACGAAGGCTGTTTGGCGGTAAAAAAGTTAGTTATGTTTTGCCTTTTGTCTTGGAATATGCGGCTCACAACATTGCAGATGTACAACGCATTTCTATTTCTGGGGTTCAAGAAAAAGTGTCTTTGCTCTTGGATAACAATGCGTTGAGGCTCATCAAAGCCAACGAACACGGGCAGTATATCTTGAAACCCATTCCAAATAGTCGTTTCGGAGCGGTTGATGAAATCCCAGCTAATGAACATCTCACGATGCAAATAGCCAAGCAAGTGTATAAGATTGAGACGGCAGAAAACACCATCATTTTCTTTACTGACGACAAACCCGCCTATTTGACAAAACGCTTTGATTATCAGACGAATAATGATAAGTTGGTGGTGGAAGATTTTGCGACACTGGCAGGAAACACAACGCTGAAAGGGGGTAGTTCCCTCAAATATGAAGGGAGTTATGAAGATATGGCTGTTATCATCAGAAGGTATGTGGTGGCTTATTCCGTTGAAATTGAGAAGTTTTTTCGCTTGTTATTGTTCAACTACTTATTCTCAAATGGCGATGCTCATTTAAAGAATTTTTCGTTGATTGAAACTCCCAATGGCGATATGGTTCTTTCACCCGCTTATGATTTGCTGTGTACTCGGTTACACGTAAGCGACTCAGATATGGCAACGGAAGACGATTTGTTTTCGGGCGATTTTGAAACGGAATCTTTCAAAGCCAATGCGTTTTATGCTTTTGATGATTTTATGGCTTTTGGCACAAAAATCGGAATATCTCCAAAACGAGTGGAGAAGATACTCAACCAATTTCAACAAGACTATTCTCTGACTCAACAACTCATCAATAATTCATTCCTGACAGCCGAAAGCAAAAAGATTTATCGGGATTTATATACAGATAAATTGAAACGGTTGAATTATTCGTTTTTGAAGATAGTTTGAATTTATGGAGTTAAGCCTCTCAAAAGGTTATTTTTGATACTAAATTTGTTACCCAAACCCCAAAATACAGTTAAATATCTAATTCTTAAGGGTTTAAATAATCCCGTCCAGACCGCCAAAGTAAAAGCCTGATAATCAGGTGAAACGTCGCACCGAGATAATCAGGCTTTTTTGTTGAATTTTAGTTTAAACCCAAAATTTCGATTTACTTTTTGTCATACATATTTATTCAACTCTTGTTAGTGCCTTCACCAAGCAACTTGAACGAGTAACTTATCGGCGAAAACACCAACAAAAATACAAAAATCTGTTGAGATATTACTCCCAATTTATTCTAAAAACGTAACATCTCTCGTAAACTAATATAAAAAAAATAGATAAATAACGGAGACATGGAAGTAAATAAAAAAAACAGATTTAAGTAGGTGAAATAGATTTTTTTGTACCTACATTTATCAATGGTTTGCGGTTTTACCAATAACACCCTCAAAAAGTAATTAGTATGATTGTTTTTGAGTTTTTTAACAAACAAATTAACTAAACAATTCAAATGAATAAAAAAGGACCAATTATCGTCATTGAAGACGATGAAGACGATAGAGAATTTATAAATGATGTTTTTATTGAATTAAATTTCATGAATGAGGTAATATTTTTTGAAGATGGTAAAAAGGCACTTTACCATTTATTGAACGAAAAAATTGAACCTTTCATTATTATTTCTGACATCAATATGCCTGTTTTAGACGGAATGGCACTGAAAGAAGAAATTCAGAAAAACGAGAGCCTAAGATTAAAATGTATTCCTTATTTGTTTTTCACGACATCTGCCAATCAACAGCACGTCATTGATGCCTACTCCAAATCTGTTCAAGGATTTTTTATAAAACCCAGCAGCGTTGAAAAATTAAGAATAATGATTAAAAAAATTGTTGAATATTGGCAAGAGTGCGAATCACCGCATTATTATGCTTAGGAAAAACTAATTACTCAAAAAAAGGGTTATAAAATTAATATTTTCAAACGATTTAATTTTATATGAAAAGAACCTTACGTCTCATCCTTGGCGACCAACTCAACCATCAACATTCTTGGTATTCGGCAACGAATGAAAACGTTTTCTATGTGATCATGGAAATGCGTCAAGAAACGGACTATGTCAATCATCATATCCAAAAAATTATTGCATTTTTCACCGCAATGCGTAATTTCTCAGCATACCTCCACACGCAAGGGCATCAAGTAATTTATTTGAAATTAGATGATGAAAACAACACGCAATCCTTAACAAAAAACCTTGATAAAATCATTCAAGAGCTTGATATTGAGGCGTTTGAATATCAACAACCCGATGAATATAGATTGAGCGAAATGTTAAAAAACTACTCGCCAAACAACCTACAAACTTCACTGTATGCGACTGAACATTTCATGATTTCGCCCGCTGAATTTGATGATTTTTTTAAAGGTAAAAAGACTTTTCTCATGGAGAATTTTTACCGAATGATGCGGAAAAAATATGGCATTTTGATGGAAGGAACTGAACCATTGACAGGTCAATGGAACTATGATGCAGACAACCGTAAGAAACTTCCAAATAATCACCGCCCAATCGAGCCAATGACTTTTGAAAAGGATGTAACAGAGATTTATGAACTATTACAAAACCAAGAAGTCAAAACTATTGGAACGGTTAATCCAAAAGCCTTTATTTGGACTACTTCACGGGAAGAAGCCTTGCAACTTTTAGAATTTTTTGTAGAAAATTGCCTCGAAAATTTTGGAAATTATGAAGATGCCATGCACCCTTCATACTGGTCAATTTATCATTCAAGATTATCATTTGCCATGAACTCAAAATTGCTTTCACCCTTAGAAGTCGTGAGCCGTGCGGTGAAGTTTTGGGAAGATAATCAAGGAAGAATCAGCATTTCACAAATTGAGGGTTTTGTTAGACAAATTATTGGATGGCGAGAATACATGCGAGGGATTTATTGGAATAAAATGCCTGATTATGAAACACTTAATTTTTTTAATCACGACCGAAAACTTCCAAACTGGTTCTGGACGGGTGAAACAAAAATGAATTGCCTGAAGCATTCTGTCGGGCAAAGTTTGGATTATGCCTATGCTCATCACATTCAAAGATTGATGGTTACTGGTAACTTTTCACTTCTTGCGGGCATTCATCCCGATCAAGTTGATGAATGGTATTTGGGTATTTATATCGACGCCATTCAGTGGGCTGAAATTACCAATACCAGAGGCATGAGTCAATACGCAGACGGCGGAATTGTGGGTTCAAAACCGTATGTTTCTTCGGCAAATTATATTGATAAAATGAGTAGTTATTGTGGTACGTGTTTTTATGATAAATCTAAGAAAGTTGGACATAAAGCTTGTCCGTTTAATAGCTTTTATTGGGATTTCTATGACCGTCACGCCGATAAACTTGCCAAAAATCCACGCATCGGCATGGCGTATGTGACATGGAACAAGATGCAACCCGAACAAAAGACAGCAATTTTGGAACAGGCAGAAATATATTTGAACGACATTGAAAATTTGTAGGATTGATTAAATTTGTTTAAAAATATAAGGTTATGACAATTGAAGCACAAAAATTAGAAGTAATTAACAAAATAGCTATGCTACAAGATACCTTACTTTTGGCAAAAGTTAAACAAATTTTAGATAAGTCAGATATTCATAAATCTTTAACAAAACCACGTCAGGCAGGCTGGGGAAAGGGTATTTTTACTTACATTGCTGACGATTTCAACGACATTCCCCAAGGTTTTGAAGATTACATACCCCAAAAATGAATTATTTAATTGATACGCATATTTTAATTTGGCACGCAGAAAACAGCCCAAAATTATCTTCTCGTTTTGCTGAAATTCTCAACAACCCGTCAAATAATGTTGTTGTAAGTTATGCAAGTTTATGGGAAATTGCCATTAAGCAAAGCCTTGGAAAATTAGAAATTTCAATGACTCTTTCTGAACTTGAAAATCATTTACAGCAAAATCTGTTTACGCTTTTACAAACCTCAGTTGAGCAACTGGAAAGATTACAGAAACTACCATTTCATCATAATGATCCTTTCGATAGGTTGTTAATTGCTCAAGCACAGGAAGAAGATTTTACAATTATTACAGAAGATAGTAATTTTAGATATTACGAAGTAAACCTATTATGATAGAAATAAAAAATATAAGTAAATCCTTCAACGGACGTGACGTTTTAATGGGAATTAATGGTTCTTTCAAACCTGGTGAAACCTCTTTAATCATTGGTGGAAGTGGAACGGGGAAAAGTGTTTTGTTGAAATGTATGATTGGCATTGTGAAACCAGAGAAAGGCGAAGTACTTTACGATGGTCGTGATTTTCATAATTCTGATGAAGAAACTCGCAAGGCAATTAGGCGTGAAATGGGCGTTCTATTTCAAGGAGGAGCTTTATTTGATTCTAAAACTGTTTTAAATAATGTGAAGTTCCCCTTGGATATGCTTACGGATATGTCAGAAACAGATAAAATTGAACGGGCAGAATTGTGTTTGAAACGAGTTGGATTGGATAATGCTGGACAAAGAATGCCCTCTGAAATTTCGGGTGGAATGAAGAAAAGAGTTGGCATTGCCAGAGCCATTGTGATGAATCCAAAATACCTTTTTTGTGATGAACCAAACTCTGGACTTGACCCGCTAACTTCCGTTAAAATTGATGAATTAATCAAAGAAATTACCGACGAATTTAACATTACGACTGTTGTAATTACCCACGATATGAACTCGGTGATTGGAATGGGACAAAAAATTATGTTCCTCTACCAAGGCAAAAAACTTTGGGAAGGTGATAATTCTAATATCCGAACCTCCGATACAGAAGAATTAAACGAGTTCATCTTCGCCAATAAATTACTGCAAGAAATGCGTGGATAATATGATGGCACGCCGATGACGCCGATGCCTTTGGCAACGCAGATTTTCGCAGATTTCTCTTTGTAATTTTATTCTTGAAATTTTACCAAGCATTTTTTAGAAATGATTTTTTTTATTAAGAAAATCTGCGTTGCGAAGCATCTGCGTCATCAGCGTTCCATTAACTCACTTCAAGATAGCTTTTGCTTCTTCTAATGTTGATTTATATTCTGCCATTTTTGAGGCTTTTTTTGCGTATTCTTTCATCTTATCAGTTTCTCCTGCCCGCTTTGCAATCCGTGCCAATCCCATGTAGGCAAGAGCGTGATAATCTTTCGTGAAACGTTCATCAAATGGCATTTTTACGCCTTTTTCCAACAATATTTCTGCCATTTTATCATCTTTTCTTGCCTTCTCCGTAATTAATCCTTTGAAAATTGTTCCAGCACATTGGAACATAATACCTTTCTGTTTCAAGATTTTATCGGCATAATCTTCGGCTTCGTCATAACGCCCAACTGCCGTCAAAAATTCCGTTCTTTGCATTTGATAAAGGAGATTATCAGGATGCTTTTCAATCAGTATATTGTTATAAGTCAGAGCCTTAGCAAAATTTGATTCATATTTTGTGTAAATATATCCTGCATAAAAAGTTGCTTCATTTTTCACAAAAATGGTTTTTCGAGTTGCCAAATCCAATTGTTGTAGTCCCAGTTTTTTATTGCCATCAGCAAACATCCAAATTACTGTTTTTATCATCGGATGCGTTTCTGGAAATTCAACTCGATAATAATTATAAATTCCTGATGAATACAAAAATTCGGGCTGTTTCTCAGTTAATACTAACCCTCTTTTCAAATGTGAATATGCTTTTTTCGCCACACCAACTGCTTTCATAAATTCCTGATTATCAGCATCATGAGCGGCTAAATATCCCAAAGTTGCCAATTCAAAAAAACTGGCTTCTACGTCGTCTTCATTTTTATCCAGCATCGCCTCTGCTAAGTTTCTACTTTGGTTTAAGTATGCTAAATACGTTTTTTGCTGGGCGGGATAATCTTTTAATGGAAAATATTGCAACTCCGTTTGAATTGCCATCAAGGTATAAAAAACTGGATGTGTTGGGTATTTTGCCTTTATTTTCTGAAAAATTTCCCCTGATTCCTTGAAATCATAGGAATACATTTTATCTAAACCCTGAGAAATTTGTTGGCGAGTTGTAGCATCATTGAGGATTTGGCTATTGGCATGATGAGCAGTGAGCAATGAAATTTGAACAATAAAAAAAAATTGAAGTATTTTGGTCATATTGGAATTGTTTACTTTAAGGAAACAGTTTAGATAACGTATATTTGTTAATAAATATGGATTTATCATTGCGAGCTTTTCAGCGAAGCAATCTTTGTGACTTTGAACATTGTCATTGCGAGCTTTTCAGCGAAGCAATCTTTGTGACTTTGAACATTGTCATTGCGAGCTTTTCAGCGAAGCAATCTTTGTGATTGATGCAAAAGAGTTCCGAAATCTTATTCCATTCTTTTTACTTATGAATCTACAAATTATTCAATTGAAAAGCTCACAATTATATTCCAAAGTCACAAAGATTGCTTCGCTGAAAAAGCTCGCAATGACAATCATTCAAAGTCTAACAAATTGCTTCGCTGAGAAAGCTCGCAATGACAATCTCATTCAAATTTCAACAGATTGCTTCGCTGAAAAAGCTCGCAATGACAAAAATAAAAACATGATTACTTACGAACATTTTGTATTAAATAACGGATTAAAAGTATATGTCCACCAAGATCATTCCACACCCTTTGCAGCGGTAAATATAGTGTATAATGTGGGTTCACGGGACGAAGAGGAACACAAAACTGGTTTTGCCCATTTGTTTGAGCATTTAATGTTTGGCGGTTCAAAAAACATTCCATCCTATGATACGCCCCTGCAAAAGGTCGGCGGAGAGAATAACGCTTTTACTTCGCCTGATATTACAAATTATTACATCACTTTGCCTTCTGTTAATCTGGAAACGGCTTTTTGGTTGGAATCCGACCGCATGATGTCGCTTTCGTTCGACCAAAAGGTTTTGGACGTACAACAAAAAGTAGTGATTGAGGAGTTCAAACAACGCTACTTAAATCAACCCTACGGAGATATTTGGTTGAAACTTCGCCCACTCGCTTACGAAACGCATCCTTATAAATGGGCAACCATCGGCAAAGAAATTTCACACATTGAAAACGCCGTGATGGATGATGTAAAAGGCTTTTTCTATAAACATTATTTACCCAATAATGCCAATTTAGTGGTAGCAGGAAACGTGACCGTCGAACAAGTAAAACAACTTTGCAAAAAGTGGTTTGAGCCAATTCCAGCGGGAAATGTGGTGAAGAAAAACCTTCCAATTGAAGCAACTCAAACCTCCGCCCGATTCTTGGAAACCTCGGCAAAAGTACCTTCGGATGCCATTTACAAGGTTTATCATACGCAAGGACGACACGATGCGGGCTTCAATGCCCTTGATTTAGCGAGTGATATGTTGGGACGAAGTAAGTCTTCAAGATTATACAATCAGTTAGTAAAAAAGAATCAAATTTTCAACTCAGTCAATGCCTACGTAACTGCTTCACTCGATCCAGGGTTAATGGTTATTCAAGGAAATTTGAATCAAGGCGTTAGCATTGAAGAAGGTGATGCGGCAATTCAGCATGTGTTAGATGATTTCATTAAAAATCCAGTTTCGGAAGAAGAATTGATGAAAGTTAAAAATCAGGCAGAATCAACGTTGGTGTTCTCGGAAGTGGAATTATTGAACCGTGCCATGAACCTTGCTTTTGCTGCTAATGCGGGAAATGTGGAATACGCCAATCAAGAATCCGCTCATATTCAAGCAGTTACAAATCACGATATCATTGAACAATCTCGAAAAATACTGACCAAGGACAATTGCTCTACGATGTATTATCGGGCTGAGCATTAACATAGTAACAAAATAACAACCACTTTTTTTAAGACAACTAAATGAAAATTCAGAATGTACACGACAAGTTCTTTAAGGAAACATTTTCAAGAATTGATGTAGTTACCAATTTTTTAGAAGAATTAATACATGAGAGATTAGTCAAAAAATTAGACTTATCAACTTTACAAATTGATAATAGTTCCTTTATTGATGAAAAATTAGAAGAACATTTTGCTGACATTCTCTATACATGTAATTATTCAGATAAAGGAAAAGTTAAAATTGCGTTACTTTTTGAGCATAAAAGTTACAAAGAAAGTTATCCTCACTGGCAATTGAATCAGTACATTTTGAATGTTTGGGAAGCATCTTCAAAGCAAAAAAAGAAAAAACCTATTCCAATTATTCCTATCGTAATTTATCATGGAAAAGAGAAATGGGATTATCAACCGATGCGGTCTTACTTTGAAAATTTGGATGAAGATTTATTGCAATATATTCCAGAATTCAATTTTCATTTGATAAATTTGAACACTATTCCAAATGAGAAAATTACTAATTTTACGAATAAATTTTTAGCAATTTCAACACTTTTATTTAAACATAGCCGTCTAAAAAAATATGTTAAAAGAATCGAAGATGATTTAGTAGAATTATTTAAACTCGTTGATAATCAAGAGAGTAATCCATTTTCAGTGTCTGTAATTTTATACATTCAAAACACAGATGCCTTGACAATTACCGAAATAGTCAGTATTTTTACGAGAGTTTCAAAAAATTTAAACAATGTAGTTATGACAACGGCACAGCAATTAATAAATCAAGGAGTAAATCAAGGTTTTGATAAAGGAGTTAATTATGGACTTAATCAGGGAATAGAAATTACCAAAATAGATACTGTCAAAAAAGGTTATTTAAACGGAATCAGTAATGATTTGTTGGTTAACATCTCTGGCTTATCTATGCAAGAAGTCGAAGAAATTATAGTTAAGGTGAAAGCTGGTTTGTTATGAAAATATATTCATTCCACAACAAAAAGACTTCCAAATTTGGAAGTCTTTTTGTTTGTATAGAACCCAAAAAACAGTAAATTCGTAGAATCACAAACAGAAAATTGAAACTACGAACTGCAAAGTTCATGATACATTTTATGAATAAACGCTTACTCTCGCTTGATGTGTTCCGAGGCATGACGGTCGCCTTAATGATTTTGGTTAATAATCCTGGCGATTGGGGGCATATCTACGCCCCACTCGAACACGCTGAATGGAATGGTTGCACACCAACGGATTTAGTTTTCCCCTTCTTTTTATTCATTGTGGGCGTATCAATTTCTTTTGCCTTTCAAGGTAAAGTAGCTGATAGAGAGACCATTACAAAAATATTTACTCGTTCACTCAAATTATTTGGCTTAGGGCTTTTCCTTTCTTTATTCCCCAAATTAGATCTTTCGGTGGTTCGGATTCCTGGCGTTTTGCAACGCATCGCCATCGTATTCTTGGTTTGTTCTCTGATATTTCTTACCACAAAAAATAGAACGCAACAAATTATTTTTGCGTCTATTTTAATTGGTTATTGGATTTTAATGACTTTCGTACCAGTACCTGATTTTGGACCTGCCAATCTGGAACCCGAATTTAATTTAGGAGCGTATTTTGACAGAATCATTCTTGGAACTGCACATTTATACAAAGCCGCAAAAACTTGGGATCCCGAAGGATTATTGAGTACGTTACCCGCCATTGCAACGGGACTTTCGGGCGTTTTAACGGGAACTTGGCTGCAACGAAAAGATCAAGGAGTTGCAGAGAAACTTACGTATATGTATTTGTTCGGATGCGTATCAATGGCATTAGGTTGGGCGTGGCACGAGGCGGGTTTTCCGATTAATAAAGCACTTTGGACGAGTTCATACGTACTTTGGACTTCAGGATTGGCGTTGTGTTTCTTGGCAAGTTTTTACTGGCTCATTGACGTGAAAGGCTATCAAAAATGGACAAAACCGTTTGTCGTTTATGGCGTAAATGCCATCACAGTCTTCTTTTTGACAGGATTAATTCCAAGGATTTTACGGATGATAAAAATTACGGATTCGAGCGGGAAAGAAGTAAATTCACAGACTTGGTTGCATAAAAATCTAATCGTTTCAGCGTTTTCAAATCCCTATCATGCTTCCTTGGTTGGGGCATTGACTGTTATTACAATTTGGCTTGGGATTCTCTGGGTGATGTATGAGAAAAAGATGATTGTTAAAGTTTAGTTTTGTTGGTGAACGGTGAACGGTGAACGGTGAACGGTGAACGGTGAACGGTGAACGGTGAACGGTGAACGAAAAAAGTGCTGATTTGGGATTATTAGTTCCAAATCAGCACTTTTTTTATTGCTCATTTACCTTTCACCGTGTATCGTAAAACCGTTCACCGTAAAATCTTGTACCGAAAATTACAAAACAACTACCGAATTTTCATCATAAGATACTCCACTTGCCACATATTTATCAGCCGCTTCGTCGTTAATCCACACATCGTTGTCCACTAAATAACGAAAGGCAAATTCTTTTCCTTTTTCCAATTCAACCGATGCTTTGAACGCACCATCTTTTTGTTTTTTCAATGCTGTTGGATTCCATTCGTTGAAATCTCCTAATAAACTTACTGATTTTGCCCCATTAACCGCATCCGCAGATACTTCAAATGTTACTTTACAAACTGGTTTACTTTTAGAATACGTCTTGCTAATTGCCATGATTTTTAATTGTTTAAGATTAGTTATTTGTACTTAAAGATTAATTACTAATTATTGTTGTATTACAAATATTCAAAAATAAATTTCATAATTACTTATCAATCAGCAAGTTAATTTTAAAAATTATTAGAAAAATTATATTATATAAAATAATAAGTAAATATTCTTTCCCAAAAATTG
>JANXML010000116.1 GCA_025354645.1 Arcicella sp. | reverse complement strand
ACGCTTCAAACTTTAGCGAATTTAGGAGGATTTGAGATTGCACAAATGGTTGGAGCCATGTTGCAAGCCGCTCAGAATCAAATGATTATCCTAATAGATGGTTTTATTGCAACTTCCGCTTTCTTGGTGGCTCATGCTCTTGAACCAACTATTTTAGATTACGCAATCTTCTGTCATCAATCCGATGAAAATGGTCATAAACGAATGTTGGAATATCTGAACGTGGAAGCTATTTTGAAGTTAAATCTTCGCTTAGGGGAAGGAACGGGTTGTGCTTTGGCGTATCCAATTATACAAGCTGCCGTTAATTTTTTGAATGAAATGGCAAGTTTTGAAAGTGCTGGGGTGAGTGATAAAGTGTAGAAATGCTATTCTTTTTTAGCAAAGAATAAATCAGATTCAGATTTTGCAAGGTCTAATTTGGAAGCGTTATTTTCAACAATCATAAAATTGTCAATCATATCGAATGATTTTAAAAGCTCCAAAAAAGCTAAAATTTTTTGAGAATTCTGATTCTTTATACTTATTAAAATATCCATTTTATACTACGTTTGATGTTCTGCAATTTAGTAAAAATAATCTAAATAATTTATGCAAAAACAATTACACATTTTCCTAAATGCTTTGATGTTCTATACCCGAATTTCCATTCCAAAATGGATAAAATTAGGTGATGTTCCTTATAATGATGAAATGTTGAATAAAGCCACGATTTATTTCCCCGTCATTGGTTGGATTGTGGGGGGCATTTGTGCCTTCGTTTTTTATGTGTCTTCCTTAATATTTACCAATAATCCAGAGATTTCGATTCTGTTAAGTATGGTAGCAGGAATCCTAACAACGGGTGCATTCCACGAAGATGGTTTTGCCGATGTTTGTGATGGTTTTGGGGGTGGTTGTACGAAGGAAAAAATTCTTGAAATTATGAAGGATTCACGGGTCGGCACGTATGGCTCAGTGGGATTGATTTTGATATTTGGCTTGAAGTTTTTTAGTCTTGAAGTACTTGATAATCAAACACTTATTTGTACATTAATCGTGGCTCATTCGTTAAGTAGATTTGTGGCATTAAGCTTTATTTTCACGCTTGACTATGTGCGTGAAGATGCTTTAAGTAAGGCAAAACCAATCGCAAAAAAAATGTCTTTAAATGACTTATTAGTTGCCCTAATTTTGGCTATTTTGCCTTTGTTTTTATACATTATTATTACCAAAAACTTCTTCTTACTTTTAATGATTCCTCCTCTAGTTTTAATCCATTTATATTTGGGATATTACTTCAAAAAGTGGATTGGGGGTTACACGGGCGATTGTCTGGGGGCAACGCAACAAGTGGCGGAAGTGATTATTTATTTGGTAGTTGTGGCGGTTTCGCAGGATATTTAAAGATAAGTTAGATATTTAGCCACTAATGCACGAATAAAATTACGGAATGAACTGTATTAAATAATTGAATTAATTATCATATCTGAAATTCAATATTCGTGCATTCGTAGCAATGCGAACTCAAAATGGAAATATTTTTAATCAGACATACCTCTGTGGGTGTACAGAAAGGCATTTGCTACGGAAAATCTGACGTAGCATTGAATCATACTGCCGTTGAAGAAATCGAAAATACTACGCAAAGATTACTCAAACATTGTAACGTTGATGAGGCAAAAATTTGGAGCAGTCCTGCCAGTCGGTGCGTTCAATTAGCCCAACATATTACCGATAATTTTCAAACCGAAGAACGTCTTTGGGAAATGAATTTTGGCGATTGGGAAATGCAATCTTGGGCAGAAATCAAGCGAGAAGAATCAGACCCGTGGATGGCAGATTTTGTGAACATCAACACCCCAAACGGGGAGAGTTTCTTGGAATTATCAAACCGTGCAAACCAGTTTTTGGATGAGATTATTACCCAAGATTTCAAACAAGTTGTGTTGGTAAATCATTCGGCAACCATCAGAACGCTTCTTTGTAGAGCCTTAGATTTGGATTTGAAAAATGCTTTCAGAATGGATATAGATTACGGTTCAATTTCTAAAATAGTATATAAAAATGGATTTTGGACTGTAAAATTTATTAACCATTGATGGAGGATAAATTTATTATACTTCAAATGGTACGGTTTTTGTTAAAATCATAATTCCCATTTATTAAAGTTTTTATTCTAAATTTAACGACGGAAACAATGTAATTAGACCAAGATAATCGAGTCTTTTAAGAATAAATACTTATTCGGCACGTATTTTGTTAATTATCAAATCAGTAATATACCATCTTTCCGCCAGAAGATTAAAGTCTTAGGACTAATAACATTGAGATAGATTAGGGTTTATAAAATCCTGTTATTCGCTTCCTCAAAAATCTAATGGCAATTGAATTTACTACAAATTCTGCCTTGATTTTATGAGGATTTTTTTATGACTACATTACAACCACATAGAGAAAATAGGCTACATAGTTTTAGAGCATTTTTGCAACCATTTAAAGAAGATAGGTAAAATTGTTTTAAAACTTATTTTAGAAAGTAAATTTTTATTTATACTGTTAACTGTTAATTATTAACTGCCAATTGAACAGCCCCAGCCCAAGTATCTTCAAATTTATAATTTCGGATATAACCACTAATTGTTTCCGAAAAGTCATTTCCTAAGTAAAAATCATACGACTGAGATTTTAAAAGCTCTTTTTAGGGCTTAATGATATTCTATTCCCAATTCTGAAAGGATTTTAAAGATTAATAAAAATGCAAAAACAAAACCGCCATTTTGCTTTTGAATTGAAGTATTCGCAGATACTTTCAAAAGAAGAATTTTATCGAAATACACGAGTAGAGTGGTCTGGCTAAAAGTTGGACTATTTTACCCGTGTATTTTTTTGCCGAATTTTTAATTATCGGATTTTAACAATATAAATATTAATGTTTTTAGTACCTAAATTCAATACCGCCATGAACAGGGTTTACCAAAATACCTTTGTGAATTCGATTTTGAAATTCACTCAAAATTCATTCTTCAAAGCCACAAAGGATTTGAAGTTGGTTTCTCAAAATTCTTTGAGATATTTCTGTGTTGTTCTATTCCTTTTTTCGTTGGAGCAATCATTCTCACAAACAGTCCCGCAACTCAATAATAATAATATTCCTTGTGCGGGCTGTACAACCACCAATTCTTATGGTTACACATCCGCTGCCGCAGCTGTTGCAGGTACGGGAGCAATTGCTACAACTTATAATTTGGCTCCAAATACCACTTTCAAGCAATGTGCAACTGTAAAAACTGACATAAATGGAACGGTGGGTATTATTAATCAAATTTTTACTACGCAACCTCTTGGCAACACAATTTGTACTAACAACACCGCTTTCACTTGTAAAGGTAGTTTGTATGCCATTAGTGCAGGTGCGTGTGCGGGTGCTGAAATTTTAGCGGTTAGAAAAGGAACAAATAGTAGTTCTTTTAATAATGAATACGTTGGATTATTACCTAATACAAACTATATATTAACTTTCACAACAACCGTAAATAGCACTTGTACACAATACCAAACATCAGTAGTTAAATATTATGGTGGTGTTGCTCCACAGTTCACTTTCAATTGTGGTTCTGCTTCAACAACGGGATCTTTCGTTGCAGATGGTGCAACGCACACAGGAACTATGACCGTTCCAATTACGGGTACAGCCGCTGGTGCAGCCACTTTTAATGTATCGGGACCAGGTTTCACAGGTACACTTTCAACTACTTTAACGGCAGGACAATTATTCGTTACGATTCCAATTTCTTTTGATGGTTCTGGTTCATTAGGTTCGAGAACCCTAACGGTAAATTCGCCACAAGCGGGTGGAAGTTGTTCAAAAATTGTAACGGTTACTGGAAACACTGCTCCCGTGATTACCTCGGCAGCGGCAGTAAATTTTGCCGAGAATGGAGCTGGAATTGCCTACACAACGACGGCAACGGATATTGATGCAGGTCAAACCAAAACGTATTCGTTGGAAACGGGTGGCGTTGACAATGCAAAATTTACGATTAACGCAACTACGGGTGCAGTATCTTTTATTGCCTCGCCAGATTTTGAATTGCCAACGGATGCAGGTGGAAATAATATTTATGACATTAAAGTAAAAGTTTGTGACAACGGAACGCCCGTGCTTTGTGCTATCAAAGACGTTGCTATCACCGTTACAAATATTGTGGAATGTAGTGCTGGAACCACGGCTCCAACGTTAAGTGCAAACACAAAATCAAATATTTGTCCAGCCACTTCGGCAACTTTAATTGGCTTAGTAACAAGCACTTGCCCCGTTGGTTCAACCTTGGAATGGCATACAGCAAATTCAGGATTGAGTGCTGCTAATAAAGTGGCGAATCCAGCTTCGGTACTTGGTGGAACCTATTATCCTACTTGTTATGATGCGACAGTAAATTGTTACAGTCCAGTATCATCGCCAGGCGTAACAGTTACGATTAATGCTTGTGGTTCAAATCCAATCTTATTACCAACCGTTACTCAAACGGGTATAATCAATACAACAAAATCTGGCAATGCGGCAACTGAACTTTTGCCTACGGGTGGCATCGGAGCTTATGCTTACACAAACGGAAGCTCAGACCCTGGGTGTGTGGCTCCCGTGGGTGCAACGCCTTTGCCTTTGAGTAGTGCTTTGACGATAAATGCGGTTACAGGTGCGTATTCATACACCAGACCAAATGCAGTTGGAACGTATTATTTCTGTGTAAAAGTTTGCGATAGCTCATCGCCAACGCCTTTTTGTAGCATTGCGGTTTATAAAGTTGTCGTAACGGCACCACCCTGTAATGCAGGAACAAATCCTCCTGGGGTGAACTAAGGATTAGGGATTAGGAGATAATTTCAATACGTCTTTATTAGTTCCTGATTTTAATACATAACTATTTGATTATCAGTTTATTGTAAAAAATATGTTACTCAATTTTATTGGGTAACTCGAATGGATATTATCCAAAAACGTTCTTTCAGTTGGAGTCGAAATCTCATGCTTTCTTTACCAACTTATTCCATAAATTCCTTTCTTTCCCCCAAAGGAGTGTCATCACAACATTGCTTTTCTTGGGGAAGAGAGCTTAATAAATATTTATGAAAAAGCCGCTACTTTTTCCTTTACGATCACAGAGTATCATTTGAGGGATTTGACTAACTATCTAACTCCCTCAAATCGTATGTTTTGTGTTTTATACCAAAAATATTTTTCAGTAAAAAAGTAAATTCAAAACGCCTTTTCCCCAAAAGGGATATATGTTGAACGTAGTCCATCTTGGGGAAGAGGACATAATCAAATATTATGAATATGAAAAAGCCGCTACTTTTTCCATTGTTTAGAACTCAATTTGTTGAACGTATTTTTCAACAGTTGGTCATTATTCCTATCTTGATGTTGGGAGTTATAAGTCAAAGTTTTGCCCAAACACCTGGTTGTGTGCCTGCTGGTTTACAATATTGGCTCAAAGCCGATGATGGTACTGTGCCTTCAGCACCAGGTAACTTAACCAACTGGACGGATAAAAGTGGTTTAAGTAGAACGTTAAACTACGTTAATTCTGACCCTCGATTAGTGTCTAACGTCGTTAATTTTAATCCTACCGTAAATTTTGACGGAGATGATTATTTCAGAACCGATGTAGGTTTGGGTAGTACCAATAACTTTACTTCAACTTTTACGGCTGGAGAAGTATTTTCAATGGTTCGTGCCAAGAATAACAACACAAGCCTTGGAGGTCCATTTGATTTTGGCGGTGCTTCGGATGCCTATTATCCATTAAGCAATGGTTTTTTATACCAAGATTTTGGAACGAGTGTACGAAAAGCATGGAATCCAATAACGAAAGTTGTTGTAGAAGGTGGTGGTACAACAAGTGGTTCTGCCATAGATCTCACAAACTTTAATCTATTCAATATGTATTCTGCCACGAACGATTGGCAGGCTGCATTCAATGGAACAACAGAATATTCGACAACATCCAATACCGTAAATTTTTCTACCAACTTGGGAGGTAATCATATTGGAGCAATCACAGGAGCAATCTTCAATGGGGATATTTCTGAAATTGTTTTATACAATAGAAAATTAACAACCCAAGAACGCCAACGAGTAAACACTTATCTCGGCGTTAAATATGGCACATCATTAGGTCATAATTATTTGGCGGGTGATAATACCGTTATTTGGGACAGAGTAGCCAATTCAACGCATACTAATAATACATTCGGTATCGGTCGTGATGATTGTCAAGGTTTAAGCCAAAAACAATCAATGTCAGGTAATAATGGTTTTCAGCCAATCATTTCTACGACTGGTTTTGCCACTACGAATGCTACTAATTCAGCGGGTTTCACCGTAGATAAATCATTTGAAATGTCGGGTTCTGATGCAGGAGCAACAAATTTTGCGACTCCTTTTGTCTTCGGTAGTATGACACATCGTATTACTCGTGTTTGGAAAATCCAAGAAACGGGTACGGTTGGCAGTGTGAAGGTAGCTATTCTTAAATCTTTCACAAGTGATTTAACGAGCGTAACGTTACTCCGCAGTAATGGAAATGCTACGTTTGATGGTACTGATACGCAGGTTGTAATGAATGTTGAAACTATTGGTGGCGTAGATTATTACACGGCAACAATAGATTTTGCCGATGGTGATTATTATACATTTGGCGGAAATATACCCGATAACGATAATGACGGTATTGCCGATAGTCTTGATTTAGATGATGATAACGATGGTGTCTTAGACAGTGTTGAAAATCAGTGTCCACCTTTCGCAAAATGGACGGATTGGACTGCCGTTACAGCAGGAAGTTCAGCGACAGGTACTTTACCATTAACCGCAGGAAATGTAACGGTTACTTATACTTCTCCTCAGGTACAAACAATTCAAACACCAGGTTATTTTAATTTAGGAGATGCTTATAATGGTGTGATGCCAGTTTCAGGCGTAGAAGGCTTGCAGGCATTTCACGGTGTAGGTTTGACTCATACTTACACATTTAGCCAACCAGTAAAAGACCCAATTTTAGTCTTTTGGAGCATGAATAATAGTAGCTTTACTTTTGCCAATGACTTTATATTACTTGGTCAGAAAGGTGGTGTTACTAAATCTGGTAATACACTTGTTGGTCCATTTGCAGAGTCTAATGGTACTATTCAGTTAATTGGTACATATTCAAGTATTTCTTACACTTCTTCAACCCTTGAAAATTGGACGGGTGTCACGGTGGGTTCAACCGATTGTCCAAATGCAGATACAGATAATGACGGAATCGTTAATCGTTTTGATTTAGATTCTGATGGTGACGGTTGTTCAGATGCTTACGAAGCGGGTGCAACCTCTGATAAAACCGCTAATTTCAAATTTACGGGTGCAGTTGGAACAAATGGCTTGGCGGATGCAGTTGAAACGGTGGCTGATAATGGTATTCTTAATTATATATCTGGCTATGCTTCATGGGCAAATAATAATATAAAAGATAGATGTAATCTGAAATCCCCAGGTTGTGTATCAATTGGCTTACAATACTGGTATGATGCAAGTCAGGCAGTAACAGGCACAACAAGCGTAACGGCTTGGGCGGATAGAAACAATGATTTGTCATTGACAAAAGCCGCTTCGGGAACAACAGCTACAATCAGTTTATCACCAGGAGATGCTCAAAGTAATTTTAATCCTTACGTATTGTTCCCAGCTAATGCTCATATCACGGGCGTAGTTGATCCTACGGCTTTGGGCAGATTGCATACTACTTTCTTGGTAGCTCAAAAAGATGCTAACATTGATCCTACCTACAACCATGCTTTCCGTTTCGGTAGCGGTGCAGGTGGTGCGGTACTTCACGATTTTGCCCTTGGAACAGCACTTAATGGTGCAAACCACAATCCTGTTCACCACTGGTTATCAAAAGGAGGTACTGTTAATAGATGGAATACTACTGCCAATATTACCTTCGGAACGATAGGTTTGTACGGTGGGCGTATCAATGCTATCACGGGTACTAACAATAAGGAAGTAAGTTGGAACGGTAACACCACAATTTACAGCGACAATATTACTGGCGATTTGAGTGCCAATATGCAAATCGGTGGTAGCACCTACGGTATGCAAGGGCGTGTGCCAGAAGTAGCTTATTATAATTCCGTACTTACCGATAATGAAAGAAATCGTGTAGATACTTATTTCGGTATTAAATATGGTTTAACACTTGATCATGATTATTTATCTGGTTCAAGTGTGAAAATTTGGGATAAGACTGCCAACTCAGCTTACCACAACGGTGTCTTCGGTATCGGTCGTGATGATTGCCAGGGCTTAAACCAAAAACAATCAAAATCAACTAATGCAGGTTCTATTGTAACGATTGGTAATAATAATGTCATTGTAGCCACAAATGCTGCTAACACCAATAATTTCACAGCCGATAAGAGTTTTGAAATCATTGGAGACAATGGTCTTGCGGCTTCTTACGGAGTGGCTTACGCTATCAGTTCATACACGCCAGCGGGTGGATATTTCCGCATGAATCGTGTTTGGAAAGTCCAAGAAACAGGTACGGTGGGTAGTGTTTCAATCAATAACTCAGCAGGTGGAAAGCACTTATTAGTGAGTACTGACCCAACTTTTGCTACGGGTGTAACGGAAATACCTCTCGTAAGCGGTTCAGTAAACTATGATTTTACCGATGGTCAATATTTTACGTTTGGTAGTGAAATCTTTTCTCCTGGTTGTGTATCTGGACTTGATTTTTGGTTTGACCCTGCAAAAAATGTTACAAAGACAGGAACAGTAGTAACGGGTTGGGCAGATACTGATCCCAGTGGAAATAATCCTGCTCTTACACAAGCGACAACTACTTTACAACCTTCTTTCTCAGATGGAGATGCTTTGAGTAACTATAATCCTTACATTAATTTTACTGGTAATCAAAGACTAAACACAACTGTAACGGGTTCAAATTATGCTATCAATACGACTACTTTTGGTGTGGTTAATAAATACGCAGCAAAAGGAAGTTATAATAACTTTATTCGTTTTACGGATACTGATAATAGTGATGCTGGTTTACACAATTGGGGTTTGGGTACTTCTGATATAGCCGAAGATAAAGTTTCATTACACTATATTTCAGCCCCTTTTGCGGGTGTAGCACCAGGTAATGTTTATAATCGTTTGAATGGTACTAAGTTATTTACTTTGAATACGCCTACGATTATGAGTGCATCACTCAATAGCACAACGGGTGCAACTTCGGTAGGTAATAACGGTAATGAAGTGTCAGCAACGGGAAAATCAGGTGGGGGGACGTTTGTGCCTTACAACTTCCTTACCGTAGGTGGTGGTAATTCTTTTGGTATGAATAATAATAAAACTCAGGAAATTATCCATTTTTCAAGAGAATTAACGATTCAAGAACGCCAACGAGTACAAACCTATTTAGCCATTAAATATGGTATTACCTTAGATGTTGCAGATAATAGTGCCTTAATAACAGAAGGTGACTACATAGCGGGTAATGGCACAACCAAAATATGGGATAAAACAGCCAACTCAGCTTTTCACAATAACGTATTCGGTATTGGTCGTGATGATTGTCAAGCCTTAAATCAAAAGCAATCAAAATCGGTTAATACAGGTTCTTTGATGACGATTGGTATTGATAATCAAATTAATACTACCAACTCCACCAATACGGGAGCATTCGATACCAACGCTTCGTTCTTGTTGGCGGGTGATAATAATGGTGCAGTTACTTTAACTACACTTTCGCCAGCCGCTCCTTGCAAACCAGAAGGCACAGATAAAGCAACGCAACGTATATGGCAATTCGTAGAGACAGGTTCAGTAGAAATGACCAGAGTTTCAACCAATTTGACAGCCTTTGGTTTCGGACCTACCAGCACCGTATTTATGCAAATTGCATCTGATGCAGCTTTCACAAATATTGTGGCTAATGTTCCAGCAAATTATAATGGAACGTCAGGAGAATTTGAATCAGGATATAATTTCACGGGAACGCAATATGTACGCTACGTGGGTAGCACAAACCCACCTGCCAACTTGTGTACAGGTGGCGACAAAACCTTAAATTGGTTGTCGTTCACGCCTTCATTTGATTGGTGGTCGTGGGGTACGAGTGACAAAACCTATAATTTGGGTGGAGGTCAGTCAGCTACGGTAACGGTTCGCTCGGGTGCAACTTCAATCAATAATGCCGCTCCAATATTGTATCAACCAACACTGGATTGGTATCCTGTAAGTTATTATAATTACTTGTATATTCCACGTTATGACAATACGCCAACAACGGTAGTTACAACCAAAATAGCTTTGCATAATACGGGTGCAGTAAGTACAGCACAACCAGCGTCTAAGGTTTCATTCAAAATCAAAGACATCGATGGTTGGTGGTGGGGTAAAGACGTTGTGAAAGTCTATGGTAAATTGGGCGGAGCAGTGGTTAATCCAATTCTCTCTACCAATAAATTATATACCAACGTAACCATCAGTGGTAACACAGGCACGGGGTCAATTTATCCTTGGGACTGGACGGTGTTAGGTGATATGTACGTAAACTTCGAGTCGCCAATTGATGAGATTTTTGTGGAACATACCAAAGAAGATGCACTGTATCCAGGCATTGATAAGTTCAACGATATTGCCATTGGTGCAATAGATATTACTTGTAAAGAGGTTGTTCCAGAGGTAGTTACACCTGATAATGTGTATTTATTCAAAACGGTTTCGCCAAATTCGAGCCGTCAGGGAGAAACATTTACGTACAAGTTCAAATTCCAGAACTTTAATTGTAATCCTCAGACTGTCAATTTGAATGACGTATTACCAACGGGTATTACATGGAAAGATAGCACCTTGGCTACAACCTTAGCGATTGGTTCACAAAACAGTTACGGAAGTACAAAAACATTGACATTAGGCAATATTTCGCTTCCAACTGGAACTTCATATATCTATGTAGAGGCAGTTGCTTCACAAACGGGTACGTTGAACAATCAAGCATCATTTACGGTGAATGGAAACACGTATCAGTCAGATGAGCCAAATATCGCAGGAGCAACCAATCCAACACCAATCACGATTACGGCTCCACCAGCAACGGCTAATTTGACTCTGACAAAAGCAGTAGATAAAGCAGCCATGCCACAAGGAGGAACAGTAGAATATACTTATACAATCAAAAACAATGGTATAGCCGCCACTACTACGCAACTAACAGATATATTACAGGGCAATGCAAAATATGTAACAAGCACGCTTACGTATTTGCCAACACCTTCGGGAACACCTTTGACGAATGCTTATGCTGGCACTGGTACATTTGATATTAGAGATTTGACAATCAATGGTGGACAAACTTTGATTATTAAAATCAAAGCCATCACAGTTTCAAATCCAGTAGTTGGTGATACGCTCAAAAATACGTTTACCGTAAGAACGGGTATTGGTGCAGATGCTCAGAATTATACTTACAAAGAATTTAAGTCTAACCAAGTCATCACCAAAATACAATCATTCGTGATAAACAATGCTCAAAGCCAATCAGTTGCTGCGGGTAGTAATAAAAGCGGTGATGCAGCCATAGACTTAGCTCCACAAGGAGGCACAGGACCATATACATACAGCAATGGTGCTACTGACCCTAAATGTGTAGCACCCGCTGGGGCATCGCCTCTGCCTGGAAGTTCAAATTTAGTAGTGAACTCAAATGGTAATTATACTTACACTGCACCTACTACGCCAGGCATTTATTATTACTGCATAAAGGTATGCGATAGTGGATTACCACCGCTTTGTGATGTGGCAGTTTATACGATAACAGTTTCGGGGACAGTAGCAACGGGTACAATAGATTGTTCAAAAACCCAAATGATACCTGCACCAGTAGCGGGTACGGCTTCAAATCATGCTTTGTACGTTACCGTGAATGTAACAACAACTGGTGCCTTCTCGCCTGTAACAGTGACAGGTTCAGGGTTTACGTTGAGTCTTTCACCATACAGCGTAACAGCCACCGCAACAGGATTACAGACTTTCATTATTCCAGTACATTATGATGGAACGGCACTCACCAACAGCTTACAATTTACAGTTGGCAGTGCAGGTTCTTGTACGGCAGATATGACCAAAGCACCGAAGGTAGTTTCTAAGAATGTTTATTCATTAGATGGCTGTACGGCGATTATTCCAGGGGTTTTGACGAAGTAAGCGGGAATTTGTTGGTGAAAACACCAACAAAGGCGAAAAAATATCTTCGTAAGTTATAAATGCTAAGGCACAATTAATTTGGATAGACCTTATAGGTTTTTGAAACCTATAAGGTCTGATTATCAGACATTTACTATTCTGCTTTTGTCAGTGTTGAACGGGGTTGCCTAAACCAACAAATCGGATAAAAGCGAAAAATAGTCGAAAGACCATTACAACAGTCCTTTACCCAAAGGCAAATAATTAAATAATTTCTCAAATTGCCTCCTTTGGGTAGAGGCTTAACAACAATAAGTTCATGAAAAATTTATTCAATTTCAACAAGTTATTTTTACTTCGCACAGCATTCGTGCTGGGCTTGGTGATTTCAACGGGTCTTTCAGTATTTGCAACTGATAAATATGTGAAAGCGGGTGGCACAGGCACAGGAGCAACCTGGGACGATGCCATGGGAAGTATCGGAGCAGCCATAACAGCCGCTAACGCTGTTTCTCCTGCCACAAATAATGTTTATGTAGCCGCAGGTTTATATCCATTATCTGCCCAAATGACGATACCAAACGTGAATGTAAATATTCAAGGAGGTTTTCCAAGTTCGGCAACTGGTACGAATGTATCGGGTTATAATCCGACAACCAATGTTACCACAATAAATGGTAATGGTTTTGGAATGTTTTTGGCGGGAGTTTCTGGGTCTGGGTATTCCAATAAACTGATTATTAAAGGGTTTACGCTCACAGAAGGTGTGGCAACGAGTGGTTCAATATTTTATGCCGCATCAAGCACTGCCGCCGCTTGTACTTATTTATTTGAAGACTTGAAGTGTATCAATAACTGGGCAGACAACGGAGCGTTTTTCTTTACAACCGTGAATGGTCCTACGGTCGATTTCAAAAATTGTATTTTTGACGGTTGTAATGCTTATAATGGTGGGGCAATCCATATCACTACGGCTCCAAGCTCAAAGTTTACTATTGATGGTTGTGCGTTCAGTAATTGTAATGCTGAAAATGGCGGAGCAATTTTCAACACAACGGGACCTACTGGTTATAACATGAAAGTAAAAAACAGTTCTTTCTGTAATAATCATTCTTCTTTATACGGCGGAGCGATTTACACAACTACTGCTCCCATCGAAATCACTACGTGCAGTTTCACGAATAACTCTACCAAAATGGACTATTGGGGTGGGGCTATTTTTGCCACAACTTCATCAATAAACTGTACGGGTTCAACTTTTTATGGTAATCATTCAGATTTAGGTGGAGCTATTTATCAAACCACCGCTCAGTCTGCATTGGCAACGCATTTTGATAACTGCAAGTTTGCCTATAACTACAACATGGATCAGCAAAAATCAACAGGTTCTGCTGATGGTGGCGGAGCATTACACCTTGAAGGTTCGAATGTAAATTTCACGGTTGATAATTCAGTATTTTACAGAAACTCAGTACCTGGCAATACTTTTGGTGGAGCAATCCTCGCTTCGGGTGCGGCAACTTGTACTTCTATGAATAATACTATTTTCATGGAGAATAGAATTGGGGTTAGTACAACCATCAAAGGAGCAGATTTTATTAGTTATGATGGTACAAACCGTTTTCAATCTATCTTAAATTCAAAGGTTCAGTTGGCAAGTGCCACTGCATATCTAAATCAGGCTGGTACGCCAACGGGTGGTTATACTTTCGGAACGGGCAATACTTTCAACAATACAACGGCTGATGGTGGTGCTGCCACTTTAACGACTGTTGCTTGTCCAGTAAATGTTTTAAACTTTACTTCAACACCAGCCCCCACAAACACGGGCGTAGGAACAATTGATTGTGCCAAAACACAAATCAGTCCAGCACCAGTGGCAGGCACAGCTTCACAAGGAGATTTAATTGTAACCATCAACGTAACAACGGCTGGAACATTCACACCAATCACCGTGAGCGGTTCGGGAATGTCGTTGGCAAATGGTGTAAATTCAATTACTACCACCACAACGGGTATTCAGCAATTTCATATTCCAGTAAAATATGACGGAACGGCTTTGGGTACACTCAATTTTCAAGTGGGTACTTTAACGGCTTGTACCGCAAATCTTGCTTTAACCGCTAAATCAGTCATCACAACTGTATGGACTTTGGATAATTGCAGTGCCGTTCAGGAAGGACCTAAATTGAAATAATTATCACTCATTTTTAAAATAATTTTATCGTGAAAACAAATAAGATAAATCGAAATTGGGTGATTTTATTACTGATGTTGATAGGAATTTCCACCACAACATTAGCCCAAACACCCACCGACCTTGTAACTCATCAGCCAACAGTCGCCGCACCCTCTGGTGGTACTTTTGAGTGGCACAATGCCTTACCGATTGGGGTTGGTAATTTGATGACTCCTTCACAAGTGGCGGCTGCCGCCCCTGGGCTTTATTATGGAGTCTATAATTTCAGTACGTGTTATAGTAGTCCTTCGGTTTTGAGGATTGCCACTAACACTTGCCCAACCACCACGGTTGATTTAAAAACCTTGGTCGATTCAACCGCAAAACCTGCGGGAACGGTCGTGAGCTATCATTCGGGTTCGCCCGCAACGAGTGCCAACATAATCAGTGGAACTGCCGTCAGTATGGCAGCGGTCGGGACTTATTTTGCGGCATATTATAACACTACGGGGCTTTGTTTTACCAATGCAAGCCCTATTGTGGTGGTGAGTAAGTCTTGTACTGATATAACACTCAATACGCCACCTGCACAAACCGCAACACCCAATCAAAACAAAACGGGTGATGCCGCAGCGGAATTAATGCCAACTGGTGGAACGGGACCGTATAATTATTCAGATGGTTCAACAGATCCCGCTTGTGTTGTTCCAATGGGTGCAACGGCATTGCCTGGCGTAAGTATCACAGCAACAGGCAGTTACACTTACACAGCCCCCACAGCACCAGGGACTTACTATTTCTGTGTGAAGGTTTGTGATAATACCATGCCGACGGCTGTTTGTGCTTATGCTACTTACAAGATTACAGTTTCTTGTGCTGTTGTGGGTTCGGCAGTGCCAACTTTAAAGTAAAATTATTAAAAACGGAAGATTTCAAAACAATGAAGCCTTCCGTAACCATGAATCAATGTGATTCAGAATCGTTCTTTATGTTGCCCCTTTCTTGTCAGTTTGTGAGAAGAGCCATTATTTGAAGAGAAGCCTTTACTCTATTGACAAAATGAAGGTAAACAATAAAAAGATTTTAGCTTGATGTAATGGCATAGACTGTAAACAAGCTAATTTCTACCAAGGGTTTTGATGACCCAAAACGTTCTTTTAACTAAAAAAATACCCTTTTCCCCAAAAGGAATATATGTCGAACTTAGTCCGTCTTGGGGAAGAGGACTTTATCAAAAATTATGAATATGAAAAAGCCGTTACTTTTTCCCTTATCGAATATTGACGCATTTTGTCTTTATGGTTTCGTCTTTGTTGATATTTTCACCAATAAGTTATTAACAAATTTGTTGGTGAAAACACGAATGAAAGCAAAAAATATGTTGCTGTTGGCAATGTTGCTCTTTGGGCAACAAACCTTTGCACAAACTTGTAACATTGTTTCAAACGGCACTTTTGCAGGGGGTAGTGGCACAGGTTGGACGAGTTCTGGTGGTTGGGCATTTCAAACTACCCCAAGAGCAGTGAACTCAACTGATGGTGCTAATGGTCAAACTTTAAGTCAAACACTTATAGGTTTAAATGGTGGACCTATTGCCAATCAAGTAACTATAAATTTTGATTTATTTTGCCAACAAGCAGGGCAAAACAGTACCGCTGTTACGCAGGCTAAGTTGGAAGTGTTATTAAATGGTACAGTATATGTTACTTTCGATAACCCTTCTGCTACTGGATCTGCTACTGGAAAAGTAACGGCTACAACTTCTGGTTCGGCAAGTCTGGCTGGTTTTGATAATACTTCTTTCCCAGGAGGTACAACGGGTAACGCATTTACTGATACAGGTATTTCTTTAACGATTCCTTGGCCAAGCGGTAGCCCCAATAGTGCAGTATTAACATTCAGATTTACAGCACCTTACACTACTTCGGGTGGGGTTGCCACCTTTTCAGCACCAGGCAATGGTCAAGGAGGTGATGATTTTGGTATTGCTAATATAAGTAATCAAGGTAGTTGCCCCCCAGGTGGCTTTACCTTTAATTGTGGTAGTGCTACTTCAACAGGTATTTTCTTAGCAAATAGCACAGCAGGACAAGCTGGTACATTAGTTATACCTATCACAGGTGCAGTGGCAGGTCCTGTAACTTTAACTGTTGCTGGCACTGGTTTCACAGGAACTTTAACAACAACATTAACAACTGGACAAACCTCTGTAACTGTACCAATTACTTATGATGGCACGGGTTCAGTAGGGAATAGAACACTTACCATTACCTCTACACAAGGCACAGGTGCTTGTACTAAAAGCGTGTTGATTGATATTGATACAGATGGCGATGGCATACCTGATAGCACTGACATAGATGATGATAATGATGGAGTTTTAGATTCAGTAGAATGTGTAAAAACATCAAGTTCTGGAGATGGACAAATAAATTATAAAGTTTGGAATTTAGCTGAACTTTCTTCTGGAGATGCTTTCTATTCAAGCACGACGCTTCATCGAAATAATCCAACATCAGCAATCAAGTATGGTGATTTTCCCAACTTTACAGCTAATGCTGCAACAATTACAGGAACAACAGCAGTTGTTTTTGGACAAATACCTTGGGTGGATGTTCCAAATGGAGGTTCAAATCCCAACAATGGTAGTTTTGCCCAAATTGAAGGCTTTTTGGCATTACCGTGTTATTCAACTTTACAGGTTAGAACTTTGGCAAGTGGTACGCCTGCTTCGGTTGGAGCAGTGAGAGAAGACTTTACAACACTACATTTGGCATTAGATGCTTCTGGAAATGCAACAACGAATACCGCAAATTTGCAAGAAGTATCATATCAAAAAGTAAATTTCTCTGGTACTATTGTCAATAGTACGGAATATACTTTTACCAATACTAATTCAAGTGGTCAGTGGATTGCGTTTGGTAATGCAATCTCAGATGGTGCAGATTTTTACGGAGCATTGCTTCAATGGAATGTTAATGGGGCAGGTTGGGTAAATATTCCTGCAACTGCTTTTAGTTCTACTGCATCGGGCTTATTGGCAGGTTGTGTTTGTGCTGATACTGATAATGATGGTATTCCAAATTATTTAGACCTTGATTCTGATAACGATGGTTGCTCTGATGCTTTTGAAGCAAATGCAACTACCAGCCTTACAACTAATTTTAAATTTACTACGGCTGTTGGTACTAATGGGTTGGCGAATAGCCTTGAAACAGTAGTGGACAATGGAACAATCAACTATACTTCTACTTACGCCAAAGCAATTGATAACACTATCAAAACTTGTTTCCCTCCTGTTACGGCTAATACACCTGCTCCAAAATCGGGAGTTACCAATAGCCCAAAAACAGGCGATGCTACTACTGAATTAGTGCCTGTGGGTGGTAACGGAACTTATACTTATTCAGTGGATAATTCGGGTTCGTGTACGCCTGTAAGCGGTGCAACGGCTTTGCCAGCAAGCAGTAACTTGACGGTAACTAACGCCAGTACAGGTGCTTATACTTTCACTACTCCTGCCGCAGCTGGTACTTACTATTATTGTATTAAAGTGTGCGATACGGCTACTCCAACGCCAAGTTGTGTAACTAAAACTTATACACTTACCGTAACAGCAGCACCAACGCCGCTGACCGCCGTGAATCCACCTGCACAAACTGCCACACCAAGCCAAGCCAAAACGGGTAATGTCGCCACTGAATTAACTCCAGCAGGGGGTGATGGCAATTATGTTTACTCAGCAGATAATTCAGGCTCATGTACGCCCATAGCAGGTGCAACAGCATTGCCATCAGGCAGTAATTTAACGATAACTAACTCAACATCAGGAATATATACATATACAGCACCAACTACTGCGGGTACTCATTATTACTGTATAAAAGTTTGTGATACTACAACGCCAACGGCAAATTGTGTAACTAAAACTTACAAATTAACCGTAACAGCTCCACCGAGTTGTTCAGTAGGAACGGCAGTGCCAACTTTGAAGTAAAATTATTAAAAACGGAAGATTTCAAAACAATGAAGCCTTCCGTAACCATGAATCAATGTGATTCAGAATCGTTCTTTATGTTGCCCCATTTTCTCCTATTTTACCAGAAGGAATTTCAGTTTTGAGTAATAAATTAATAAGAATATGCAATTTTTACAAAAGCATCCATCAAAATTCACACAAGTTATTATTGGCTTGTTGCTTTTCCTTGCTTGTTTTCAAGTAATGGCTCAAAAGCCAACGTTACCAAGCATTCCCGCAACGTGTGATTATACCACCGCACCAGCCAATATTACACTGACTGTGGGTACAGAACCATCAGGATTCTCAAAGAATTACCTGTTGGTAAATATGGTTTCAGGAGCTATTGTAGCCACTAATGCTTCTGCACCCACATTTACCAATATTCCACAAGGTTTATATTATGCCACCACGGCTTATTATACATCGGGAGCAGCTATTCATAACGATGTTGTGGGTAAACTCATTTCAGAGGTTTATGTAGATGGATTAACGGGTGGATGTTTGAAATATGCTGATGCTGTGGGTATAAAGGTATGTACTGCCACTTGCGACTATAATACTGCCCCTGCGGCAATTGCTTTTACCGCTACCCCAAGTTCAACATCGGGCGTAAGTACCATGTATGCCTTGGTGGATGAAGCCACTAATAAAATCATTCAAACTTCTGCCACGGCTTCTTTTTCAGCCGTTCCAATTGATAGTTACTCGGCAGTAGGCGTTTATTATACAGGAGCATTTACGCTTGCTGTAGGTGATACCCTTTATCAAAAAACCACGAATGATGTTAATTGCGTAGGTGTTTCTAATACCATTCATTATAAAGTTTGCACCACAACTTGCGTAGCAGGGACAACCGCCCCAGCTATTACCCCAACCACGGCAACTAATACTTGTCCAACTACAACGGTTAGTTTAGCAGGTTTAGCAAATACAGGGACAAAACCCGCAGGAACAACTTTGATTTGGAGTACGGATAAAGTCCCTACTTCAACAGGTGATACTTTGACGAACCTCACAACGGTCAGCACAGCAGGAAAATATTACGCTTTATATTTTGATAAAATAAATAACTGTTACAGCCCAGCCGATTCGGTAGTGGTTACCTTAACAACGTGTATTATATTAGACACTGATGGAGATGGTATTGCTAATAGTGTAGATTTAGATGATGATAATGACGGTCTTTTAGATACCGAAGAGTTAGGAGGAGTATCTTGTGTTTGTACGGACTGGACAAGTCCATCAGCTGGTGCATTTACCATCAATAGTGTAACCACAAATATAACTGTTTCTGGGCTTCCAGGCGGTTCTCAAATAGATAATATATCTCCATTTACACAGCTGGGAGGATGTACTAAATTTTTGGACTTGGAAGCATTTAACGCAAATGGTGGTCCTAATCAACCATCGGGAAGTACCTTAGTTTTTAACTTTGCCCCTGCCATAACAAATCCAACGTTTATGATTCTTTCATTGGGAAGTGGTACAACACAAAGTGTTACCTTAACTTTTACTGATGGAAATGGAAACCCAATTAAAGTACAAAAAACAATTAGTCTTGCTGGTGCAGGAGCTAATAGTTTTTCAAATAACACAGTTACTGGCACAGAATGGCATGGTTCAGTTATTTTAGAACCAGGCTCTTACAGCTCTGTCAAAATATTATACACTACTTCAAATGGAGCAAGTGATGGTACATTTTATTCATTAACTGACTGTGTTCTCACTGATATTGATACTGATAATGATGGTGTTCCAAATCGTTTAGACCTTGATTCAGACAATGACGGTATTCCAGATAACATCGAAGCACAAACCACCGCAGGCTATATTGTACCAGGTACGGTAGTAGATGCACAAGGGCGTTTGACAGCTTATGGTACATCGGGGCTTACCCCAGTCAATACTGACGGAGCAGATAATCCAGATTATTTAGATACAGATTCTGATAATGCACAAGGCAATGATACCGCAGAAGCTGGTTTGACTTTGGCAGGTGTGGATAGTGATGGCGATGGTTTAGACAATGCTGTTGATACCAACGATGCAGCTTTCGGACCAATTAATGCAGGTATTACAAGCCCAGCTACTACTTATCCAAACAATAACGCTACGCCCGAAGTAAACTATCGGGATAATACAGCCTCATTTGTCTTTAATTGTGGCTCACCAACCTTCACAGGTACTTTTGTAGCCAATGGTGTAAGTGGTCAAACGGGTACAGTTACTATTGGTTTGAGCAATGCCACGGCAGGTTTAGCCACTTTCAATTTAGCTGCCACAGGCTTTACAGGTACATTATCAACTACCTTAACGGCAAATCAAGCTACGGTTACTATTCCGATAACGTACAATGGTGCGGGTTCTGTTGGTAATCGTGTATTGACAATTACTTCCCCCCAAGGTTCATCAACTTGTAATGTAACAGCAACCGTTAATTGTTTGGCAGGAACAACTGCCCCAGCCATTACGCCAACAGCTGCCACGAATACTTGTCCAACGACAACAGTAAGTTTAGCAGGTTTAGCCAATACAGGCACAAAACCCGCAGGTACAACTTTGGTATGGAGTACGCATAAAGTCCCTACTTCAACAGGTGATACTTTGACGAACTTGACGACCGTAAGTACAGCAGGGAAGTATTATGCTTTATATTTTGATAAAGTAAACAGCTGTTACAGTCCAGCCGATTCAATAACTGTAACAATAAATACTTGTACTCCTACTCCTCCAACAACGCTTTCAAATACTTGTCCAATGACCACGGTCAATTTGATGGCTCATGTGGATAGTACGAATAAACCCGCTGGTACATTTGTTTCGTGGCATTCGGGAACACCCGCTACTGCTGCCAACAAAGTAGCTAATCCTACGGCTTTGGGTACTTCGGGAACGTATTATGTGTGTTTTGCAGATGTAGCAGGGAACTGTTTTGGAGGAACTTCAACGGGTTTGTCGGTAACGATTATTGCTTGTACCACACCTTGTTTGGCAGGAACAACCGCCCCAGCTATCACGCCAACAACTGCCACGAATACTTGTCCAACGACAACAGTAAGTTTAGCAGGTTTAGCCAATACAGGCACAAAACCCGCAGGTACAACTTTGGTATGGAGTACGCACAAAGTACCAACCTCAGCAGGTGATACTTTGACGAACTTGACGACCGTAAGTACAGCAGGGAAATATTACTCTTTATATTTTGATAAAGTAAACAGCTGTTACAGTCCTGCGGATTCAGTAACTGTAACAATAAATACTTGTACTCCTACTCCTCCAACAACGCTTTCAAATACTTGTCCAATGACCACAGTCAATTTGATGGCTCATGTGGATAGTACCAATAAACCCGCAAATACATTCGTTTCGTGGCATTCGGGAACGCCCGCCACTGCTGCCAACAAAGTAGTTAATCCTACGGCTTTGGGTACATCGGGAACTTATTATGTATGTTTTGCAGATGTAGCGGGGAACTGTTTTGGAGGAACTTCAACGGGTTTAGCGGTAACGATAAATACTTGTATTCCTACTCCTACAACGCTTTCAAATACTTGTCCAATGACCACGGTCAATTTGATGGCTCATGTGGATAGTACGAATAAACCCGCTGGTACATTTGTTTCGTGGCATTCGGGAACACCCGCCACTGTTGCCAACAAAGTAGCTAATCCTACGGCTTTGGGAACATCGGGAACTTATTATGTTTGTTTTGCAGATTTAGCGGGGAACTGTTTTGGAGGAACTTCAACGGGTTTAGTCGTAATGGTAACGTCTTGTGCAACACCTTGCGTAGCAGGAACAATCTCACCAATATTAAGTACCTCATCAAAACAAAATCTTTGTCCTGCCACTACGGCGGATTTAAGTTCAGTAACAGCTTTTAATTTACCATTAAATACCAGTCTTACTTGGCATTCAGGTACGCCTGCAACAACAGCCAATAAATTATCAAATGTGTCCTCATTAGCGGCAGGGACATATTATGCAGCCATTTATGATGCAGTAAACAATTGTTATAGTGGTGCAACAAATGGCTCGGCAACAACGGCATTGACGGTTACAATCTTAACGTGTACAACGCCAAATCCGATTCAAAAACAGAATCTTTGTCCCGCCACAACCTTTAATTTATTAACGCAGGTAACCATTACGCCCGCTGCCCCCGCAGGTGCGTCGGTGAGTTGGCATACAAGCACACCCGCCACGAATGCGAATCAAATCAGCAATCCATCATCCGTTTTAGCAGGAATTTATTATCCAGCTTATAAGGATGCAGCCAACAATTGTTTCAGTCCAACGGGCACACCCATTCAGGTAAGTATCAATAACTGTCCTCCTGCTATGATGATTGCCAGACAAAATAGTTGTCCTGCAACATCCGTCAATTTATTAACGCAAGTACCCATTCTTTCAACGCCACCCGCAGGAACAACCGTTTCTTGGCACTCTGGCACACCAGCCACTGCCGCTAACGAAGTGAGTAATCCATCGGCAGTTTTAACGGGTTCTTATTTCCCAGCGTACAAAGATGCAGCAAATAATTACTATGGAATCACGGATATGGGCGTTACAGTTACGATTGTAAATTGTTGCAATTCAGGAACGATTGCTCCATTATTAAGTGCCACGACAAAACAAAATCTTTGTCCTGCCACCACAGTGGATTTAAGCACTGTTACTGCCAGCAATTTACCAGCAAATACCATCCTAACATGGCACGGAGGCACTCCTGCGAGTGATGCAAACAAAATTGCTAACGTTACAACTTTGGGAGCAGGCATATATTATGCGGCAATCTATGATGCAATTAATGGATGTTACAGTGGCACGCCAAGTGGTTCTGCAACAACAGCTTTCACGGTTTCAATTATTACTTGCCCAACCGTTCCACCAATTGTGAAAACCAATGTTTGTCCATTAAATACGGTCAATCTTTTCACGCAGGTAGGAGCAACCACAACCGTTCCTTTTGGAGCAACATTGAGTTGGCATACTGGCACACCAGCCACGGCGGCAAACGAAATTACTTACGGAGCCACTGCAACGGCAGGAATTTATTATCCTGCGTATAAGGATGCCGTTAATAATTGTTATAGCCCAACAGGAACGCCAATTCAGGTAGTAATTAATCCTTGTTTACCAATTGTAAAACAAAATATCTGTCCAGCAACCACCGTAGATTTGACTACGCAAGTAACCACTACAACCCCACCAGCGGGAACGGTTGTTACGTGGCATACAGGCACACCCGCAACGACTGCCAACCAATTAGGTTCAGCCAATTCAGTGATTGGGGGATTATATTATCCAGCTTTCAGAGATACGCTACAAAATTGTTTTAGTCCAACGGGAACGCCAATTCAAGTAAATATCATTGCTTGTCCAACAACGATATGCCCAAATCCAATTGTGGCTTCGATACTCACAAATCCAACCATTTGTGGAGGCAATAATGGCTCAATTACGCTTACAGGCTTAAATCCTTCGGTGGCACAAACCATTAATTATGAGTATAACGGTGGAACTGCCCAGGTATTTAACGGGCTTTCAGATGCTACAGGAAAAGTGACCATCACGGGTTTAATCGCTGGGTCATATACCAATATTCAAGTAGTTGTTCCTTGTATTTCAAACGTTATTAACACAGCATTATTTGGACCAGCAAGTTGCATTCCGCCAATTATTACACCCAAAGACAGTACGAAAATTATTTGTCAAAATATCAGTAATATCTCCACGCCAACCAGTACCGTGAGTATTTGTTCGGGCTATCCGTTAGTATCAGGTGCTACGGCAAGTGTTACTAATGTGGGTGGACAAATGTGTATTACTTACGCACCAAAACCTGGTTATGTAGGTACTGATTCCATCTGTGTGAGAATTTGTGAACCACTTTCGGGCATTTGTACACAAATCAAAGTACCCGTAACGGTTTCGCCAGCACCATTAGCCATCAATGACTTTAACTTGACTTTGGTGAACACCCCAATTTCTGGAAACGTGGCTACGAATGATACTAAATTGAACGTAACGGATTCGTTTGCTTTGGTTACAAATACGTTAAACGGAAGTATTGTTTTCAATCCAAATGGCAGTTATACTTACCTTCCAAATCCAAATTTTGTGGGTAGGGATTCCGTAAAATATAAACTATGTACCATCACCAATGTATGCTCAACGGCATGGTTGTATTTGACGGTAACAAAACCAAGCAATACCCTTAATTTACCGCCAGTTGCCCAAAACGATGTGGCTCAAACGCTTAAAGATAAGGCAGTTGCAGGCAATTTATTCAGCAATGATTTTGACCCAGAAAAAGGTCCTTTGACGGCTTCTGTTACGCCTGAAATTCCGCCTCTAAATGGAACAGTAGTGATAAATCCAAATGGTTCATATACTTACACGCCGACGTTAGGTTTCACGGGCATTGATAAATTTACGTATCAAGTTTGTGATGATTTGAACCAATGTACGAAGGCAACAGTAACGATTTATGTAACTGCCGATGAAAACGGAATTACCGTAAATGATAAGCCCAATGCACAGGACGACAGTTTCTTTACGTATCTGAACGTACCAATTGTGGGGAATATCAAATTAAATGATTCTGATCCAAATGGTAACGCATTGACGTACACAACTACGCCGATTTCACCCGTAACGAAAGGAACTTTATTGTTAAATGTTAATGGAACTTTTACTTACACACCAAACACGAATTATTACGGAAATGACCAATTTACGTACAGAGTTTGTGATAATGGTTCGCCAAGTAAATGCGACACGGCAACGGTTTATATCGTAGTGGCTCCACAAGTACCAGAAGCTAATTTAGACATAAACGTAACGGCAATGAATACGCCCGTTGCAGGAAATATTTTAACGAATGATAATGGTAATGGATTACCGATGACTTTGACAACTATGCCAGTTATTGCTCCAAAACATGGTACAATCGTAATTCAACCAAATGGAAATTACGTTTACACGCCAACGCTTGGATTTGTGGGTAAAGATTCGGTAAGATATTACATCTGCAATGCAATAATGATGTGCGATACGGCTTGGTTGATGTTGAAAGTTATGCCTCCGCTTTTATCATCGGGTGGCAACAACAAACCAATTGCCAATGACGATGTTTTGCAGACGTTGAAGAATGTGCCAGTATCAGGAAGTGTACTTGCTAATGACATTGACCCTGACGGCAACCCGCTGACAGTCAGCATGTTATTACAACCTGAAAACGGAACGGTGATAATGAATCCAAACGGAACATTCACTTTCACGCCTGACCCGAATTTCACAGGCATTGATGTTTTCAAATATATCGCTTGTGACCCGCAAGGACTTTGTGATACGGCTTCGGTGGTTATTAGAATTAATCCAGATTATAACGGAACGGCAAATGATAGACCGAATGCACAAGACGATGTAGCAATTACCAAACAAGGCGTGCCAGTAACGGCAACGATGAAACCAAACGATTCAGACCCGAATCTTGGACAAACGTTGACTTATACCACCACGCCAATAACGCCTCCTGTTCACGGAACGGTTACGCTCACGGCAGCGGGTGCTTATACCTACACGCCAACGGGGAGTTACACGGGACCCGACAGATTTACGTATAAAGTTTGTGATAATGGCTCGCCAAGTTTGTGCGACACGGCAACGGTTTATATCTTGATAACACCACCTGCCATCAAACCAATTGCGGTGAATGACATCAACGTAACGCTTAAAAATACTGCCGTCTCGGCAAGTGTGTTGATTAATGATTATACCAACGGATTGTCGCCATTAATAACCACGATGATTACGGTTCCTAAGAATGGAACGGCTGTTTTATCAGCGAGTGGCACTTATACTTATACGCCAAACACGAATTATGTCGGTAAGGATTCGTTGAGATATACGCTTTGCAACGGTACAAATTGTGATACGGCTTGGGTTTACATCAGCATTTTGCCACCAGTTCCTTCGGCGGATGCGAATAATAAACCAGTGGCTAATCCAGATGTATCAATCACGAACATCAATGTGCCAGTGGCAGGGTCGGTTGGAAATAATGATATTGAACCAGATTTGGGACAGATATTGACCTTCACGAAGATTACCAATCCAATTAACGGAACGGTCGTGTTTAATACAGATGGAACCTACGTTTACACGCCAACCACTGGTTTTATTGGCAATGATATATTTAGGTATAAAGTTTGTGATAATGGTTCGCCCGTAAAATGTGATACTTCAACGGTTTCGATAAAAGTATTACCAAAAAGTGGAGCAACCAACGATAAACCGATTGCGAATGATGATGTTTACTCGACTAATAAAGGCATAGCCGTTTTCGGAAATCCAACCTTGAATGACAGCGACCCAAATAATAATCCACTGATTTTCAGTCAAGTAAGCAATCCAACCAATGGAACGGCGGTGATGCTGCCAAACGGAACGTTTATTTACACCCCAAATCCAACGTTTATTGGGTTAGATAAATTCACGTATAAAACTTGTGATAATGGCACGCCAAGTTTGTGTGATACTGCCACGATTTACATAGCGGTTTTCCCAACGCCACAGGTTGGTTTAACCACGCCTGATGCGATAAATGACATTGCCAACACGATGAAAGATACGCCTATTTCGGGTAATGTTTTATCGAATGACAATGCCAAAGGATTGCCAATTACGGCAAGTTTATTGCCTTCTGGAAATCCAGTTCACGGAACGATTGTGTTGAATCCAAACGGAAGTTATGTTTATACGCCAACGTTAGGATATGTGGGTAAAGATTCGGTGAAATATTTGGCTTGCAACAATGAAATCCCAGCAAAATGTGATTCAGCGATGCTTTATATCAACGTAATTTCCCCACCAACACCACAGAATGACAAGCCTGTGGCAACCAATGACACGAAGCAAACGCTTGAAAATACGCCTGTGACGATTGCCGTTTTGGGTAATGATTTTGATTTAGATTTAGGGGATATTTTAACGGTTTCAACTATCAGTAATCCAACCAACGGAACCATAACGTTGAGTCCGACGGGCGTTTATACTTATACGCCAAATCTTGGGTTTACTGGAATTGATACCTTCAAGTACAAAATTTGTGATAACGGAACGCCAGTATTGTGCGACACCGCAACGGTTGAAATTGATGTGAAACCAAGTTCAGCACCAGCAACGACTAATTTACCGCCAAACGCTCAAAATGACGTGGCAATTACAAAGGTAAATTTACCAAAAACTGGAACGGTTGCCATGAATGATTCTGATCCAAATGTAGGACAAATCCTGACGTATTCGCCAGTTTCAACACCTGCAAATGGAACCGTTGTATTGAATGCTAACGGAAGTTATACCTATACACCAACGCCAGATTTTGTTGGAAATGACATCTTTACCTACAAAGTTTGTGATAATGGAACGCCTGATTTATGTGATTCGGCAACAGTGAATATTACGGTTTTACCAAACGATAAAATCACTAAACCGTTGGCAATCAATGATGTAAATGTCACTTTTGTTGGTACGCCAGTTGCTGGAAATGTATTAACGAATGATGATGGAAATGGAAATCCAATTACGAGTACGCTCATTGCGGGTGTGAACGGAGTTCCAAAACACGGAACGTTGACGTTGTTACCTAATGGAAATTACACTTACACACCAGCCGCTGGATATGTGGGTAAGGATTCGGTTCAATACAAGATTTGCAACAATCAAATTCCTGTGGAATGTGATACGGCTTGGATTAATTTGAAGGTGATTCCTTACCCATCGGCAACGGAGAATAATGCTCCAATTGCTTTGCCAGATATGTTTGTAACGGATAAAGGAAAACCAGTAGTGAGTACAATTATTGGTAATGATACTGACCCAGACGGGGGAACATTAACGGCTTTTGCAGTAGCAAATCCAACGAACGGAACGCTTGCGATGAATGGTGATGGCACGTTTACTTACACGCCAAATCCAACTTTCACGGGTACTGATAAATTCGTTTATACCATTTGTGATAACGGAACGCCAACGAAATGTGATACTGCTTTGGTAACGATAAAAGTATTACCAATCGACCCAACGGTTTCGCCAACGGCTAATAAAAAACCAGTGGCTTTGGATGATTTAGTGAGTACGCAACAAGGAAAATCAGTTTTAGCATCGGCAGCACCAAACGACAGCGACCCAGATTTTGGACAAGTTTTAACTTTTGCCACCATCAGTAATGTCACAAACGGAACGGTGACAATGTTCGGAGATGGAACGTATGTGTATGTACCAAATCCTTCATTCACAGGTACGGATTCGTTCAAGTATAAAATTTGTGATAGTGGAACGCCATCGCTTTGCGACTCGGCAACGGTGATAATTACCGTAAGTCCATCAACCACAAAACCAGATGCGGTAAATGATATTAATAGTACGCCAGTCGGCAAGCCAGCAACGGGTAATTTGTTAGCGAATGATAACGGAAAAGGCTTACCATTATCAGTTGAGCCAATTACGCCACCGAAGCACGGAACGATTGTAATTGACCCGCAGACAGGGCTTTATACTTACGAACCTACAATTAATTACGTAGGAAAAGATTCGGTTCAGTATAAGATTTGTAATAATAAATTGCCCGCAGAATGTGATTCGGCTTGGTTATTTGTCAACGTTACGCCAACGACATTCATTGGCTACAATAACAAACCAATTGCTTCAAATGATGTGAATGCAACGGATTTGAACACCCCAGTTTTGGGTAATGTAAGCGGCAATGATAAAGACCAAGATGCAGGACAAATCTTAGCTTTCACGAAGATTACGAATCCTTCACACGGTACAGTAGTGATGAGTCCAGATGGTTCATATACGTACACGCCAACCGTTGGTTTCTTCGGAAAAGATACCTTCAAATATAAGGTTTGTGACAACGGAACGCCTGTTTTGTGTGATACAGCAAGTGTGACGATTACGGTAAATTCGAGCGTAACGCCAACGGGTGACAATAGATCGCCAGTAGCGAATGATGATGTAGTATTAGGACAAGATGGAAAACCATTAACGGCTAATATTGCTACGAATGACAATGACCCAGATGTGGGACAGACCTTAACATTCACGGCAATTGGTGGAAATCCAAACGTAACGATTTCACCAACGGGTGTATTGACTTACACGCCAACGCTCGACCCAATTACGGGTTTGCCAGTGGGAGGAAGTACAGTAATTTATACCGTTTGCGATGATGGAAATCCAAGCAAGTGCGATACGGCAACGGTGTATTTAAACATTACGCCATCAACGACTAAACCATTGGCAATCAATGACATAATCACAACACCAATAAATACTTCGGTGAGTGGAGACTTATTGACGAACGATGATAAGAAAGGTTTGCCAGTAACGATAACAGCCTTGACAACGGTTAAACACGGCATATTTACGCTGAATCCAAACGGCACTTATACGTATTTACCAAATACTAATTACGTAGGAAAAGATTCAATTCAGTATCAAATCTGTAATAATCTTGTGCCTGTGGAATGTAGCAAAGCATGGTTATTCATCACGGTTCAGGCATTGCCAACCACGTTGAACGACAAGCCAGTGGCAAGTCCAGACATTGCTCAGACTTTGGTGAATGTGCCAGTAACTGGAAAAGTGACTAACAACGACACCGACCCAGAAGGGCAACCTTTAACGGCAACTTTATTGAGCAATCCAACGAATGGAACCTTAGTATTCAATCCAGATGGAACGTTTACTTACACACCAAATCCTGGTTTTGTTGGAACGGATAAATTCAAATATAAAGTGTGTGATAATGGCTCGCCAAGTTTGTGCGATACTGCCAGCGTTGTGATTAATGTTAATCCGAAAACAACGCCAACGGGAGCCAATGACGCACCTTTTGCCAATGATGATGCTTTTAGTACCACGAAAAATATCGCCATCACCGCCTCGGCAAGTCCAAATGATTTTGAACCAAATGTAGGTCAAACGCTCGCATTTACCTCAATTTCATCGCCTGCGAACGGAACGGTGGTGATGAATCCAAATGGAACATTTACTTACACGCCTTTCACAAATTATGTTGGAACGGATAGATTTAAGTATAAAGTTTGTGATTCAGGAACGCCAAGTTTATGTGATACTGCCACGGTTTATGTAACGATTTTACCTCCGCCAGTAGCAACTATCACGGCTCCACTTGCCATCAATGACATTAATATTACGCCAATTAATACTTTGGTAACGGGTAATATTTTGACAAATGATGATAAGAAAGGCTTGCCAGTAACGATTGCGATAGTGGCACCTGCAAAAAATGGAACATTTACGTTGGGAGTAAACGGAGCTTATACGTATTTACCAAATAATAATTATGTCGGTAAAGATTCGATTCGTTACGAAATCTGTAATAATCTAACGCCTTCGGAATGTGACCAAGCGTGGGTGTATATCACTATAAATGATGCCCCAAATGCCACGCCAACCAATCCACCGATTGCAATGCCAGACGTGAACCAGACATTGGTGAATAAATCAGTAATTGGAACCGTAGCAAATAACGATTCAGACCCAGATGCAGGGCAGATTTTGAGTTACACAAAACTGACAAATCCAACGAATGGAACGGTGATTTTCAACGGCGTAACGGGGGCATATACCTATATACCAAACGCAACTTTTGTGGGTACGGATATATTTACTTACAAGGCTTGTGATAATGGTTCGCCCGTTCAATGTGCTTCAACCAACGTGACCATTAAGGTAACGCCTGATTATAGTGCGGGTGGAAACATCAAACCAATTGCCAATGACGATGCTTATTCAACGGGCAAGGGCGTGGGAATTAATGGAAATGCTTCCTTGAATGATTATGACCCTAACGTGGGACAATTGTTAAGTTATGCAGCGATTTCTGTTCCTGCCAACGGTACGGTTACGATGAATCCAGATGGTAGTTTCAGTTACGCCCCAAGTGCAACATTTGTTGGAACGGATAAATTCTTGTATAAAATCTGTGATAATGGTTCGCCAGTATTGTGCGATACCGCCACGATTTATATCAGCGTAACCACACCAAAAGTAGTGTCTTGTATTACGTTCAACTTAAAAGCAATTTTGGAAGGACCATACAGCACAATTACTGGAAAGATGTCTAACTTCCTGAATTTCAGCGGATTATTGCCAGGGCAAACACCAACCCGCTTCACGGGAGTAGCCACGCCAAACGGACAACCCTATAAAACGGCTCCGTGGAATTATAACGGAACGGAAGTCATGCCTGCGGGTGGATATCCAGCAACTGTGGTGGATTGGGTATTGGTATCGTTGAGAACCGATTCATTAACGACCACTCCAGCATTCAGAGCGGCAGGTTTACTGCATGATGATGGTACGATTACGTTTGTCAATCCATGTTTCACCGTAGCGAATGGTTCGTATTATATTTTGGTTGAACATCGCAATCACATGGGAGCCATGAGTCATCAGAAAATCAATATTACGTCAGGAACGATTACGTATGACTTTACAGCGAGAGAATCTTACGTACAAACGAATCCGCCATCATTTGGTCAGAAATTGAGAGGTACGAAATATGTGATGTACACGGGAGATTGTAAGAAAGCAACGGTGAATGATAACTATGACATTAACGCCGCAGATTCAAACTTCTGGAAAGGGCAATCGGGTATTTTTGATAAATATTTATTCGGAGATTATAACTTCGATGCTGATGTAAATAATGCCGATAATGTTCTTTGGAAAGTCAATAATGGACGTTTCTCTGGGGTGGTACATTGACAGTTAACAGTGAACAATTAACAGTTAAACGTTCATAATATTCATGGCATGAGATTGGGCATCTCCCTAATTCATGCCATGAATTAATCCAATTTAAAGTATCCAATATTAAAACATTCCCTTCCTAAGTATTCCTAAAACATTCTATCAAGTAATTATTATTTGCTTAATATCAATTTGCCGATGTTGAGCAAATAATAGCCTGAAAGGCTTTAATGTGAATAACCGTATGTGAACTGGGCGGCACTCCGCATACGAAAAAGAACTAACAGTGACAAAACCTTAAAGGGTTGAATAAATCAGTATTGTCTATTTAACCCTTTCAGAGTTTTGTTACTCCATTTTTTATCTCCGTATGCGGAGTGCCGCCCAGTTCACATACGGCTATTCATATTAAAGCCCTTGGGTTTACTACGCCGTTGTCTGTGTCTTCACAGACGACCGAGTAAGTTGTCTGTGAAGACACAGACAACGGCGGAGAGATCTACGGGTTTACTTGACATCGAATATTAACTGTTAATTAATGATTATTAACTGTTAATTGAACCGCATATCCCCCACTCCGTCCTGCCAGACGAAGCGGATATTTTATAAATAAATCAGTAACAACCTAAACAAATTCGTTCACATGAGAAAACTGCTATCAATGCTGTTCCTTGCCGTGTTCCTCTTTATGGGGATAATCGGTTCCGCCCAGGCTCAGAGTGGTGCGCATCCTGTTGCCGCAGGAAAATTTGATGTGAGGTTTACGGTCAAAAATCTTGACTGTTCTGTCTCACCCAAAACGCTCACCATTGCAGTCCAGGTAAAATCCAAAACTATGGCTGACACCTTCCTGATGGGAGATGCCAACTATCGTTTTCGATTCAAAACAACCCAATTACGCCTTTTGGGTACAAATCCGACTTACTCACAAAGTTTGGTAAGTCAGGAGAATTTTTCGAGTGCCGCATCCTCTCCAAATCGAGATTTCAATTATGGAACTCAAAATTTGAATGGTTCAGGCGAAGGTCCAACCGAAGGAATTGTGTCGCTGAATACGTTTTATTCAGGCTCAAATCAAGGAGGTAAATTAGTGACAACTACTTGGACAACAGTGGCTTGCATTAAATTTAGCGTGATAACGGGACCATCTGAATGTTTCGATCTTACGTGGAATACCAACAATGATTTTCCAGTAACGGGAATGAATGAGGTATATAATTTAGTGACTGATCCGTCTTACGACTACAAACAAGAAAACGTAGCCGCAGGTGGATATTTTGGTAATGTAAATCAATGTGCAGGAACGTATTGTTCTCCTATTTTGGCAGTAAATGACATCAATATAACCTTACAAAATACAGCGGTATCGGGTCAAGTTTTAACAAACGATATTGGCTCTGGATTAGTCGTAACGACCACACCCATCGCAAATCCTGCGAATGGAACGGTCGTATTAAATGCAAATGGAACTTATACCTACACACCAACCACTGGTTTTTCAGGTACGGATTCTTTTAAATATAAAATATGCGATAATCTTACTCCTCAAAAATGTGATACCGCTTTGGTAACTATATCCATCATTCCGCCAGTGATTACGGGGCAAAATGCTCCTCCTGTGGCTCAGAATGATACGAAGCAAACCTTTGTAGGAGTTCCAGTTTCGGGAAGTGTTTTGAGTAATGACTTCGACCCAAATACAGGACAAACGCTAACGGTTACGACCACGCCAGTGACTCCACCCGTGAATGGAACCGTCGTTTTAAATGCCAATGGAACGTACACTTATACGCCAAGTCCAGGATTCTCTGGGGCGGATTCTTTTACGTATAAAGTGTGTGATAATGGTTCGCCAGTTTTGTGTTCAAATGCAACGGTTTATTTGGATATTGTGCCTAAAAACACCCCAGCAACGGCAAATGATAAGCCGAATGCAGGAGATGATGCAGGAACAACGCCAAAGAATGTTGCCATTACTGGAACATTAAACACGAATGATTCTGACCCAAATGCTGGGCAGATTTTGGCTTATACAACCACGCCAATTTTAGCCCCAGCACATGGAACCGTAACGATTACTTCAACGGGTGGTTATACGTACACACCAACAACGGGCTACACAGGTTCGGATGCTTTTACGTATAAAGTTTGTGATAATGGAACGCCAGTTTTATGTGATACGGCAACGGTTTATTTAACCGTAACTGCTTTGCCAAATAATTCTCCTGTGCTTTCGCCACCAACAACCACACCCGTGATTTTGGAAGATGCCACCACGCCAATTACCTTTTGTGTGACTTATTCTGATGCTGATGCTAATGATACGCACACGCCAACCATTTGTGGCGTATTGAACGGAACCGCAACCATTGCAAGTCAGAATACGACTTCAACGCCAAAGCAAGTTTGCTTTACCTACAAACCCAATCCAAATTTCTCAGGAACGGATTCTGTTTGCGTGAAAGTTTGTGATAATAATGGTGCTTGTTCCACAATTAAAGTGCCAATTACGGTTACGCCTGTTGCTGATGCACCAATGATGAATCCATTGGTTTCTGTGGTGCCAGAGGATACAACCGTTGCAGTGAAATTCTGTTATCCAGTAATAGATCCAGATGCAGGTGATATAATCCAAGGCATTACGGTTTGTGGAGCACCATTACACGCTTCAACTTTTAGTTATAATACTGATAATGTGGCACATACAGTTTGTGTTTCTTATAAACCACAAGCAAATTATGTTGGAAAAGACACCGTTTGTTTAAAAATATGTGATTCTTTTGGATTGTGTACCGACGTAAAATTTCCAATTTTAGTCGTGGAACGTCCCGATGCTCCAGTGGTTTTGAGAACGCCTCAATTAGTTGGACAAAATTCACCAATCGTGCCTTTGTGTTTACCAATCATTGACCCAGATGCTGGTGACACGCACACGGTAACGATTTGTGGAGTTCCCAAAAATGGTACGGCAACACCAACGGTAAATAATGTAACGCACGAAGTTTGTTTAAACTATAAGCCAACAGCAAATTTTGCGGGTAAAGATTCTGTATGTATTACCATTTGTGATTCTTATGGAAAGTGTATTAACGTAACCATTCCAATAACGGTTTCTTTAAATACTCCTCCAACTTTGGGCACATTGGCAACAACGCCAACCGTACCAGAAGACGGTGGTTCAGTAACGGTTTGTTTGCCAATAACTGACCCAGATGCAACTGACACTCATACAGTTACGCCCTGTGGAGCCTTGAATGGAACGGTTACTTACTCAGTAAATAATTTGAGTTCGCCGCACCAAGTTTGTGCCACTTACACCCCAAATCCAAACTTCAACGGTACGGATTCCATCTGTGTAAAAGTGTGTGATAACTTCGGAAATTGTGTTGTTAAGAAAATTCCTGTAACCGTGACACCAACCAATGACCCACCAGTGGTTTTGCCAGTGGCAACGACTTTATCAGAAGATGGAATAACAACGGTGTGTTTACCAGTAACAGACCCAGATGCAAATGATTTACATTCAGTAACGATGTGTGCAGCTCCCAAAACAGGAACGGCATCATTGACTGTGAACAATGCTGTAACGCCACATCAAGTATGTATCACTTACACGCCTCTTCCTAATTTCAATGGAAAAGATACTGTTTGTGTACGAGTTTGCGATGCGGCTGGTGTGTGTACGGATGTGAAAGTTCCATTTGTGGTAACGCCAGTAAATGATGCCCCAATTGCAAAAGATGATATCGTTAATACGCCTCAGGGTATGCCAGTAGTTGGCAATGTTTTAACAAACGATGTTGATCCAGATGGTAATCCACTGACGGTAACAGGTCCACTTTTAGGAGGATTACCAACCAAAGGAACGGTGGTAATGAGTCCAACGGGGGTATATACGTACACGCCAAATCCAACGGCAACGGGAACGGATACTTTTAAATATAAAGTTTGTGATAATGGAACGCCGAGTTTATGTGATACTGCTGTTGTAATAGTCACAATTACACCCGTAACATTAATAAATGGAACAAATCTTCCTCCTATTGCATCTCCTGATATTACCAGTACTCCAAAAGATAAACCTCTTATTATCAACGTATTAGCGAATGACGGTGACCCAGAAGGTTTACCTTTAAATAAGCCAACGATTTTGACACCTCCTACAAAAGGAACGGTTGTGGTGAATCCTGACGGTACGATTACCTATACCCCAAATCCAGGAGTAACGGGTGATGATACTTTCACGTATCAGGTTTGTGATACTGGTTCGCCAGTGGCTTGTACGAGTCAAACGGTAACGGTTACAGTATTGCCATTGTTAAATGTTCCATCGAATGATCCGCCAGTACCAACGGATGATGCGAAAACAATGAACAAAAATGGAATATTAACAACGTCAGTTGCAACCAATGATACCGATCCAAATGCAGGACAATTATTGACTTATTCAAACACGTCAAGCCCTGTAAATGGTACTTTATTGTTCAATCCAAATGGCACTTTTACTTACGTACCAATGCTTGGATTTGTGGGTAGTGACTCGTTTACGTATAAAGTTTGTGATAACGGTTCGCCAGTAATGTGTTCAAATGCAACTGTTTATTTAACGATTATTGACCCAACTGTAACGCAGCCAGCCAATACATTACCAATTGCTTTGGATGATAATTCAACTACGCCAAAAGGTGTTGCAGTGGTTATTCCTGTAAAAGCAAATGATACATACACAGCAGGAATTCTGGGAAACCCAACGGCAATCACTACGCCCTTAAATGGCTCAGTGATTACGAATGCCAACGGAACGATGACTTACACACCAACGGCAAATTTCGTGGGAATTGATACTTACAAATATAAAATTTGTGATGCTTCAAATCCAACAAAATGCGATACGGCGGTGGTGACAATCACCATAAAAAATCCAGTGGCTTCAGTAACGGCAATCGTTAATAATCCTCCTGTTGCGATTGACGACCAGAAGATTACAACAAAAAACACGGCAACAATTGGTGCAACAGTAGCAGCGAATGATTCAGACCCTGATGCAGGACAAACACTTTCATATACGAAATTGACAAACCCAACAAACGGTTCGATAACATTCAATGCAGACGGAACTTATACCTACACGCCAAACGCCAATTTCGTTGGTACGGATGCGTTCACGTATAAAGTTTGTGACAGTTTCAGTCCGAGTTTATGTGCTAATGCAACAGCCTATATCACTATTTTGGATAAACCGTGTATAACACTTGAATTGAAGGTATTCTTGCAAGGACCATACAATCAAACGACTGGTTTGATGAATACAACCTTAAATCAGCGTGGATTATTGCCAGGACAAACGCCAGTAGGAATCTATGCGTTGCCAACGGTAACGGGTCATCCTTATAGTGGGCTTCCATTCAGTTATGCAGGGACAGAAAAAGTGACTTCCTACGCATCTGATATTGTGGACTGGGTTTTGGTATCGCTTCGTAGTAATTTGACTTTGGTGAGCAAAATCTTCACCGTGCCAGGTTTATTACACAGTGATGGTACGATTACTTTCGTTAATTCATGTATGATTATTCCAAATGGATCCTATTATATATTGATTGAACATCGTAATCACACGGGAATTATGTCGCCAACGGCAATTCCAATAACGACAGGCAAGATTTCCTTCGATTTTACAACGCAACAAAGTTTCCAATTGACCAACCCTCCATCGTTTGGACAAAGAGCAATCGGAACTAAGTTCGCCATGTTTGCGGGTGATGGCAAGAAGGTAAATGTTAATGACAACTTCGATATCAACTTCAATGACTCGCAGTTATGGAGAACAATTTCGGGTGGATTTGATGTATATCTTTTAGGAGATTTCAACATGGATGCTGATACAAACTTCGGTGATAATTCTCTTTGGAAAACAAATTCAGGGAAATTCTCAGGAGTACAGCATTGATTTAGGAGAAATGGATTAAAGAAAGAAGGAAGACAGGGGAAAATTTCAAAGTAATGTTAAATTAATTCAGAATTTTGAATAAAGAATGGAGATTTTAGAAGTAATATTTTACCTTCTACATTCTTCATTCCTTGTTCTTAATTCTAAAATCAAAAATTCAACGTAATGATTTTGAACAAATATTACATTCCTCCTGTCTCCTAACTCCCTTACTCCTTAAAATTGGCTTGGTATTTGCAACACACATATCAACCATAAACTTTGTTCACAAACCGCCATTTGGCACAAAAAATTAATGGTCATGAATAAGAATTTCTTATATATACTTGGGCTTACGCTCCTTGGCAATAGTGCCATACAAGCCCAAAATGGCGTATTTGACGTAAAAATCGCCAGCAAACAATTGGATTGTGCTTCCCGCAAATTGAGTGTGGACGTACAAGTCAAAGCTCATGATGAAAAATCTAAGTTCATGATGGGGGATGCCAATTATCGCATTGCATACAATCCTTCAATTATCAGCAATCCACATCTCGAAAAGCAAGGTTTTTTTTCTTCAAAAGGAGAGGTTTCCGACAGTCATTATGGCTCGCACAATCTTAACGGTAGCGTTGCCCGCATGAAAGAAGGCATTGTTTCGCTGAACACTTTTTATGGTGGTTCGGGTGAAGGTGCTACCCAAGTCGGCACAGAATACATGACGGTTTCAACCTTAACTTTTGATATTGCCGACCTAAAATCTACCTTAGAATTGAAGTGGAACGAAGGCGAAGGCAAGAGTTTTCCGAGTACGGGTATGAATGAAGTCGTGCTATCAAAATTAGCCGATGGAACGCAGGATTATCAACTATTAAACACCAAAGCAACGGGAAGTTTTGAGAGTTTCAAAATCAACCTCGCAGAGGCTTGTTCAGCGGATTCAAAATCTCCAACTAACGAGTCATTCTTTATTCCAGAAGGATTTTCGCCCGATGGAGATGGGATAAATGACAAATTTGAAATCAGAAATCCCGAAGGAATAAACATGGATGTTCAAATTTATGACCGTTTTGGAAAATTGGTATTTCGGGCTGAAAACTACAAAGGTGATTGGGATGGAAAACCAAATCAGGATGGTTTAGATACTGAAAAACCAATCGCCAGAGGAACGTATTATTATGTGGTAAAACGTGCCGATGGAAAAGATTTTACCAGATTTATGACCGTGAATTATTAGTATTAAAATTATTCATGGCATGACTTGAAGGGAAATGCCTAATCTCATGCCATGAATTTAAAACCTTTTAGCTTTCAAAAACCGCCAAAAGTAAACAGCATTATCATTAAAAATTTACAATAATTACCACAAAAGGGATTATAACACATTCAAAACAAGAACTTTAAACCTTCTGTTTTTCTGTGTAATCTATTTCCTCTATGTGGTTGCAAAACAAATACAACAACATGAGAAAAGTTTTAGCCGCCACTACGACTTGTCTGATGGTACTATTCGGTATAGTATCGTCTTTTGACTTACAAGCACAAAATGGAAAGTATGATGTCAGAATCAAACTGAAAAGCAGTGATTGTGTCACCAATAAAATTACGATACAAGTACAGGTAAAAGCCCATGATGCTACCTCAACGTTCAAAATGGGCGATGCTAATTTTCGCTTTGATTATGACCCAAATGTGGTCAAAAATCCAGTGAATGTTCTCCAAGAAAACTTCTCGAATGCTGCCCCCGCAACTGATTTGAATTACGTTGCTCAGACTTTAACAGGTTCAAAAGTAACGCCTGATGGAACGATGGGCATTGTTTCGTTAAATGTATTATATTCAGGTAGTAATGCAGGAGCAAAATTGGTTGGCACGGATTATATAACCGTTGCCTGTCTCCAATTTGACATTGCCAACCCAACAGGTTGCGTAAATTTCCGTTGGCATACTGACAATGCCACGATTGATTTTCCAATAACAGGAATGAATGAAATTGTTGAAACCACTCCTGACCCTTACGATTATACTAATCCCATTGTGAAAGCAGGAGGCATTTTTGAGAATTTGAATCAATGTATTGCTCCATTATGTTCAGCCCCAGTTCCCGTTCGTGATGCTTATTCGCTAAGTGCAAATGGGTCTGTTTCTGGAAATGTCCTAACAAACGATACGCCAACGGGAGGTTTAACCGTGAAAATTTCACCTTTTCCAGTGCCTTTACACGGAAGTTTAACGCTTTCAACCAATGGAACTTTTACCTACACTCCACAAGCGGGATACATAGGAAAAGACTCTATTCAATATCAAGCCTGTAATGTAAATAATGTTTGTGCAACGGCTTATGCGGTCTTTACTATTACAGGACCAGCACCACTTGCTGTTCGTGATTCATATTCAACAATCGTTGGTACTCCCGTTTCAGGAAATATAATTACGAATGATATTGGCGTATCAACCGTAAAAATATCACCATTACCCACGCCACTTCACGGTGGAATCACGTTGAGTACAACGGGTGCATTCACTTATACACCAACGGCAGGTTACGTAGGAAAAGATTCAATTTTGTATGAAGCCTGCAACGGTGCAAATCAATGTTCACAAGCATACTCAGTCTTCACAATCACGAATACACAAAACCCGAATACGATTGTAGATTTATCATTAACTAAAACAGTAAATCAGAAAAAATCAGTTGTTGGAGACGTAATTACTTACACAATTACGGTTAAAAATGAAGGAGCAAACTTAGCAACAGGCGTAAGTGTAAAAGACTTAATGCCAGCGGGTGTTTTGTATCAAACCAATGCAACAGCCTTTGGAAATTACGACAATGCAACGGGCATCTGGACAATTGGTAATGTGCCTATGGGTCAATCAGTTACGCTTTTGATTTCCGTTAAAGCACAGTATCAAGGAACGTTCTTTAATCGTGCTGAAATTTTTACTTGCAATGAAACGGACGCAGACTCAAAACCAGGCAATACGTTCACTACAAACACCTCAACGTCGAACCCTTTATTGGAAGATGATAATGCAACGACTTGTTTTTATGTACCAGTAGAAATTTGCGACGGAAGCGGTGATCAGTATGACATTTCTGTGCCATCGGGCTACACACAAGTTCAATGGTACAAAGACGATGTAGCGATTACAGGTGCAACGAATGCGACGTACAGAGTATCAGCACCAGGAAAATACACCTTCACAACTTTTGAAGGAACTTGTCCCGCAGGTGGATGTTGCCCAGCAGAATTTATCAGTATAAATTGCTGTAAACCAGCTATTTGCGTGCCTTACAGTGTGGTTAAAACAAAGTCAGCGAAAAAGTAGATATTCGTATTTCGATGTTTGATGTTCGGTTCTTGATGTTCGTTTTCGTGCATTAAATTCCGAAAATCAAACCGAGCGACGGTCGCATCGAAAACCGAACAACGAAACGAAAAAATGAAAAAATATCTCCTCCCAATATTCCTTTTACTGATTACTTCTTCAAGCATTTTTGCTCAACAAGAAGCCATGTATTCCCAATATCTTTTCAATCCAATGTCGATAAATCCAGCCATGACTTCTTCTAAAAAAGGGGAAAGCATAGCCAAGGCAATTTATCGTAAAAAACTCATTGGTGGAGATTTTGAGGGCGATCCACAAACCCAAACGGTGGTTATAGAATTACCTTTCAAGAATGAAAAAATGGGCTTAGGATTTCAGATTTATAACGATGTGGCAGGGATTTTGAAATCAACAGGAGGCTACGGAATTTATAATTACAAAATACGATTTAATGATAAATTGAGCCTCACGATGGGCGTGCAGGCAGGAGTTACTAATTTTAGAGCCAACTTCACAAGCGTACAACTCATCGACCCCAAAGACCCAAACTTCGGGCAAAATATCAATAAAGCCCTTCCAAGCGTTGGAACGGGCATAAATTTAACGAATAATAAATGGTACTTGTCCGTTTCAGTTCCACAAATTATCCGTAATGATTTAAGTATTTTAAGTAATCCTAATTCAAAATATAATGCCGCTACCAATCGGTTTATGTTTGGCATGTTTGGCTATGATTTCAACGTAAATAAGTCCATAAAATTAATGCCAAGTGTGTTGGCAAAAGTGATTGAAAATGCTCCTGTTGCTTTTGATTTCAACTTAAAGGCAAGTTTTATGGATAAATTTCTCTTGGGCGGTTCTTGGAGAACGGCAAACGATAAATTCAACGAAGCCAGTAGCCAAACCAGATTAGGAGATGCCTTTATTGCTTACACTGAAGTACAATTAACCCCAAAAATTCGCTTCGGGTATGCCTATAATATTTCAACCGCCAAAGGGCAATACGATAGCGGTTCGCACGAGATTTTGATTTCTTATAAATTTAAAAAAGAAGAAGAGAGTGAAGTTGTTGACCCGAGGTTTAGATAGATAAAAGTACTTTCTTTTCCAAAATCTCAATCTGCATTTTGTGAACTTTTATTAAAATTGTATTTAATTCTTCATATTTCAGGTCTTCAACCGTTAAATTATATAATTCAGCGATTTGCTCAAAACGTTCTTCCGAAGGCATCCTTTTCCCACTTTCTTTTTGCCAATAAGCGGGTTGAGAAATATTCATACGATTTGCCACATAATCTTGACTATACCCAAATATTTCACGTATTCTTCTCAATTTTGTGGCAATTTCTTCCATGGTTATTTTATAATTAAAGAGTGTTTTTATTTTTTTATGAATATACGTAGAATTATCTAATTATAGCATTAAAATTCCCTTAGAATCACTCCAATCTTTTCTAAAATAATCGAGAAATCCACTTGTAAAGGAGCAGTAATCGTAATGTTTTCTTTGGTAAAAGGATGTTCAAAAGCCAATTCTTGAGCATGAAGAAGCATTGTATTTAACTCAAAACGTTCTTCAAACATCTTATTATGCTTACAATCTCCGTGCGTTTTATCCCCAATTAAATAATGCCGCATCTGAGCAAAATGCCTTCTAATTTGATGCGTTCGCCCTGTTTCAGGAATAATCTCCGCCAAAGAATACCTTGATTTTGGGTAACGACTTACTTCAATATCCAATTCTACTTGTTGTAAACAACGGTAATGAGTCACAGCATTTTGCAAAACACCATTCGCATTTTCAAGGGGTCGGTCGGTTGTACCTTCATCGGGTAAAAATCCTCTGACCAAAGCCAGGTATTTCTTATCCATCTCACGGTTTTCAAACTTCATTTGCATCGCTCTGTCGGCTTCCTTTGATAGCGAAAACAACAAAACGCCGCCCGTTTTTCTATCAATTCTATGGCAAGGATTAACCCAACAATTGAGTTGGTCACGAAGTAATTGAAGGGCAAAAATAGTTTCCTCAGCCGCAATTGGCGAGCGATGTACTAAGAGATTGTGAGGTTTATTGATGGCAACGATATGTTCGTCTTGGTAGAGAATTTGAAGCGGATTTTCAAGCATTTTTTCTCGCAAAGATACGATAAAGGTTTTCTTACAAAACTGGTTAGCTTACTTTTTCAACAACTGAACCGCACTATCATTTATTTCAAATTTATAATTTCTTAACAAATTAATCACTTCCGAACCCGCCAAAATCACAGGTCCATAGCCATGTGCGGCAAACGGACTGATGGGTCGATGATAATAAAACGCAGGATCAAAACCCATACCCGTTCCCACACAAGTACCTTCAACTTGACCTTTTGCATTAACCTTTGTAACCACAGCATTCCATCCTAAAAGTGCCATTGGAGCGTATGCAAGCCCATCTACCCATCCACGATTGATGGCTCTGGCGATGGAATACGTATAAATTGCCGTGGCAGAGGTTTCTAAATAAGAATCCTCTTTATCCAATAATTGGTGCCAAAATCCTGAGCCAGATTGATAACTTGCTAAGCCTTTTACGTGGGCTTTCAACAATGCCAAAATTTCAGGACGGTCAGGATGATTTTCGGGTAAAACTTCCAACAATTCTACCTCCGTCATCACCGCCCAACCATTCGCCCTTGCCCAATGAAACTGCGGATGTTCGGTCATGCCTTCAATCCAACCGTGCATATATACGCCCTTGTCTTTGTTAAACATCCTTTTTGAATATGACAAAACCTGTTTAGTGGCTTCATCGAAATATTTTTGTTCGCCCGTGAGTTTCCCCATTTGAGCCAAAGCGGGAATTCCCATAAACAAATCATCTAACCAAAGCGAATTAGGCATCGGTCGATTTCTTGCCAAAGTACCGTCTTTCAGATGATGTTCTTTGTTCAAAATATAGTCAATGTGAACATCAATCAAAGGACGTAAATTGGCTTTAATACCCTCACGAGTGGCTTTTATCATGGCGGCACACATGGCACCACAGTCGTCCAAAGCGTGTGGGGTAATTAATCCTTTCAGTGGACTTTTTGTTCCCCAATCAGCGTGTACTTCATTGTTTTTTTGAAAATAAGGAACTGAATTGGCAATAAATTGTAGCCTTTTTTCTGCATAATTCTTGAAACGAACATCACCCGTGGCTTGACTTGCTAAGAGCATTCCTCCATAAATAACGCCCCATTCATAACTTACGAGTCTGAAATCTCCCTTTTTTAAGGCAGTATTTTCATCAAGTTTAGATAAATCTGTGAGCGTTTCGCCCGTTTTGGTATTGACAAATTCAGTTGGCGTAACTTCATTGAGATAATTATGAATTTTATCCAAAACTACTTTTATTTCTTCTGCTTTTGGAATGCCATAAGGAATGGGATAATCTGGTTCGAGGAGATGCAGGGGCGTATTTGAGTCGTTGGCGTTGGTTACGTTTCGTTGAGCAAATGATGCTTTGTTGATAAAGAGAAATAATAAAATAAAGGTTAGCTTTTTCATCTAATTCTATTTTGAAAATATTTGATTACTATTTTATTAAAGCGAATTTCATTAATAATCTAATGAATTTTCCCTGGTTTTGGGTAATTATGATTGCTATAATGCCTTTATTTGAAAATAGAATTGTATGTTTAAAAATAACGCAAATAGCACATGAAATCCAAGATTTATTTGTTAATACCAACAATAATACTGCTTGTTAATCAATCCTTCGCCCAATCAACCAAGGGACTTACAGGCGTAAGAGACACTTCCTATTCCATGACAAGTGCCTATTTGGGAACATTAAAAACTCATATAAACGCTAAAATGGTTTCGGAAATAATGCCTAAAACCGTTGAAGCCAAAAAGGATATTATTTATGCTAAAATTGGCAAAAGAAGCTTGATTTTAGATGCCTTTTATCCGAAGAAAAAAAATAAAAACCTGTCTCCCGCCGTCATCATTATTCACGGTGGAGGTTGGCGAACAGGCAATAAAAATCAACATATTGCCTTGGCACAACGCTTGGCGAATTTGGGTTATGTTTGCTTTTTACCCGAATACAGACTCTCTACCGAAGCCCTTTTCCCAGCGGCATTACATGATCTCAAAGCCTCAATTCGTTGGGTGCGAGCCAATGCAAAAATGTATCAAATCGACTCGAATAAAATAGCCACTTTGGGCTTTTCGGCAGGAGGACAATTATCGGCTTTATTAGGCTCAACGGCTCATTTGAGCGATTTTGAAGGGTCGGAAGGCAATCGTAATTATTCCAGTAAAGTAAATGCCGTGATTGATATTGACGGTATTTTGGCATTTATCCATCCAGAATCAGGGGAAGGCGATGACAGTAAAAAAACTTCGGCAGCAACCAATTGGTTTGGCTATTCCAAAACCGAAAATCCTCAACTTTGGGAAAAAGGTTCAGCCCTCACTCACGCAGGAAAGAACTCTCCTCCTACTCTATTTCTGAATAGTTCAGTTGATAGAATGCACGCAGGACGAGAAGATTATCTGACAAAATTAGCTCCGTTTAAAATTTATACAGAAATCCATAATTTTCCAGATTCACCCCACAGTTTTTGCCTTTTTGAGCCGTGGTTCACGCCCACTGTGCAGTATGTGGATGCGTTTTTAAAAAAAGTTTTTCGAGGATGATTGAACACGGATTGAAAGGATTGGAAACAGATTTTTATTAATTTCAGAGAATTATGATTTCAAATGTGTAGTGTTTTACTCAAAAAATCTTAAACTTACAAAATAAGTGCTTTTATTTTATAATTTTAAATCTGTCTCTAATCTCTTAAATCCGTATTTCAATGACAGACAATATATCAATAAAATGAAAAAAATACTTCCAATTATCACTCTAACGCAATTTATTTTGATGCTATTTCTTTATTGTAAACAAAAAACGCTCGTAGCAGAGCAACGAACGTTTTGGTATCACCTAACCACTAAATATAATCTTGTCAAATGATAATTAATATTGTCATTTGTTTTTAAAATTTTGCTTTAAATCTTGCCGACTCTAATTGGGCTTGTTTGCCATCCGAATTATTAGCAATAATAATTAATTCTCCCTCAATTTCATCCTCACTTAATTTAATGATGTTCACACGACCAACGCCATTCTTCAACCCTTCGTCATTTGCCAAAGTTGTTTGATAAAAGTTAGTCTCTTCACGAAATAAATTTACATCTTTTATTAGGTTTCCAACGTTCTGAAAATCGCCTTCTCCTGGAATAAAGAATGTTCCTTTGTCCGTAACATTATATAATTTCACAAAAACAGATTCTGGGCTATTATTATCAGTAACTACAATCGTCAAAACCGTAACGCCTCTCTCTGAATTTCTTCTTACTTGAACCTTATCTGAGTATAACTTATGATTCGTACTATCGCCAAAACTAATTTTTCCTGAAAAAAATCCCCTTGACATTTTTTTACCTACCTCCAAATTTTTACTAAATGCAATAACCGTTACTACGCAAAGTAGTAAAGCACAAACAAACACAAGTGGGTTATTTTTGAACGTATTTTTCATAGGTTTTAATTGCTACAATAATAAAATGATAGGATAAAAATATTTATAAAGTACATTTAATTTATGTGCATAAATGAATATAATTTGTACTATTCCTATATTTCAACTACAAAACTACACTTTTTAAATGATTAAATCAATAATTTCATTACTGCTTATCAATTAAAATTATTAAACGGTTATTAAATTGATTAATGTAGGATTAAGTTGTTTGGTGCTAATTTCAAGATACTAATTTTAGGCTTTGATTTCATGGAATCATCATTTCTTTACTTTTAGACGTTAGAAATGTTGAAAAGGTTGTATGTGTCTAAAAAATAATACGTAATCAAAACTAAATATGACGAAAGTTAATACGTGAAATAAAGGTATTACTCGGTCATTGTAAAGTAGTGATGCCTTTATTTTATCACTATTTGCAGCAAACTAACAACTACCTACTGTTTTACCCTCACATATTTTATTTAATTTTGTAAATCAATTTACAAAAATTAATTTCTATGAATTTATCAATTAATGCAACGACTGAAAAAAGTGAAGTCTTCCGTCAAATTGCCTCTGAACTATCATCTATAGGGTTCAAAATTGAAAAGCAAGATCAGACTCGTCCGTGGGGAGGTTTTTTTGTGTTAGATGAAAGCCAAGCAAAAGCATTTGCTCAGCTTTATTTCTCCCATTTAGAGATGTCAGAAATTCAAATTACCCATAAATTATCTCCTAAAATTTTGGTAGTAGCTCCTCATAAACGCCTTTCATGGCAATATCATTTTCGCCGTGCAGAAATATGGAAAGTGATTGCAGGAACAAACGTAGGGGTGAAAATCAGTGATACCGACGAGCAATCGAATGAAGTGATTGCCTTAGATTCAGGTAGTTTCATTCAGTTAGATAAAGGCGAACGCCATCGTTTAATTGGCATGGATAATTGGGGGGTTGTGGCAGAAATTTGGCAACACACTGATTCAGAAAACCCTTCTGATGAAGATGATATTGTGAGATTGCAAGATGACTTCGGACGATGATTTTACGACCCGTTTTGTGGCACGCAGATGATGCAGATGCTTCGCAACGCAGATTTAAAAGGATTTTTTCTTTAAGGGGTGAGTTTTATTATTAAATCTCAGATAATTAAAATAACTATTTTGTAAATTAAACTTTTTGTAAAATCTGATTAAAGCAATGGTATGAAATAATTTACAAAAAATCCTCTTAAATCTGCGTTGCGAAGCATCAAGGCGGACGGCGAGTCTCATCTGCGTGCCAATTGTGTGCCAACTTCAAAGCCTTCGCAGAAGGCTGTCCAATGCCGTATGATACGCTTCAAATTCTGCTAAGTTTTTATGTTCACCGTTTGGAATCGTTGTTAAGATTTCGGACGGTTTTTTGTTTAATAATGCTGCCAATTTCAAACTGGATTTATAAGGAACAACAGCATCTTTTGTGCCATGAAAAAAGTGCATTGGACATTGTACTTGTCTGATAAAGAGGTCAGTACGAAATTGATACTTCAAAATAGAACTGTACGGAATCAATGGAAAATAACTATTCACCACCTGTGAAAGATTGAAATAGGGCGTTTCCAACAACAACATTTTAGGCTTATTTTCTGCTGCTAAACGAGTCGCAATTCCTGTCCCTAATGAACGCCCATATACGATAATTTGACTTTCTGAAAAGTGTCGTTTTGCCCATTCATATACGTAGCTTGCATCCGAATACAAGGCTTTTTCAGATAATGTTCCCGTTGATTTTCCGAATTGACGATAATCAATCATCAATATATCATAATCATTTTTCGTGAAATCAATGGCGTATTTCCCCCACCTTCTAAGGTCGTCGGCATTGCCGTGAAAATATACAATTAATCCCTTTCTTTTCGTAGAATCTGTTTTAAAATATAAAGCATTTATCCTAACATTTGCTTCTGGTGTAAACCACATTTCCTCAAAATCTTCTTTAAATTCATACTGATAATCCATTGCCAATTTTGTATTTCTGAAAAGGAATTTTTCTTGAAATAGAATGGCTATGGCAACGAGTAAAATGTAAATTAAAATGATGTATATCAGCACTTTGCGAAAGGTTTTCATGTTCGCAAAGATAAAAATTATGCCCATAGAAACAAGAATAAAATAGGTAAGCGGAAAAATTATTTAAAGCATATCCACTTAAATATCTATATTGCCATTTATCATTTCAAAAAATACTTCTTTAAATAGTACAAATTTATTTTTATCATTATTCCAATAAAAAATAAAATTATTATCTTTAAAATACTCATTTAATGACATTTATTAGGTAAACTGATTATTACATTAAGATTAAATTTCTAAAAATAGTTATAAAAACTTTGAACTTATTAAAAGTTTCCATAGTTTTGCATTCGGAAACTTTAAACGTTTAACTGGTTTACGTCCAAATATTTATCTAATTCTAACCCAATGATATTTTAAAAATTTGAAATGGAAATTAAAGAAAGAATAATTGCTAAGGCACGTGAGCAGTTTTTTCGATACGGTATAAAATCCGTAACGATGGATGACATTGCGAAGGAATTAGGCATCTCAAAAAAGACAATTTATCAACATTTTGAAGATAAAGATGCTATTGTTTATCAGTTGATGGTTGGCGAAATGGCACAAGATAAATGTGAGTGGGATGCCTTGGATCAGAGTTCAAATAATGTGATTGAAAAGATTGTAAAATCAATGGAAATTATCAAACAAGCATTTGCTGAAATAAATCCTTCTGCTTTTTTTGATATTAAGAAATACCATCCGAAAACATGGGAAATTTTTCAAGAACATAAGCAAAATTTTATAAAGGCTTCTATTCGTAAAGAACTTTTACAAGGCATTGAACAAGGCTTTTTTAGAGCCGATATAAAAGTAGAGATTTTAGTAATTATGAGGATGGAACAGATTGAAATGGGCTTCGATCCACAATTATTTCCTTCCAATAAATTCTCGGTAATTGAAGTTGAATTAGCTCTATTAGACCATTACATTAGGGGAATTTTAACCCCAAAAGGTTTAGAAGTTTACCAAGAATTTATGTATAAGGCTTTGAATGATAAACAATTAGCGATTAATTATTAGTACACTATTAAGTAAATAGCTTTCTTTTTTATCTGAAAAATTATTTACTTGACAACTTCCCGAAAGTAGAAGGAACTTTCGGGAAGTAAAGAAACTTAGTTAACAGAGTATTAGCTATCATTTTTTTAAGTATTAACAACTTTTGAATTGCGTCTATGCGACTTAACAGTCATTAAAACTAAACCGAAAACTCGAATCACAAAACAAACAAGTATATGAAAACAAAAATACAAAGTAAATGGCTGATTATGAGCTTCTTACTTATCTCAAACCTCTCATTTTCTCAACAAAGTTTCTCACTCCGAGAAGCAGTAGAATATGCCGTTAAAAACCATATTAATATTAAAAATGCCCAATTAGATATTCTGAATGCTGAGGCAAGAGTGAATGAAATAAGGGGCATTGGTTTGCCACAAATCAATGGAAATTTTGGATATACCAATAACTTTATTATTCAAAAAGTCTTTATTCCAGCAAAAACGTTCGACCCAAAAGCAGCGGAAGGTGATGTTATTGCGGCTGAATTTGGGGTAAGAAACAGTGGTCAAGCTGGGATTGGATTGAGCCAAATTTTGTTTGATGGCTCCTATTTATTGGGCTTGAAAGCGGCTGATGTTTACAAGGAATTATCGAAAAAAGCCTTAGTGCAAACCAAACAGCAATCAGCTGAAAACGTTACAAAGGCATATTATTCAATTTTGGTTAATGAAGAACGTCTGAAGTTGTTGAGTTTAAATATTGGTCGTTTAGATTCTCTTTTGCGTGATACAAAGGCAATGAATGTGCAAGGATTTGTGGAAAAAATTGATGTGCAACGCCTTGAAGTTCAACGAAATAACTTAAAAATTGAAACGCAAAATGTGGAACGCTTGCAGGATTTGAGTTACTATCTATTGAAATTTCAAATGGGTAAAAGAGTGAATGATCTTGTAGTTTTGACGGATAAATTAACTGATATAAATGTGAATGAATTATTACCCGAAAATGAAGTTGATTTGAAATACACCAATCGTATTGAATATTCTATTTTACAGACTCAAGATCGCTTAGCACAATTGGATTTGAAAAATCAGAAGGTTGCCAAATTACCAAGAGTTGTATTGAGTGGCAATTATGGTTATTCAGCAGGACGACCAATGTTTTTTGATTTAATTACTCAACCTTGGTTCAACGCTGCATCACTCGGTCTCGTTGTTCAAATTCCAATTTTTGATGGTTTTCAACGCAAAAATAAGATTTATCAATCGCAGAATAGTTTACAGAAAGTAAAAAACAACCTTGAACTCTTGGAAAATTCGATTGATTTGCAGGTAAAACAAGGACAAATTACGTTGAAAAATGCTTATGAAACACTTCAAGAACAGAAAGCAAATATGGATTTAGCCCAAGAAATTGTGAGGGTTTCCAAGATAAAATACAAACAAGGCGTTGGTTCAAATTTGGAGGTTGTCAATGCAGAAATATCATTCAAAGAGGCTCAAACCAACTATTTCACTACTTTTTATAATGCTTTAATCGCCAAAGTTGACTTGGATAAGGCATTGGGAAAGTTGTATGTGGAATAGAATGAAATAATTTTTAATGTGCAATATTTAATGCACAATTTTAAAGTAGAAAATAAAAACATTTTAACAAATTCAGATGAAAGCAAATACATACATATTCTTAGCCTCATTTTTTATTTTATCCGCTTGCAATAAGCCCGATAAAAAAACCGAATTAGCCGATTTGAAATCTCAACAGAAAGAGATTGAAACTAAAATAAAAACCCTTGAAAAAGAATTAGGTGGAGGCAAAAAGGTGGAAGCAACACCGATTAACGTAACAGTTAGTGCAGTTGAACCACAAAATTTCAAGCACTTTGTGGAAGCACAGGGCTTAGTAACTTCCAAAAATATTGTTCAAGTTACGCCACAAATGGGTGGAGCAATTACTGGAATTTTCATTACTGAAGGACAAGCCGTTAAGAAAGGACAATTAGTGGCAACGATTGATAATTCTGTCATGAAAGAATCCTTGGTTGAAATAAAAACGCAATTAGAGTTAGCCAGTACGGTTTTTAATAAGCAAAAAGCATTGTGGGATCAACAAATTGGTACTGAGATTCAATATCTTCAAGCAAAAGCCAATAAAGAATCTTTGGAAAAAAGAATCAATACGATGGACACACAATTGGGAATGAGCAAGGTTTATGCACCTATTTCAGGAACGGTTGAAAAACTTATCCAAAAATCGGGTGAGATGGGAATGCCAGGCGTTCCGATGGCTCAAATTGTGAACGTTGGCGACTTGAAAGTTGTGGCAAAAATCGGAGATACTTACGTAGGTTCTGTAAAAAAAGGCGATGCTATCACCGTTAAATTTCCAGATATTAATAAAGAATTTACCTCGAGGATTTCATTGGTAAATGCCTTAATTGACCCTGCTTCAAGAACCTTTGGTATTGAAGCAAATATTCCAAATTTGGGCGGTACGTTAAAACCAAATCAGGTAGCGATTATTAATATCAATGATTTATCGAAAGGTAACTCATTGATAGTCAGTCAGAATGTGGTTCAAAAAACCGAAGGAGGAGATTTGGTTTATGTAGCTGTTACGGAAGGTGGAAAGAAAATGGCAAAGGCAAAAAAAATAAAGACAGGAATTTCTTACAACGGAAATGTTGAAATTTTAGAAGGTTTAACGGCTGGCGAAATGGTGATTACACAAGGGTATCAGGATTTGGTTGATGGAAGTTTGATAAATTATTAAAATGGATATTCAAAATTCAGATTACCAATCTTTTTTCGGGGAAGTAAAAACGAAAATTCGGGAAGCTCAATATAAGGCTTTAAAAGCCGTCAATAAGGAGTTAATTCAACTTTATTGGGAGTTGGGTAAAATGATTGTAGAACGCCAAACGCAATTCGGCTGGGGGAAATCTATTATTGAAAATCTTTCAAAGGATTTACAAACAGAATTTCCCAATCAGAACGGTTTTGGCAGAAGCAATTTGGAGTATATGAAGTTGTTTTACCTTGAATATCAAGGAGATACAATATCCCAACCAATGGTTGGGGAAATTGGTTGGACTCATAATGTCATCATCATACGGAAGTGTAAAACCGCCGAAGAGCGTAAATTTTATATGCTTCATACCAAAAAATTTGGCTGGACAAAGAACGTTTTAATTCATCAAATTGAAAGAAAAGCGTTTGAAATGTATTTGACTAATCAGACGAATTTTGACCAATTATTACCCGAAAATTATGCTCATCAAGCACATTTAGCGGTTAAAGACCATTACAGTTTTGATTTTTTAGATTTAGCCGATGAATATTCAGAAAGAGAATTAGAAGAAGCCTTAGTTAAGAATATCCGTAAATTCTTGATTGAAATGGGAAGTGCTTTTACGTTTGTTGGTAATCAATTTTGTGTAAAAGTAGCTGGTAATGAATACTTTATAGATTTATTATTATTTCATCGTAAACTAAAATGTTTGGTTGCAATCGAATTGAAAATTGATGAATTTAAGCCTGAATACAAAGGCAAAATGGAATTTTATTTATCTATTTTGAATGATAAATATAAAGAAGAAGGAGAAAATGAAGCCATTGGAATTATAATTTGTAAAGAAAAAGATAGAACTATTGTTGAATATTCTTTTAAAAACGCTGTTTATCCAATTGGAGTTTCAACCTACAATACAACATCATTACTACCTGAGCAATTCAAAGGATTATTACCATCTCCCGAAGAAATATCACAGAGATTGCAAGATTTAGAAAATATTATTTAATCATAATCTTATGAAAGAAAATAACCTCGAAAATAACGAAGCACTGACCAACGAAAAGCATGGTTCGGGTGCCATTTATAACATGATTGGTTGGTTGGGAACCAATCAAAAAACGGTGTATTTGTTTACATTCGTCCTCACGATTGTGGGTATTGTGATCTATAACCTCCTACCCCGTGAGCAATTTCCCGACATCAAAGTTCCGCAAATTATTGTGCAGACAATTTATGCAGGAACAACGCCAGCGGATATTGAAAACACCATTACTAAACCCATCGAAAAGCAAATAAAAACGATTTCGGGCGTGAAAAGGGTGAAGTCAAATTCATTGCAAGATTTTTCTATAATTATCGTAGAATTTAATCCTGATGTGAAAGTTGAAGATGCCCTCCGTAAGGTGAAAGACAAAGTAGATATTGTTCAGTTACCGAAAGATTTAACGAAAAAACCTGTGGTTCAAGACGTTAACTTTTCGGAATTCCCGATTATGAACATCAATTTAGCGGGTAATTATCCGTTGAAAAAGCTGAAAGATTTTGCCGAAATTCTTCAAGATGACATTGAAGGTTTGCCACAAATTACTCGTGTGGACATCGTTGGAGCTTTAACCCGTGAAATTCAAATTAATCTCGACCTCTATAAAGCACAGTCGGCGGGGCTTGCTTTTTATGATATTCAAAATGCCATTCAAGGTGAAAACGTCAATATTTCGGGTGGTGAATTGAACGTTGATGGCGTGAGAAGAACGCTTCGAGTGAAGGGTGAATTCAAGTCAATGGCTCAAATTGAGGACATTCGTTTGCGTTCATCCACTGGGGCAATGGTGCGTCTGGGCGATGTTGCCGAAGTGATTGACAGTAGCGAAGAACAACAAGATTTTGCTCGTTTGGATAACAAAAAAGTAGTTACCTTGAACGTTATCAAACGAGGTGGTTCAAACTTGATTGAGGCTTCTGAGAAGATTGAAGAGATTATTGCCAAAGCAAAAGAGACAAATTTACCAGCAGGATTGGATGTAAAAATCACGGCGGATTCATCCGAAAGAACAAAATCTGAAATTGAAGATTTAGTTAATACTGTGGTCTTAGGTTTCATCTTTGTAGTGTTGGTTTTGATGTTCTTTATGGGCGTTCAAGATGCCATTTTCGTGGGGCTTTCCGTTCCATTATCGGCTCTTTTAGCATTCATTCCTTTGTATTTCTTAGGTTTTACGTTGAATACCATCGTACTTTTCGCCTTTTTGTTGGGACTCGGAATTGTGGTGGATGATGCCATTGTGGTAATTGAAAATTCACACCGTATCTTTAATAAATACCGTCACATTTCCATTATAGAAGCCGTTAAATTGGCTGCATCAGAGGTTTTTGTGCCTGTTTTATCGGGAACAATTACAACCATCATGCCCTTCGTTCCGCTTTTGTTTTGGCCTGGAATTGTGGGTGAATTTATGAAATTTTTGCCCATCACGTTGATTTGTACTTTGATTGCATCCTTGATTGTGGCGTATGTGATGAACCCCGTTTTTGCCATGACTTTTATGAAACGTCACGATGAACACGGAACGGTTGATACGAGCTTTGCGGCAATTAAAAAACCCATGATTATTTTGGCTGTGATTACTGTTTTAGGATATATCATTAATGTTGGATTGGGTAATTTTTTCTTATTAATTATTATTCTTTACGCTTTCAATCACTTTATCCTTACGCCAAAAATCATTATTCCGTTCCAAGAAAAAACGTTACCCGCTTTCAAGAATAATTACCAAAAATTGATTTCTTGGTTAATTACGGGTTATCGTCCCGTTTGGACGGTTTTGTCAATGTTTGTTTTATTTGGTGTAACGATTTTTCTTTTGGGCGTAGTGAAACCAAACGTAATTTTCTTTCCAAGTGGCGAGCCTGACTTTATATACGTTTACAATAATTTGCCCATCGGAACGGATGCCAAAATTACGGATTCAGTTTCAAAGGTGTTGGAAAAGAAGGTTTTTGACATCATTAAACGTGAAAAAGCCGAAGGAGCCATTAATTCTGTGATTTCAAACGTGGGTAAGAATGCGGGCGACCCATTCAATCCAGATAGAGCTCCAACGCCTCAAAAATCGAAAATTACGATTGCTTTTGTAAAAGGAATTAATCGTGGTGGAATTTCTTCGGAAAAGATGTTAGGGATTTTTCGTAAAGAAATTAAGGCATTACCCATCCCAGGAGCAGAAATTTCCGTGGATAGAGAAAACAATGGACCGCCAACGGGAGCTCCTATTTCTATTGAAATTGCGGGAGATGATTTTCAAGTTTTGACGAAATTAGAGAAGCAAATGCGAGCGGCAATTGATAAATCGGGCATTAAGGGAATTGAAAAATTGAAGTCAGATTTAATTACCAATAAACCCGAAATCATCATTGATGTTGATAAAGCGAAGGCTCAGCGAGAAGGGATTTCATCCGCACAAATTGCCATGGAAGTGCGTACAGCCCTTTTTGGTTCTGAAATTGCTAAATTCCGTGACGATAAAGATGAGTATCCAATTCAGTTGAGAGTTAAAGCACAAGACCGCAATCAGATTGAGAAATTATTGGGCATGAAAATCGTTTATCGGGATATGGTGATGGGTGGTTTGCTGCGTGAAGTTCCTTTGAATTCAATCGCAAATATATCCTATTCGACTTCTTTTAGTCAGATTAATCGTAAAAATCAGGAACGTGTCGTAACTTTGAGTTCAAATGTGTCACAGGGATACACCGCCAATGAAATAGTACCACAAATTCAGGATTTAGTAAATGAATTGGATGTTCCAAGTGGTTATGTTATTAGAATGGGAGGTGAACAAGAAGAGCAAGCTGAAACAGGAAGTTTCTTATTTGGGGCTTTAATTGCGGCAATTATGCTAATTTTCTTAGTTTTAGCCACGCAGTTTAACTCCATCTCAAAACCAATTATTATCTTTGCAACGATTCTGTTATCGTTCATTGGCGTATTCTTAGGTTTTATGGCATTCGGAAAGAGTTTTTCAGTCATCATGTCGGGCGTAGGAATTATTGCTTTGGCAGGTATTGTGGTAAAAAATGGTATTCTTTTAATTGAATTCACCGACGAGTTAATTGGACGTGGTTATCCCTTGAAAAAAGCCATTGTGGAGGCAGGAAGTACTCGCTTAACGCCCGTGATTTTAACGGCAGCGGCGGCAGTTTTAGGACTTGTTCCCTTGGGAATAGGTTTGAGTATTGACTTTGTAAGTTTATTTACGGAATTAAATCCGCATATTCACACAGGGTCAGATAGTGCAGCATTCTGGAACATTTTAGCGTGGACAATCATCTACGGTTTAACGTTCTCGACCATTCTTACCCTCGTAATCGTGCCATGTATGTACTACATCAACGAGCGAATCCGTGACAAATGGTTCAGAAAGAATAAGACAGCAAGGGTTGAGGAGATGGAGCTGATTGAAAATTGATATACTTAAATCAAGTATATATAGTGGTTAGGTAGTACATAAATGCTCGTTGATTTCAACGGGCATTTTTTTTATGGATATAAAATTTAACACCAAATTCATTTTTACCACTTAGTAAAATTCCAAATTTATATGACGAACGCTTACACCAAATCAAAAATTCTTCCTTAACATTGTGATATGAATAAATAAAAAGAAATCAAACATATTATTAGCGTTTAGCTTAAAGTTCCTGTAATCTAAAATTTCGACAAAAGTGCAAGACAGGGAAGTAAAGTTCAGACGCTCACGTGATGCGTGGGCGTTACTTTGCTTTGTCTTGCAGGTCGTCGAAAGCCTTAGATTACAAGCGAGTAATGGTTCACGCTTTTTCTATGTCTCATAATTTAAAAACAAACCGTCACCATGAAAAAAATCTACTTATTATTGATTGCTGTGTGTTTCACGGTAAGAACTTTCTCCCAATTTAAACAACACCCACTTATTCCACAATCTCCCACTGCCGCAGCTTTGGGTAAATACGGTGACGTTGATGTTTCACTTTATACGGGGCAAATAAATCCCTCCGTAAATCTTTTTAACATCAAATTCAACGATTTCTCTTTTCCCATTTCTTTGAATTATGCCAGTTCAGGCTTAAAAGTTCACGAAACGCCTTCGTCCGTGGGGATGGGTTGGTCGCTTTCAGGAACGGGCGTAATTAATCGCCAAGTTCGTTCAGTGCCAGATGAACAAAACCATGGTTTCAATGGACTTCTTCCCACGGCTTCCGTGGTAAAATCTATTAATGAACATACGTATTCCCCTACTTCTCCTTATAGTTCTCTCACTGAAAATGAGTTTAAAATCGAGGTTGGTAAAACAAATTACGATGGGGAACCTGATCTTTTCAATTTTAGTTTTGGAGGATACGGCGGTAAGTTTATTTTCGATGAAACTCAGACAGGAAGCACCCTCAAAAATGGCGTATTTATTCCAAGACAAGCCATGTCTGTTGCGGCTACGTTTAATCCCAATACTACGGGGCAATTATTCAATACTAACAATCAGCAGGGGCTTATCGAAAAATTTGTTTTCACTGACCCAAAAGGCGTAAAATACACCTTCGATAAACGAGAAGGAGCAATTTTAGACGATGATGATTACCAATTTGGTAAAAATATAGTAAGTACATGGTATCTGACAAAAATTCTTACCCCCAACGGTAACTCCTTAATTTTTAATTATACTCAAAGAACCATTGACCTTCCGCACGCCCAAAGTGAAAATCGGTATCTGTATCTGACGATTCCCGCTGATGCGAGTAGTCTGGATTTTAATCCTCATAAGACCGTATCGCAAAGCACCACCACCGAAACCGTTTTGAAGGAAATTCTCATCAATAACGGCGATTGGGGAAAAGTTGAATTTGTGGAAAATACCACCGACCGTTCCGATTGGTCTTTCTCTGCCAGTGGTACAAAACCCAAGAGTTTGAAAGAAGTGGTTTTGAAAGATGGGGATGGAAACATCATTCGTAAATTTGGGTTTAATTATGCCGATGAAATCTCCAATCGTTTAGTGTTGCGTTCCGTCACCGAATACGGAACGGGTGGCACAACGGCAAACGAACCGCATCAATTTGAGTATTATGCTGAATCGGATATACCCGCTTTACCCACGGGCGGAAGTGACGTAATTAGCCGTGAGGACAATTGGGGATATCATAATGCCAACTCTACGGGAACATTATTGCCTGATTATCAGACTGTTATTGTTAGTTCAGTTGGTAAAAATGATACGTTGTCGAAAGAACAATTTTCTAAATACGTGGATAGTTTGAAAATATTAGTTAAAAGTAGTGATTCAACCAAAATCAAAGAAAATCCTGTACCTTCTTCGCTAAACAACAATGCTTATTATCTTACTGCCACAAATCGAAATCCAGATTTCAATTCGGCTTTGATTGGGCAACTCAAAAAAATTACGTATCCCACCAAAGGTTCAACCGAGTTTACTTATGAAGCCAATAGTTATTTCTCCAATCAAAACGAAGAGTTCAACCCTTGTGCGGGTACTTTTACGGACGTTGCGACGGTAACAAAAACAAACCCCTCCCAGTGTGCCAATACGATTACCACTCTTACCATTGCCGATGGGGCTTTTTCTTGCATGAAAGCTAATTGGAATATTACTATTTTCTCACAAGGACAGGATATTATTGATGGAAGCGTTACTATCCTCAATAGTGGTGGAACGTCCGTATTTTCCAAAACTTTAACGGGAATTAATAGTCGAAATCCCACGCCAAGTATTGGAACGCAATACGTAGTTTTAGCCCCTGGTACTTACACGCTCATTGCGGATTTATGCGGTGAAAATGCCAGTGGTAGTAATGCCAGTTCGGCAACTCTCACCCTCCAAGGTATTTCTGTTACCCCCGCTAATTATGTCACTCGCACCTCGGGCGGTTTACGAATTAAGGAAGTTAAAGACTGCTCTAACAACACTTCTTCACCGTGTGTAACGAAGGAATATTCTTATACTTCATTGGAAGATCCTGCTAATTCAAGTGGACGAATTGTGACCAATGGAAAATATTATTATCCCATTACTTATTTCACCACGACTGATGTAATTACAAGTGCTTTGTTTTTGAATTCAGCGAGTCAATTGCCTCTTTCCACTACGTTAGGGCATTATGTGGGTTATAAAACAGTAATTGTGAAAGAATCAGCATTGAACGCCTTGAACCAAAAAATCTATAAAGGTAAAGCCGTCTTAGAATATAAAAGCCCCGACCCAGACGATGCTCCCGACCTTAATTCAAGTACATTTCCCTACACCTCCGTTTCTTATGATTGGCAGCGGGGCGTTGTCACAAAAAGCAAAAAGTATGACGAAGCGGGAGATTGGGTTTCGGATGATCAATCGGCTTATGTCCAAAAATCAAGTTTAGAATACTTCAAGTTCTTGGGGTTAAAAACGGGTAAAGCCATTCATAATACCGAAGCAAGTCCTTTGGGTTTTACGGACGACATCTACGTGTACAATAAATACGTTACCCTATCAGGATTTCAGTTCAACCAACAGAGCATTCAAAAAGAACAATTTAAAGTTGGCACCACGTTGAGTAACATCCAAAACACCACGGACTATGTCTATGGCAATGATATTCACCTGCAACCCACGCAAAC